>JAHYJN010000023.1 GCA_019428905.1 Candidatus Brevefilum sp.
ATCCGTAATCTGTTGCCAAAACCCCGGGGGTCTTAAAAAAATATCGAAGCGATCAGTTTTTAAAACAGTGATATCCTCGAGAGTCGAACCTGTTTGTAATTCAAATAATAATTAAAACAAAGACCCCCGGGGTTTTACGAATAAACATTATGGTCATTCTCACACGAGAACGATATGCACACAATCCGTAATCTGTTGCCAAAACCCCGGGGGTCTTAAGAAAATATCGAAGCGATCGGTTTTTAAAACAGTGATATCCTCGAGAGTCGAACCTGTTTGTAATTCAAATAATAATTAAAACAAAGACCCCCGGGGTTTTAAGAATAAACATTATGGTCATTCTCACACGAGAACGATATGCACACCATCCGTAATCTGTTGCCAAAACCCCGGGGGTCTTAAAAAAATATCGAAGCGATCAGTTTTTAAAACAGTGATATCCTCGAGAGTCGAACCTGTTTGTAATTCAAATAATAATTAAAACAAAGACCCCTGGGATTTTTAAGAATATACTGCTTCGTGAAAATGACTGAAGCCCGAGAACCGGCGTCCGAGGAAGACACTCCCAGTCTCCTGTCCTCCGTCCTCCGTCTTCTCTCACTTTCTCCCTTTCAGCTTCCAACTTTTAGCTTTCAGCGATGACCGCCTCTGCCAGCCGGATCCAATCCTCCAACGGCAGATCCTCCGGCCGCTGGCGGGGATCAATCCCAGCACGTTCCAAGACCGCCACAAGCGCCGCCTCCTCAAGGATAACCTTGAGCGAATTGCGCAGCATCTTGCGCTTCTGGTTGAAGGCTGCGTGCGCCAGCTTGAACATCCAGCGGATCCCCTCATCCGAAAGTTTGGGCTGTTCATCCACCTCAATGATCAGCACGCTTGAATCCACCTGCGGCCTGGGATAAAAACAATTGGCCGAGATTTCGCCGGCGATCCTGGCCTCCCCATACACCTGCACCGAAAGGGACAGCAAGCTCATCTTATCATCACGGCTGATGATGCGCTCAGCCACCTCACGCTGGATGGTCAGCACAATTCGTTTAGGTCTGACCGCCGCTTCCAACAGGTGACGGATGACGGCTGAGGTGATGTAATACGGGATATTGGCCACCACCAGGTAGCCATCCTCGCTGAACAGGCTTTCCAGCGGGATGTCCAGGATATCCCCTCTGACCAGGCGCACATTCGTAAATGGCCGCAGTACCCCCGCCAGGGCAGGGTACAAACGCTCATCAATCTCCACCGCGGTCACCTCACACGCATCTTGAGCCAACAGTCGCGTCAGGTTTCCCAACCCCGCACCGATCTCCAGGACTCGATCCCCTTGGTTAACCCCGGCATCGCGCACAATCTTGACCAGGGCGTTATGATCGGCCAGGAAGTTTTGCCCCAGGGATTTTTGGGGCCGGATATTGTATTGCTTGAGCAGGCTAGGGACGTGCAGCGGGTCTAAGGCCATGGCAGCACCGCCGGGTACCAGGCAGGGACAGGGGTTAAAAAATACATCGTCGTCCAATGATGCCAGGATTGATAACTATCATCCGGATAGCCCAGGTCAATCCAGTAATGGCTGAAGTAGAACCCGCCGCCGCCGATGTCCGCAATCGTGCCATAGCCATACCCCTGGACGAACACTTGCTGGAATTTCATCATATTAAACCAGTTGCGCGTCACCGCAATTGTCCCCTTACTCACAGGCAAGCCGCTGGCCGTGGTGTTGCTGCACAAACCCGGTACACCCAAACGGCAGGGTGAATATGACGTGGCATACACGCTGATTTTGCGCCAATATTCGATCTCCTGGCCGTCCACCACGGCGGTACGTACCTCGACTCTTGAACCATAGCCGAGCAACCCATCGGCAGCTTCACTGGCTTGCCAGCTCTCGGGGGTATCGCGCCATAATTCTTCCCCATTGGCATACTGCACCCGCTCACGGGTGGCAAAGATACCCATCTGACCGGGTTGAACAACGGATACCTGGTCTAATTCCGTATTGGGGTCTTCAACATACTCGTTCGCATACGGGACCTCATCTGTCAGGATCAACACCTGTTCGCTGACTTGAACCAGCTCAATTTCCCCATTGGGGGGGATCGGCGCATCTTCCGAGGGTACGGTGTGATCCAGGTTCTGCAGGGTGACGCCGATATCTACCAGCGCATCGCCCACAGTCACAGCGGCCGTCATGCCGGTCACCTCCAGTTCCCCAACCATCACCGCTACCGGGCGGGCTCGCCGAATGGTGACAACCAGGTCGTCTTCCAGCGGGGTAAGCAGGTCTTCCGAGATCCAATCCTGCGGCGCCACCCGGATCGCTGCGGCTTCCAGGGCAGCACCCAGCGTCGGCTGGTCTGAATACACGGTTAACTGGCGGCCGTCGATCACCAAGTTCACCGGCACTGCCGGTTGAACCTGCAGCAAGGCAAAATCGGTCTCATCTTCCAAAGGGATATTTGGGTTGATTGCCCGCCCGTTCAACAGCACCCGGTCGTGGGGGAACAAGGGCACATCAACCTGGCTGACCAGGTTGGCCGGGATTCGTTCAGCCGTATGCAGGGTTACCTGGCCGTCGGGTGTTTTGATCATCACATCCCGGGCAGGTTCAATTGTGATCAGCGCAGACCGCCAGATCCAGGGGTCCCCTGCCGGGACCAGGCGGTCGTCCTCGCCCACGATGATGTCCGCCGCACGCAGCACACCAGAAGCCCGTAAGGCATTGGTGCGCACGCTGACCGGTTCACCGGCGATGATGACCGTATTGGTCTGCATCAGCCCAAACCAAATCAGGCCGATTCCCGCCAGGATCATTAAAAACGACCCGGGGAACAGCCATTTGTGGGATTTTTGCAAAAATAGTTTCATCGTTTTAATCAAGTTGCCGACAGTTGAAGACCAGAGTGGTTTTTTAGTACCTTTTTGCAGTATAACACAAGGGCATTTTTTAGCAAGTGGGGTGACCTTCGCCAGGTCAGCGGCAATTTAGGGTAAATCCTTACGATTCCAACACATGGTAATCATCACCCAACATCGGCTTGATCTCCAGGAGCAATCTCGATCGATTGAGTAAGGTGATCAATCCCGTCATGTTCACCTCAAAGTCCATTCACCTTGCGTATCTTTCCCAGCGTCTCGACCAAAACCGCCTGCCAGGGTTCATGATCGGGGTCTGAGAAATTGATACGATAGGCATTCTTGCCCGCCATAACGGGCATCCCCAATTCAGGCAGGTTACGCGCTTTGATGCCTTCAGGGAGCTGCGGATAGCTCAATACAATCTGCCGGCCTTCAAAGTTGACCGAGGCCAGCCCGACCAGAGCCGCTAAAAGTTTGATCTTGATTTGGAAGATCAGGTTGCGCACCTGTTCTGGCAAGGGACCAAACCGATCCACAAACTCCATTTCGATCGATGCCAGGGCGTCCTCATCATTGATGTCCGCCAGGCGCCGGTACAGTTTTAGCCGCAAGGCCTGGTCAGCGATATACGTATCCGGGATGCCAATCGAAAGCGGCAGGTTGACCGAAGTGGGGATGGTCAAAGACGCATCCAGGATGGAAGCCTCCTCCGGCGCGTCGACCCCTGTTGCCAGCCGGAATTGGCTGACAGCCTGGGCCAGCAGCCGGGTATACAGGTGAAAGCCCACCGAGGCGATATAGCCTGACTGACGCGTCCCCAACAGCTCACCAGCCCCGCGCATCTCCAGGTCACGCATGGCGATGGCATACCCTGAACCGAGCTGCGTGTTCTCCGCTAACACCTCCATCCGCTCCTGGCCTTCGGGCGTGGGGGCTTTGACCCGATGGCGGAACAGGTAAGCATAGGCGCGTTGGGCGCCACGCCCAACCCGGCCACGCAACTGATAGAGCTGCGCCAGCCCAAAGGTATCGGCACGGTCAACGATCAACGTGTTGGCATTGGGGATATCCAGCCCCGATTCGATGATCGACGTGCACAACAGCACATCGATCTCAGCATCGTTAAAGCGGTGCATCATCTCTGCCAGGGCTTTCTCGTCCATCTGCCCGTGGGCGATACCGATCCGGGCTTCCGGAACCAACCCTTCGAGGTGGGTCCGCATGGCGTTGATCGTCTGCACCCGGTTGTGTACAAAGAACACCTGCCCGCCGCGCTCCAGCTCACGCACAATCGCATAGCGCACCAGCTTGGTGTCATACGGCCCGATATGGGTCACGATCGGCAGGCGTTCCTCGGGCGGCGAGTTGATGGTGGAAATGTCCCGCACGCCGGTCAACGCCATATATAGGGTGCGTGGGATGGGGGTTGCGGTCAGTGTGAGCACATCCACCGAAGTTCGCAGCTGTTTGAGGTGTTCCTTGTGGGCCACCCCAAAGCGTTGCTCTTCATCGATCACGACCAAACCCAGGTCTTTAAATGAAACATCATCCGAGAGCAGCCGGTGTGTGCCGATCACGATATCCACCTTACCCTTCCGCAGGTCCCGGATAATCCGGTTCTGCTGCTGCTGGGTGCGAAAACGAGAGAGCATTTCCACCTCGACCGGGAAGGTTGCCAGGCGCGAGCGAAAGGTGTCATAATGCTGCTGGGCGAGCACGGTCGTGGGCACCAGCACCGCAACTTGCTTGCCATCCATCACAGCTTTGAAGGCTGCTCGCAAGGTCACTTCGGTTTTGCCATATCCCACATCCCCGCACAGCAAGCGGTCCATCGGCCGGGGGACTTCCATATCTTGCTTAATTTCAGCCAGGGCACTCAGCTGGTCCTCGGTCTCAATATAGGGGAAACTGGCTTCCAGCTCGCGCTGCCAGGGGGTGTCGCTGTTGAAGGCATAACCCTCAGCCACCTGCCGTTGGGCATACAGCTCTAACAGCTCGCCGGCGATCTCCTGCACTGCCTCCCGCACCTTTTGCTTGGTCGTGTTCCAGCTGCCCCCGCCCAGGCGAGAGATAACGGGCATATGCCCATCTGCGCCGACATAACGCGTCAGCCGGTCTGCATGATGAATTGGGACGTAGAGCTGGTCCTGGTCGGCGTAGTTAATACACAAGAATTCCTGTAAGACGCCATCCTGTGCCCGCTGGACCAGGCCGGCAAACTTCCCGATGCCGTGGTCAACATGCACCACCCAATCGCCGGGTTCTAAGTCGGCGTAACTGGATTCGGGCGCTTCGGCGGTCGGGCGATAGCGGCGGCGGGGCTGCGGCCGTGACCAGCCAAAGATCTCGCTGTCCGTCAGCAGGTGCAGTTGGCCCCCTTCAGACGTGGTCAGCACCCATCCTCCCGCCAGGGTGCCCTCGATAAAATGCTCCGCCAGCTGTTCTTCTACCAGGGCTCCATGATACATCTGCCCTTCCGCCCACAGGTTGCGCAACCGCGCTGATTGGCGTGAGACGATCACCCAGCTGTTGCCCTGGTTTTCGAGTGACTTCAAGTAATCCATGAAATCCCGCAGTTTACCAGCAAACCGAGGTCCGGGTTCGAAATGTGAGGCGAGCTGCGGCACATCCGGCGCGCTGGTATACCCCAACTCAATCACCGGCCGTTTACTGATCCGGTCTTCAATTTCGGACCAGGTGAAAAATGGCACAGGGAATCCCGGATCGATCTCCCCAGCCTTGACAGCGTCCTCCCGACGGGAAAGGCTTTCTTCTTCGATATCGGTCACCGCAGCCAGGATGAACTCCTGGCCGTCAAGGCTGATCAGCGCGTTATCTGGCAAAAAATCCAGTAAGCTGCCGCCAAAGGGGTGAGCCAGGGGCAGGTGAAATTCCGTCAGATCCGTGGGCGGCAGCCCGGCTTTTTCTGCCGCGAGGGGCAGGATCTCGCGGGCCGGGGTAATGATGAAGCTTTCCAATTTCCCCACCGTGCGCTGGGTCGCTGGATCAAAGGCGCGCATCGTATCGATTTCGTCCCCAAAGAACTCAATCCGCACCGGCATAGCTTCACCTGGCGCCCACACATCCAGGATGCCGCCGCGCCGCGAGAACTGGCCCGCTTCAACGACGATGTTGGCATAGGTATAACCGGTCTCGACCCACGCCCGGGTCAGTTCCTCCGGTGTGACCTGCTGACCGAGCTTCAAGACCTTGGTATGCTTGATAAAATCCCGGCGGGGCAGTGTGCGAGTCATGATCGCCCGCACCGGTGCCACGATCACCGGCGGCAGCTCAGGCTCAGCCATCCCGGGCATTAAGGTGCGCGCCAGGGTGGTCAACACCTGCAGGCGGTCTCGACGGGTGCCCAGACCCCAGCCAGATTTTTCATAAAACAAAGGGTTCGGCTCTGGGAAGTAATACACACCCCGCTCCCCCAGCCAGAATTGCAGCTCCTCGTACAGGGCCAGGGCGCGATCGGCGCGGTTGGTGATCAGTAGGATTGGCCGGCGCAGGTCCTGCTGCAGGCGCGCCACCAGGGGCAGGCGCGCTGCGCGCGGTAAGCCCAGCCCCGCCAATGGCTCTGAGCTGCCAGGGCTGACCTGCAAACCCGCCAACACGGCGCGGTAAGCAGGCAGCTTGCTTAAAGTATCCAGCAATTGCATCAATCCTCGCCGATGATACGCCCATTATACGTCGTCATGGCTGTGTCAATACCCTCCAGGATAAACATCCGGATGGCATCCACTGCCCTGCCCAATACCTCGGGCAGGATTTCCTCTTGCGAGGGGTCAAAATTATGCAACACGTAATCCGCCGGGTCCATGCGCCCGGGCGGCCGACCGATGCCGATCCGCAGGCGCGGGAATGCATCGGTGCCCAGCTGGGTTACGATCGATTCCATCCCACGCTGGCCGCCGGTGCCGCCAAAGGGACGCAAGCGCAGGGTCCCAAAGGGCAGGTCCAGGTCATCATGAATCACCAGCAGTTGTTCTTGGGGGATCTTATAAAACCTTGCCAGGGGTGCCACAGACCGCCCGGAATTATTCATGAAGGTCTGCGGTTTGGCCAGGATCAGGCGCTCACCATCCAGGGCGCCTTTACCAACCAGGGCGCGCAGCTCCACACGTTGGATGGGGATCAGCAGCGCAGCCGCCAGGGCATCCACCACCATAAAGCCGATATTATGCCGGTTATGACGGTAGTCCGGGCCGGGGTTTCCCAAGCCGGCGATTAAAAAGGGTGTGTTATCTGTCATAAAAATTTCTCGATCAATATCTACCAGCGCCATTCAAGGCCAGCCACTGCGGTCATTCAGACGCGCGAAAAAGCCCGCCCACACGAATTCTGGGCATGCTTTACAACAATCTGACCTTTAAGTTTAGCACGAAAAAGGGTGAGTTGTGAATAGTGATGGGGCAATAAGGTATTAGGTATGAGGTATTAGGCATCAGGAATTAAACCGATGTGAGAGCTATTCGCGACCAATTACCAGCTAACAAACATCAGCTACCGACTACCAGCTACAAACTACCAGCTACAAACTACCAGCTAACAGCTTTAAGCTATCAGCTATCAGCTTTGGGCTTTTTTCTACCAGCTATCAGCTTTCAGCTTTGAGCTTTTTTCGCCAGCTATCAGCTACCAGCTGCCTACTACAGGTTGCCAGCTTCACCTTTCAGACTCATCATTTCGTCGCCCCCAAGGTGAGTCCTTCGATGAAATAACGTTGTAAGAACAAGAAAACCAAAAGTGTAGGCAATGTCCCGAGTAATGCGCCAGCCACGATCACTGGCCAATCGGTCACAAACTGCCCTTGAAGCGAAGCCAGCCCAGCCGTAATTGGCTTAAGCTTTTCACTGCGTAACAGGATGATCGCCCATAAATAATCATTGAAGATCCAGGTAAACTCCAACGTTGCCACTGCAGCGATCGCCGGTAGGGTCAACGGGAGCATAATGCGCCACCAGATACGAAACTCGGAGCAACCGTCAATCCTGGCAGCCTCAAGGATTTCGCCAGGCACAGTACGCATATAATTACGCAGCATGAATGAGCAAAACCCCAATTGAAAGGCTGTGTGAAAAAAGATCAACCCCCAATAGGTATCATACAAACCCAAGAAGTCGGTTAACTTAAACACGGGGAGCATCAACACCTGGAAAGGCAACAACATTCCACCGACAAAAGTAAAGAATATCAAGCGGTTCCCACGAAAGTTAAACCGTGCCAGGGCATAGGCACCCATTGATGAGAACAACATTGTGAGCAAGAGTGATGGGATCGTGATAATGAAACTGTTAGGCAGGTAGCGACTTAACCCGCCGCGTTCCCAAGCCGTCTTGAAATTTCCAAGGGTAATTTCCTCAGGCCAGGAGATAAAACCCCTGTAAAGGATGTCATTGAACGTCCGGATGGAAGTGACCAGTGAGGTCATGATTGGAACAAGCCAAATGATCGTCGTCAGCACCAGAACGATAAAGATCAACACCCGCCAGGGAGATTTGAAATATGCTTGTGCGTTTTTCATGATTAATACTCCAACTCGTCTTGCATCACTCGCCACAAGTAAATGAAGATGAATACCAGACTGATCAGAAAGAGGATCACAGCGATAGAAGCAGCATAACCCATGCGGTAATTATTGAAAGCCTGGATGTACATATAGTTCGCCAACACCGATGATGAATTAGCCGGACCGCCCCTGGTCATCACAGAGACCAGGTCAAACGCCCGCAGTGAGTCAATTACGCTGATGACCAAAACAATCACTGAAACCGGCATCAAGAGTGGTAATAACACTTTTCGAAAAACCTGCCAGTCGTTGGCACCATCAATTTTCGCCGCTTCAAGGTATTCTGGGTTAATGCTTTTTAATCCTGCCAGGTAAAGCACCATTACATAGCCCACCTGGCGCCAGATCGCCACAATGATGATCGACCAAAGGGCTAAGTCGCGATCACTCAACCATCCAGGCCCTTTTTCAACAATTCCAAGCCCGACGAGTACACTATTAATCAATCCACCCCGAGGATGATACAGCCACCCCCAGATCAACCCACTCACCACCATCGCCAGCACCATCGGCATATAGAAGCTCATTTTAAAGAACTTTTCACCTGGTACAGCTCGGTTCAATATCATTGCTAACGCCAACCCCAGAACCACGGGAACGGTCACAAATGAAGCTAACCATTTCATATTGTTGGTCAGCGAGAGGAAGAATACCCTGTCAGTAAACAAACGTTCATAATTGCGAAAACCAATGAATTGCGGTGAGGATAAACCATCCCAATTGGTCAGGCTGAGGTAAAAGGTATAGAACATCGGCCCGATCACCCACACCAAATAAATAATGATTGGGATAGCTAGAAATAGGTAGGGTAAGAAATTTCTACGTAGACGGACCACGAGAGCACCTCCTTGATGGAGATTGGGATCCTGACAAAATTGTCAGGATCCCAGTTATTCAGTATTTAATCTGCGCCAAATACCTCCATGCGGTAGGCATCTAATTCTGCTAGCATCTCGAGTAGACGAGCTATATTACCGGGATCATCCCAGAATTCCATGAATACATTCATCCCCATATCAGCCACTTCAGGCCTGGTATCACGATCGTAGAATTGTGCCACGTAATCAGCACCATCTATCAGCGCCAACCCTTTCTGCTGGGCTGCGTTGAACATGCTTCGATCAACACCCGTATGAGTCGGCAAGCGGCCCAATTTCTCAGCGTTATAGGTTTGCACCTCAACAGAACCAAGATAAGCCAGGAAAGCCTTGGCAGCTTCTGGGTTCTGGGAATTGGCAGCGATGAAGTAACCATCTGTGGGTGCATCTTCCCCAATCAACACTGCGGGATCCATGATCGGGAAACGGAAGAAGTCCAGATCATCCATGATTTCGGTTGGCAGGCTGTCGCGTATGAAATCTCCCATCAGATACATTCCAGCTTCACCAGTGATAAAGGGTTCCAAAGCTTCCGACCACGTGTAAGCAGCGGCATCTTCAATGAAGTAATCATTATCAAGCAATTCTCGCCAAGCGTCAAAGACCGCCAGCACACGCTCGTCCTCATAAGACTCTTTACCAAGCATCAAATCGATATGGAACTCGGGCCCATTAATCCGCATATTGAGATAATCAAACCAGGCGCCCGTAGTCCAGCGATACTTAGTGCCGATGGTGATTGGGGTTTTCCCGTTTTCTTTGAGCGTCTCACAGACTTCGATAAACTCATCCCAGGTGGTCGGTGGTTCAAGCCCCAGCTCTTCAAAGACAGAAACCCGGTAATAAACTGCCCACCAATACCAGGATGTCGGCAGGAAGTACTGCTTGCCATCAACAGAACTCAGGGCTTTAAAGCCGGCAGGATAGTCTTCAACCCATCCTTCGCCCTCCCAGACATCACTGATATCCATGATTTGATCATTGTCGATAAAGAAACGAGCACGCTCACCGGCAAACCAGGTCATCACATCTGGCGGTGCAGAAGCGGTCAGATAGGCGCGGATGGCCTGCTTGAAATCCTCATGGTTGATCGTGCTATGGATGACATCATATTGCGGATATTTATCCATGAACATTTGCACAATCTCTTCATCAGCTTCACGCGGTGCTGGGTCACTGGCATAGGAGTTATAGATCAGGATCTCTTTATCTTTAAGGACCTCAACCTCACGTTCAACAATCACTTCAACGGTTTCACCCTCAACCTCGACAGTTTCGATCACCGTTTCTACCACTGTTTCGATAATCGTCTCTGGTTCACAAGCTGTAAGGATCAAAGACAACAGCATCACAACAGCGAGGATTATAAACATTTTCTTTCTATACATGATTTTCTCCTTTCTTGCTCAAATATTTAACAAAATTCATGATTAAATTTGATTGTGACTTAATTCAATAGGCTCCTCCTTCTGATGATTAAACGGTGCTGTTGATTTGCGAACAATCAGTTCTGGATTGATGGTCAGGCGATGGGTGGGATGCGATGGCTCCTCGATGTTCGCAATCAACAATTGGGCTGCCTTGCTGCCGATTTTGATAATGTCCTGCCGGATGGTCGTCAAAGGGGGTGCAAAATAGGATGCCAAAGGCAAATCATCCAGACCGATAACTGAGAGCTGTTCTGGGACAGAAATCCCCATGTCACGGGCTGACTGCATAACGCCAATCGCCATCCGGTCATTTTGCGCAAAAATCGCGCTGGGGACCTTTCCCGTTTCAGTCAACGCCATAAAAGCATCTCGCCCTGAAGTGGCAGACCAGTCCCCTTGAATAACTTGGGAGGCAGTATGGGTGATGCCAGCTTCTTTCAGTGCTTTTTCAAAACCAATGCAGCGTTTTTGAGCGCAGTCTTCGATCATCACGCCTGTTACCATGGCGATATCACGATGTCCTAAACTTAGCAGGTGTTGTACGGCTAGATAACCCGCCAACTCATCATCCAAAGTCACCGATGATATCCCTGGTTCACGCGCATGTGAACCGATAAAAACTAAGGGGAAATTTTCAGGCAGATAGGAATATCGTTCATCGACGTAAGGATTGATGACGATCAAACCGCTCACACGGCGGCTATCGATCAGCTCGTTGAGCAGGTGTTGCAAAATATCTGGCGTTGGTGCAGATGATGAAATTAGGAAATAACCGTGTTTACGTGCTTCAACCTCAGCGCCCTCAACCAGGCTGGCAAAGGTAAAATCCGTCAGATTAGGCGCCAGGCAAGCCAACAAACAGGTTCTTCCCAACGCCATTGAACGTGCAATTGCGTTGGGGCGATAATCAAGTTCTACAATGGAAGCCTGCACTTTTTTACGGGTCTTGGGGGCAACATGCTGGCTGTTATTGATGACGCGCGATACGGTTTGGTGAGAGACACCTGCATGTTTAGCAACATCTCTAATTGTCACACGTGATTGAGGCATTCCACGCCCTTTTAATGTTACCGGTAACAATATTGTATAAGAATTTCTGACAGTTGTCAAGAGTAATTTATTAAGACACTTGAAAAACTAATAGGTCAACTGAGCAGAAATTGTATATCCGATTGTCAAACCCGCTTAAACCAGTGGACGCCAAGCAGCCGATAAACTTTACCACCCCCAATTCTGACTGCTTTAGTGACAGACGCCCAACAAGCACCCTAGTTGTGAATTGACTGTCATTAGTTATTCCCGCAACTTGTGGGTTGAGCCATGCTTGGGCTTGAGTCAGAGGTTAAAGCACAGCCATCCCAAAGAATGATGCAAGTCCCAATCTATTCCAAGCCATACCAACAGATTAACAGCGCTACCACAGCCACTGTTTCTTAGTTTTTTTAACCTTTTCTCAACGATTGACTCAGCACATCTCAGCCGTTAATGTTTTCACACAAAAGCCAAGATAAAAAAGAAGACGATCAACACCAGCAAAATCAATAAACCCGCGACCATCAGGTAAAAATTGCGCACCGTGCTTTTATCCGTGGTATCCAGTCGGGCTTTAATCAAATGGTGCTCCTGGGTCAGATCGCGCAGGCTAGCACTGGCCTGGTCAATTTTCTGGTATTCACCGCTCAATGCGTCAGATTCCGGTCGGGCAGCATCGACCAAAGGCCCCAGGTTTTGGATGATCGGCGGCATTTTCTCCTGCAGACCCTCAACTTCTGCCTTTTTAGCAGCAAGGTCTGCTTCTAAACCATTAATGCGCTGCGCCAAGGGGGTCAAGGCCTCTTGTTGATCACCTTCCACGGTTGAGATCTGGGCGCTCAAACGCTCAATTTGGTCTTCAAAAGGCTGCTGCTCGATTTCCAGCTTGGCGATGTCCCTTTCGAAATCTGCGATTTTCTCACGGGTCTCACCCACAGAGCCCTCGAGGGTCTTATTCCGGCTGACCAGCGCCTCTGCCTGAGCCTCTTTATCGGGGGCGTCCGAAGCTTCAACTTCAGCCAGCTTGTCCTGGTTTTCAGCAATTTCAGCCAGCAGCTTATCTTGTTCTTTGAGGATCTTCTCTACGTCTTTATTCAATTTAGATGCTTGGGAGCGGGATTTATCCAATTTTTTCTCGACATCTCTCACCAGGGACTGCAAATCGCTGATTTGCTTTGCATACTCCGAAGTGATCTTGGTCCGCGAATCCTCAGCTTGCTTCAGCGCCGTCTCAAGCTGTTGGGTTTCCTTCACCAACGCCGATTTGTGCGCATCTAAATCCTCCAGGTTGGTATACAGCTCAGCATAAGAAGGATGCAAGACCTTTGCAGTCCAGGCTTTTTTACCCAAATCTGAGATCAAACTTTCTTTCTTTGCCTGGATATCGTCTTTTTGACCCCCTAATTTCCGTTCCTCGAGCTTCCACTTATTGGCATTGATGCCGGCGGTGCTCAACTGGGAAAATTTGCCCGATTTGATCAACCAGCCCAAAATGACGCCCAAGGCGATCACCAAAACCACAGCCACAGCCAAGAAAATCCAGTTAACCCCATTTGCGGTCGATCCTGCTGTGGTACATGCCCCCATCAATCCGCTGACCAGTAAAGAGAGATAAGCGATTCTGCTGATGACCTTTTTTAGCGAGTGACCATTTTTTGTCATGTCGTTTCTCCTCATAAATAAAGTCTAAAATGATGATTGAGTCAAAATGCTGATTACCAATTTTCCCTCTAAATATTCCTCCTTAAATTTTTAAACCTTAGCAATTAGCTGAAATAATAATCATGTAAATTTTTCGAACATTACATCAGCAAATTCATAAACGTGATTTGTCGACTTTAGAAATCAATCCCAACACCGCAGCTGCTCTTCTTTTTATGTAATCATTTCCGTCTGATCATTTTGTATTGAGTATATCATCATTAATTCCCAAATTTACACTTGATTATCTGGCCTGACAGTCCAATCTGTGAGCCACAACAAACGACTGGCTCAATGCTGCCAACAAACAGCACCCCTACCCACAATCCCTGTCATTCAGATTTAATTCGAGCAACCTGCTCTGCGATGCGGTTAGCCTGACTCCGAACCTCATCCTCATCCAAGGTCAACAATGCGCGATTCTTCATCAACACCTGTCCTGCAACCATCACGTGGCGGATATCCCCAATCGAGAGGGCGTAGATCAGGTGCGAATAGAGGTCATAACAGGGTGTCAGGTTGGCTGAGCTGAAGTCAATCACGGCCAGATCGGCAAACTTTCCAACCTCCAGTGAGCCGATCACATCCGCTAAACCCACAGCCCGAGCGCCGTCAATCGTAAGCATTGAAAATACCTTTTCTGCTGGCAGCACTTTGGGATCCCCAGTGACACCCTTCTGCATCAACGCTGCCAGCTGTGCTTCGTGGAACAGGTCAAGATCGTTATTGCTGGCTGCGCCGTCTGTGCCGATCCCCACATTGACACCCCTCTCAACCATCGCCGCCACCCGGGCAATCCCCGAGGACAATTTCAGGTTCGAGGATGGGCAATGCGCCACAGAGGTGCCGCTTTCAGCCAAACGCGCAATCTCGTCATCTGTTAGGTGCACGCAGTGAGCTAATAACGTGCGTTCTCCTAATAAACCAAACCCATCCAATACTGCGATTGGACGTTTACCATGCTTCTGATGGACTTGCAGCAGTTCACCTTGAGACTCAGCCGCATGGGTCACAAACAGCAGACGCCGGTCGTGAGTTAAATTTGCCACATGTTCAAGCGTGGCTGGGCTGGTCATATAAGCTGAATGCGCCTGGATACATGGGTGCACCAGGTGAACATCTTGATAGTGGTCCAGGTATTCAACTGCGATGGCCTGGTTGGTATTGCGGTAGTTTTCAAACCCTTCAATTTCAGCAAAGCTGGGGCCGGTCACGATGCGAAAGCCAGCGGTTCGGGCAGCTTCTGTCGTTTCTTGGTAGTACCAGTACATATCGGCCGCGCAGGTGGTGCCAGCACGAAGCATTTCCACCATCGCCAGCTGTGAACCTGTCACCACGGTGTCTTTGGAAATTAATGCCGCTTCAACCCGCCAGATCGTTTCCAGCCACTTTTCAAGCGTGCAGTCATCGACCAACCCCCGCACAAGGGTCATTGCCCAATGCCCATGAACATTAATCAAGCCCGGAATGACGACCATCCCATTTAACTCAAGAAGTTCTTTGGGTTTATAGGCCTGCAATCCCTCAGCTTCAGCGCCTATCCAAACGATCCTCCCTCCATCAACCGCCATGGCGGCATTTCGCAAGATGGATCGATCGGCATTCATGGTGACGATTGTTCCGCCAATCAACAGGGTATCTACGGGTGTGGGTGATGGTAACATTTGAAATCCATCCTAATATAAAACAGGTGAGTGGCTAAATGGCCACTCACCTTGTAATTCTGGTTGTTGAAAAGACTTATGCTTCCGGTTCCTCAACAAATTGCTCTCGGCCAGATAACATGAAGCTCGCTAAGAGGATCAACAGCAAGAACGGGAGCACAGACAGCCAAACCGCAACCTGTCCCTGCTGACCGGCAAATCCGTACAATTGCTGACCAGCAGCGCCAATGGCCACCAACACACCCACAATCAAACCACCCAGCGAACCGATGATCATTAAAATTGAACCAATGGTCTTGGCAAAACCCTTAGCCACGTCCTCTTCCTGCATGATATCCGTCCAGATCAAACCCCACCGCTTAACCCGCGGGTAGAGCAAGACCAGCAAAATGGGACCCAAGATAAAAGCAGCCGCGAAGTTGTTGACGGTGATGGTGATTGAAAGGAAGGCAAAGGGAACAATTGCGACGATGTCGAGATACCAGGCGATGATGATGCCGCAGGCTGCAGAGGAGACCAGGGCAACAAGTTCAAAAGCGAGGACCTTTTTCCAATTATTGGTTGTTTGGGCCATGTCATCCTTCGAGACCAGGCCAAAGGTGGCTCCCCACATTTTGTAGGGGATGAAGGCGAGGAAGAAGTTGCCAAAGAAACCAAAGATTGAACCAATCCCTAATGTGCCGCCAAACAGGTCACCAATGAAGTTGCCAATTGCAGCGCCCCAAGCGCCGGCCGGGCCAAACAAAAGACCAAAAACAGGCGGGAACACATTCGCAGGGCGTACTTCGGTGATACCAGGGACAATTGGAATACCGCCCTTAAAAACAATTAGAAACGCTGCATAAATTGCAGCAGAGAGCGCCACCAGGATGATCATCCGGGTGTTCTTCCACATAGAAATAACTTCTTTCATGATCGAATCTCCTTAATAAATGGGTTGGATAAATTGGATAAAGTTAATGGTCGTTTGGCAATATTCTTATCGGCAGCACCTCCTTTTAAACTTTCTAGTTCATCACGAATAACCTAGGGCTGATTTTGCGGCTCATGCATCATCATCACAGCCTTTTCACAACCACAGTCGAAACCACTTGTTTCCTTAAGTGTATTAACCAACAGCAGGGCTAAAAGTTGCCTGAGTTCTGCCATCTGATCGCTGACGAACACCATCTCTTGTTCCAATCCAGCGGCCCAATTAATGGAATAGGCCATTGAAGCATAGTGCATCCCCAATTCGCGCGCCAGAACCACTTCGGGTATGCCAGTCATACCCACCACATCGCCCCCTAACTGGGCAAACATCCTGATTTCCGCTGGAGATTCAAAACGCGGTCCGTTCGTGGCTACATAAACTGCTTCTGGATGGATTTCAAGATTAAATTGTGGGGATAATTCGAGAACCTTCTTCCGCAGCACGGGGCAATAAGGCACATCCATGTTGGTATGCGCCAAACCAGAATTTCCACCATCGTAAAAGGTAAATGCCCGACCACTGGTAAAGTCCATGAAATCCGTTAATAATGCCAAACTCATCGGCGGTATCTCACGGCTGATCGAACCAACTGCATTGGTAGCCAAGATCTGTTTGACACCCAATAAATCCAACGCCCGTAAATTAGCCCGATAATTAATCATATGGGGTGGTGTCGTATGCTCTAAACCATGCCGTGCCAAAAAGACCAGTTCAAAATCGTCCTGCGTCCCAAGATTGACCAGCGCCTGACCATACTCAGTTTCCACAATTTTTTGAACAAACTTAAAACCGGGGATAACATAAATGCCGGTGCCAGTGATGATCGCGGATTTCATGCTGATTGTCTCCAATTAGTCCATTATCCAAAATAACGCGCCAAGTCATACGGGCTTAAAATCCCGTGCTGGGTGATGACGCCTGCCACAAAGTTGGGTGGGGTGATATCAAACGCCGGATAGTAGGCATCAATCTCCTGGGAGGTTGTGGGCACGCCGCGGCACATTTTGATCTCATCCGGGTTGCGCGCTTCAATTTCAATCGATTCCCGGTTGGGTTTATGTTTATCCGCTGCCTGTGTGAACACAAAATAAGGCACACCGTGGTGGTGGGCAGCCAGTGCGTTTTGAAAAGTGCCAATCTTGTTGACCACATGCCCATCCAGGGTGATCAAGTCAGCAGCGGTGAAATATTTCTGGATCTTTCCCTGAGAGATGACATGCGCCGGCATGTTATCCGTAATAATTTGTACGGGCACACCAATCTCGTGAATGCTGGGCGCTGTCAGGCGGGCACCCTGTAAATAGGGCCGGGTTTCGGGCGTGAACACATGCATCGCTTTACCCGATTTTTTAGCAATCGCTAAAGTCATTAACAGGGATGTCTCAGCAAAGCACATCGTCAAAATACCATCCCCATCTTCAATCAAGCTTGCGCCATACTCACCACATTTGAGGTGTTTTTCATAACTCAGGTCGCGGATTTTTTCAATCCAATCAAGCAGCGCCGCTTCAACATCCTGCCCCTGATCGAGGGCTTGATCGATAACCCCCATGGCATTTTCAAGGTGCCTGGCCATGCTGGTGTTGGTGGGGCGGGTTTTTATCAACCGAAGATTCGCCTTTTTAAATGCCTCACGTTGTTGGGCAGCCTTCCGGTTGGCAACCTGCCCAGCTAACATCGCCATGGCATATAGGGCAACGTATTGTGGGCCACCGCCCTGGGTTACCATGTCCTCAATGGCACGTGCCGCACACTCAACATCCTGACAACGAAAGAACGTCTTTTCAAATGGATATTGACGCCGGTCACACATCACCACCTCACCGCCCTCATATCGGGCAACATTTTCTCGGCGCAACAAGAAAGGTAATAGGGCGTTTATTTCATTTAAATCCATCAATCCTCCAAGATCAGAAGCGGATCAAACCCTCAATTTGACCGAAGCCCAAGATCGCGAAATAAATCGAAACCAACATAAACACGATCGAAAAAACCAGTACGAGATAATCCGCTCTACCCATTTCAAACACCAGGTAAAAAGTACGTTCCTCTTTCGCGCCAAACCCCTTCGATTCGAGCGCCATACCAAAAATATTTGTGTTGCGGATGGTTGAAAGGAAGACAGGAACCAGTAACGGTAGGAATTTTTTTATGCGCTGTAACAGGTTGCCCGATTCAAGGTCTAGACCACGGCTTCGCTGCGCCTGACTGATGGTGATGGTGCTTGAAACAATTGTAGGGACCAACCGTAAAGCGGTCGAAATTGCAAAGCCGACCCGGTAGGGCATCCCCAGCCGGATCATGCCGTTCACTAATTCCTCATTACGAGTGGAGGTGATCAAGATCATTCCAGCGGAGATCATCAGGATCATGAGCAGTGTGCGGGCGATTGCAAAGCTCATCGATTCAACAGATATCCGCCAAAATAATTGGGTCTCTCCAGTTGAGAACAAATTCCACAGAATCATACTGGAGACCGTTAACACAATCAAGATATAGCGAATCCGGCGCAGATTAACCAAAGCGCCAGAGATGATCAACTGGGCGATAATCAGAACGGTAATCGGCAGCATCCACAGCGGATTCTGAAACAGGAGGATGGCGACGAAGGTCAGGAGAAAGATGATGATCTTTACACGTGGGTCCAAGCGGTGAATAAAGGAATTGTTATCAAGATAAATTTCAGCATCCATCAGTCATGAACTCCTTCTAAACAAGCTATCATCTCCTCTGGGGTTAAAAAGGTATATCCCAGGCGATAGCTGAATTCAACAAAATGCGGTGGGCGCAAAAAAGCATCTCTAAGGACATCTCCCTGGGAGAATACCTCGCGGGTTGTTCCTTCTAAAAGGATATCCCCATCTTTCATCACAAACGCACGTTTGGCATATTCAGCCACAACCCACATGTGATGCGTGATAAAGATGATCGTGCTGCCATTCTCATTCAGCTTTTTGACCATGTTCATCATACTGCGCTGCTCGCGATAATCTAAACCAGTGGTCGGTTCATCTAAAATTAACACATCCGGGTTCGATGCCAAAACTGCGGCCACTGCCACCCGTTGCCGGCCGCTCTTGGTCAGGGTAAACGGGTCCTCCTCTCCCTGCCCTGTCAGACCAACAGCTTCCAAAGCCTCAGCCACACATCGTTTAACGTCATCTTCGGAAAAATTTCGCAGGCGTGGACTGAAGGCAACTTCGTCGAATACTTTTTCGGAGAAGATTTGGTGATCTGGGTTTTGAAACACGTAGCCCACACTCTGTCCGAGGGTGAATATCCCTTGGTCAACCGTTGGTTTGCCGTTCACATTCACCTCACCTGCCGTGGGCATCAGCAAACCGTTGAAATGTTTAGCGAGGGTTGTCTTTCCACTACCATTCTGGCCGATGATGGCGACCATCTCACCGCGGTGTATTTCCATGCTGACATCTTTCAGCGCCTTAACATCCCCCTTATAGGTATGCGAGAGATGCTTACATTCGATTAAGGGTGAGTGATGCACCTTCAAAGCAATCTGATCCTCGGCGATCATCTGCTGGTAAGCCTGATCATTGATCTTTAAATTCAACGTACCAAAAGCTTCCACGCCCTCATCTGGCGTCAGCGGTAAATCTGGCACATGGACGGCTTTAAAAAACTTAGGGATACCTAAAGGCATCACACCTAAAGATTCGAGTAAATCAACATCACTTAAGATCTCCCGGGTTGGCCCAACTTTGATCAGATGCCCATCTTTGATTAATGCGATTCGATCAGCAAATAAGGCTTCTTCCGTTTCGTGCTCCACCATCAACAGGCTCAGGTCATCGCGCTTGCAGAGGCGGTGGGTGATTTCAAATACGCCCATTTTGCTGATCGGGTCAAGGTCAGTTGTGGGCTCATCCATGACTAACACTTCGGGCTTTAATGCTAAAACAGAAGCGATGGCTAGTTTTTGCTTCTGCCCACCTGAAAGTGTCGATGGAGGTCGGTTACGGTTTGCCTCCAACCCGACATATTTCAAGTTCTCGTCAATACGAATTTTGATTTCCTCTCGGGGAACAGCAAAGTTTTCAGGACCAAAGGCAATTTCCAATTCAACATTGGTTGAAAACAGCTGGGCTTCAAAGTCTTGAAACACCATTCCCACGATCTCCGCCATTTGGGCGACAGTATACGCTTTCGTGTCCCGCCCCATGACGATCACTTCACCGGACAATTTCCCGATATGAAAATGCGGGATCAGCCCATTGACGGTGGCAGCTAAGGTGCTTTTGCCTGCCTCACTGGGTCCCATCAACATTAAGAACTCACCACGGTCGAGGGTTAAGTTAACCCCATCCAAGGCAAAGGTTTTTTGTCCGCGGTATCGATACTGAAGGTCACGAATAGAAACAACGGGTTCGCCCACACAGCCTCCAAATCATAGAAACAACTCATTTAAAAAAACCTGCTTGAGAATGGAATTTCTCAAACAGCCTAACACTCAACCAATCGCAGACTGAGAAAAATAGCAGCCAAGCGTTGATTGATTTTGGACAAATCAAAAATAATGACATTAAAGTTGCCGACACTCTTTTGATTCATAAAAATATTTCTTAAACAAAATGACTGGATAAAACCGATGAATGACCATCTGAACACAAAATGACAAGCCAATTATAACGTAATTTTTCGAGCAGATTTCTAGAAAAAAAACATGAATCCAGGTTTATCACCACGATCCCAAATCAGGTCTTAATTCTTTTTCCCAGGTTGATCGCCATAACCGACAGATCGATCAATGACTTCCTGGATTTCAGCCTCGCTGAGCTGCACTGGCGTCCCCACGGATTTTGTGATCACGTAGACCTTGGCCACATATTCCACCAATTCAGCTGTATTGAACGCTTTCCTCAGGTTGGCGCCCACAGTGACCAGGCCGTGATTGGCCATCAACACCGCGTTACCGCTCCCGATCACCCGGCAGATGTTATCTGCCAGTGCCTGGGTGCCAAAAGTCGCATACGGCGCTAATGGGACCACGCTGCCAGCGCTCCCAATCAGGTAATGCACAGCCGGGAGTTCCCAACGCAAGCAGGCCAACGCGGTCGCATGTTCGGAATGGGTATGGACCACAGCTTTAATGTCCGGCCGCTGTTTGATCAAGGCTAGGTGAAAGGCCATTTCAGATGAGGGCTTGAGCTGCCCATCAACGCGGTTGCCTTCCAGATCCACAACCACCACATCTTCTGGGGTAAGCGTTTCATAAGGCACTCCTGAGGGGGTGATAGCCAGTAAGGTTTTCTCAGGGTTTGCCAGGCTGATATTACCACCTGTGCCCTTGACCAACCCGGATGTGATCAGTTTCTTGCCGTATTCAGCGACCGCTTGTCGTTCATCTAAAAGGAGCATCATCTCTTCCAATTCTTGTGCTTCACGCGCGATTTGATCAGGAATGATTATACAAGAAATCTCCCTGGCCGTGCCATTCTCCCCTTTTCTAACCGCTGCCTGTCTTACTTAAACTTCAAGGTGGGTTCTTTATCACGACGTCCAGAGGTGTTGACAATGATCACCACCAACACTGAGAGCACACCCAAAGCCAGGAATCCAATCACGACATATGGGAAAAACACTTCCCAGGGGATGAAGAAGCCTTCATAGGGTTCCATCACGTAAGTTGCCCGCAGGAAGGCGGTTGACCCGCCCTGTAAGACCTCATCCAGGGGAATCGACCAGGTGCTGACCCCCGCAGTCGGTTGGACCCCGTTCGTTGAAACGACCTGGGGAGTCACCAAACGCACCATATAGCTGGCGGACGAAAAATCCATTAAGTTGACGCCAGGGATACTGAGGGGCGAATTGGCTACATCGATCGTTTGTGTGAAACGAAAGCCTGTCTCAGCCTCAATGATTTCAAGCGACAGCGGGCCAATGCGGCGGGTCTCACCAAAGACTGCCGTGAAATCCGCCACCGTCAGTTCAACCGAGTCCCAGGTAAGCCCATCGGCCGTGTACTGATCAAACGTCATCGAAGATACATTTTCATCACGTGCCAAGGCAGCGAACAGGTTTTCCAGCTCAAACCCTTCAGGGGTGCCTTCCTGGTAAGCCTCAAAATTCTCCGCAGACATACCCAACGCAAACCTCAGCGTGCCCGAGCCGTCCTCAAATACGGAGATCTCCTCCACCACGGAAACACACCCGCTCAAGAGGGCAAGGCTGAGCATGGCGAGGATGATTAAATAAGGTCGGGTCTCCTTTATCAAGTGTTTTTTGATCATCAAAGCCTCGCAGAAATTATATTGCATCTGGTAAATAAGGCAATCCTGACCCGCCGCCCCCGGTTGTCTACACCTTTAACTTAAAATTCGGCCGCCAGCAGGCAGTTTTCTTGATTTTTTTACTATTTTCGGCATAATTAAGCTGAGTGATAAGTTGCTTTAATAAATGGAATTATGTTCTTTACTCAGATCAGTTTGAAAGGAAGAAGACTGCATGACCCAAAAACCCAACACCCCTTACACCCCCACCAAACTTAAGCGGCGCAGCCCCGTCCCATCCGATATTGACATTGCGCAAGAGGCAGAGCTGAAACCCATATCCCAGGTCGCTGAAGAGTTAGGCCTCCTGCCCGATGAATACGACCCCTATGGGGCGCATATCGCCAAGGTTCACCTGTCGGTGCTAGAGCGTCTGGCTGATGTGCCCGATGGCAAATACATCGACGTGACCGCCATCACACCCACCCCCCTGGGCGAAGGCAAGACGACTACCACCGTCGGCCTGAGCCAGGCGTTGGGCGCACACCTCGGCAAACGGGTGATCACAGCCATCCGGCAGCCTAGCCAGGGCCCAACCTTTGGCATTAAAGGCGGCGCAGCGGGCGGCGGCTACAGCCAGGTGATCCCGATGGAAAATTTCAACCTTCACCTCACCGGCGATATCCATGCGATCACTGCCGCCAACAACCTGATCGCAGCTGCTGTTGAAACCCGCATGTACCACGAAGATTACCAGAGCGACAAAGCGCTGTTCAACCGCTTGTTCCCTGCTGATGAGGACGGCAATCGGAAATTTGGAATCAGCATGCTGGGTCGGTTGAAAAACCTGGGCATTGATGCGGCTGAGCCCTGTGACATGACAAAAGAAGAGCGCAAACGATTTGTGCGCTTGAACATCGACCGCGACACCCTCACCTGGCGCCGGGCAACTGACACCAATGACCGGCTTCTGCGCCAAATCACCGTCGGACAGGGCAGCAAGGAAAAAGACTTCAACCTTGAGACAAGTTTCTACATCACTGTTGCCAGCGAACTCATGGCGGTGCTAGCCCTTGCCACCAGCCTGGTAGATATGCGCGAACGGATCGGTCGCATCGTATTGGCGCTGGATAAAGACGGTCACCCGGTCACCGTTGAGGATGTGGGTGTTGCTGGCGCAGCCACGGTGCTGATGAAGGACGCCCTGATGCCTAACCTGATGCAAACGCTGGAAGGCACACCTGTTTTCGTCCACGCTGGGCCGTTTGCCAATATCGCCCACGGCAACAGCTCCGTGATCGCCGACATGATCGGCCTCAAGCTGGCGGATTATGTGATCACTGAATCCGGCTTCGGCTCCGACATGGGCATGGAGAAGTTCTTTGACATTAAGTGCCGCTACTCTGGCAATATCCCCGATGTGGTCGTGCTGGTCGCCACCATCCGCGCACTAAAGATGCACGGCGGCGGGCCAAAGGTTGTGGCGGGTAAACCTCTGGCATCAGAATATATCAAAGAAGACCTGGACCTGCTGGAAAAGGGTTTAGAAAACCTGATGGCACACGTTGATATTGCCAACCACTACGGGGTATCGGTCGTTGTGGCCATTAACCGCTTCCATACAGACACCGATGCCGAGCTTGAGCTCGTGAAACAGGCCTGCCTCAAGAGCGGTAAGGTGGTGGATGCGGTAGTCACAAACCACTGGGAAGAAGGCGGCGCCGGCTCGATTGAGCTGGGCAAAGCCGTAATCAAAGCGGCAGAGCGGGAAAACGACTTCAAGTTCCTCTATCCCCTCGACATACCCATCAAAGACAAGATTGAAACCATCGCCAAAAAGGTCTACGGGGCAGACGGCGTCGATTATTCCCCAGAAGCTGAAAAGCAAATCCAGGAATATACCCGGTTGGGATTTGACAAAGTGCCGATCTGCATGGCCAAAACCCATCTCAGCCTGAGCCATGACCCGGATCTCAAAGGCCGACCAACGGGCTACCGCATTCCCATTCGTTCCGTGAATGCATCCATCGGCGCGGGTTTCCTCTACCCGCTGCTGGGCAGTATGAGCACCATGCCCGGCCTGCCCACCCGTCCGGCATACTACGACATTGACCTTGATTTAGAGACCGGTCGCATTCTCGGCCTAATGTAGCCTCCACGTACCAATCAATGACCACTCCCCGGTGAAACTCATCCGGGGAGTTTTTTTCAAATTGCGTAACTGCTTGGCGAGCTAGGTGAAAGAGAACTGTTTTGTGGCAGCAAAGCCACCACACCGTCTCCCCGACCCTACATCAGCCGGGTTGCCTGGGCAGTAACCAAGTTAAATTGATAATGGGTTAATTCATATCGGGTTTGCAGCCCATGAAAAAAGCAAACAAGGTAAAATTAACCCGGGTAAGACCATACAAGAACAATCATCCACTGGATGAGGCACCCGCTTTCATCCGAGGCGCATCTGCAGGCAGGACCCATGAGTGACCTTCCGCTGAACGAACAATACCTGGTAGACAAAGACGGCCGCCGTGTTGGCGTGGTTCTACCCATGCAAGCCTACCAAGCGCTCCTTGCCCGTTTGGCAGAGCTGGAAGCTTATAAGTCCTCTCGTGAAGAGATCAACATCGTCGATCAGCTCCTTGCTGAAGCTAAACTGGAGCAACCCGAAGAGAGCTTGCCCACATTTCGCCGCCGGCAAGGCCCCGGCGGCATGATCGTCATCTAGTTCCCAGGAGGTTAACATGCAAACCAGGCGTTTTGGACGCACAAACCATATGAGCACGGTGGCGGTTTTCGGGGGTGTGGCCCTGGGGCAGATAGACCAACCCCTGGCGGACAAGGTGGTCCAGAAAGTCATCGATGCCGGTATCAACCATATTGACATTGCACCCTCGTATGGCCAAGCCGAGAGCCGCCTGGGCCCCTGGATGCTGCGCATCCGGGAGGACTTCTTCCTGGGCTGCAAAACCACCCAACGTACGAAGCAGGGTGCCATCGACGAGTTCCACCAATCCCTGGGACGGCTGCAAGTGGACGCCTTTGACCTGTACCAGCTGCACGCCGTCACCAGCATGGACGAGCTGGATCAATGCACCGAACCCGGCGGCTCACTGGAGGGCGTGATCGAGATGCGGGATCAAGGCCTGACACGCTTCATCGGAATCACCGGTCACGGCATGCACACCCCGGCTATCTTCATGGAAGCCCTGCGGCGTTTCGACTTTGACACGGTCCTATTCCCGATCTACCCGGCTCTGATGGCGGATGATCAATACCGGGGGGACGCCCTGGCACTGCTCGATATGTGTGAGGAAAAGGACGTCGGTGTGATGACGATTAAAGCCATCTGCAAGGGACCCTGGGGGGAGCAGGAAAAGCGCTTCCATACCTGGTACGTCCCCTTTGAAGACCAGGTGACGATCCAGAAGAACGTCAACTTTATGCTCTCACATAAGCTGACCCATTACTGCACAGCGGGAGATTACCGCCTGCTGGATAACGTGCTGCAGGCCTGCGAGAACTTTGAGCCGATGGCCGCAGCTCAGCAGGAAAAATTAATAGAAGAGCAAGCTCATTTTGAATTAATTTTTTAGTCTGCATTATCCTGGCGGGATGGTCACAACGCAACCGACGAAGCAATTTCCTGTTAAAGTGAATAGGGAATAGTGAGTTGTGAATAGTCTTTCGTAGGGCGGGTTCCGCGCCCTGCCCTGACCCTTGAAGGCGAGAGGGTGAACCCGCCGTGGAAAAAATCTCAATCACTTCACACCTGCAACCCGCTCAATTCCACCACATCCGGGTCATGATCTTGGAGACCTGCAGTCAAGGGCACTCGCTGGTCTCCTAACCAGCGAGATCATAGCACCCTACAGCTGAGCCTTTTGGGTATGTTTATTTACTTTTCATGAACTAATTCTAGATTAATAATTCGGATATCACCTCTTTGATAGACAATCGGGTATTTTGTGAACCTATCAGCATAAATTTCTCCAACCCCTTCCCTTAGAAATAAATAATTGATTCCATTATTCTCAATGAGAGAGGGTATTAAAGATTTATCAGATATGCTTTCTGGATAATAAACCTCCCGATTAGTGAAAGCAGTTATCCAACCTCCACTTCCAATTGGTTTATATTGATTTCCCCAAAGAATTGAATCAACCAAAAATTTTGATGATTTTGCAGTGTTCATATCAATCCAGATGAAGGCATCAAGATCATTATCCGTTACCATGACCACTCTTGGATTAAGAATTGAACTTTGATGATATCCAGAAAATAAGGTACAAATAATTAGTAAAGTCCACCCAAGTAATTTAATTGATTTAGAACTTTTGTTACAATATATAAGGGTATTGTTGAATCTAATATATGATTTTATCGACTCAGATGCGTAAATTACATACATCCCTGCTAACATACTCATTGGAATGGGTAAATAATATATTAGATTTTCAAAAGAGAGAATTGATGCACCAAGAATAAACTTGAATAGAAGAATAATTGCGTTAGCAAATATTGCCCAAAGGATGAAGAAAAAAATTACTTTGTCACTCTTTTTAAGCAGGATAATAACACATAAGATGGAGATAAGATACAGTACCCATCCTCCTTTCTGCATCGTAAGACCAAATGCATAGACATAATCAACATTATCAGCATTGAACCTATTTTGATTGACAATCGAAATCCAATCATTAGAAAAGAATAAATTTATAACTCGAATTAATAGATACCCCACGCTCACAAGTAACACCACAAATAACCCCAAAAAACCTCTATTTTTAGTCAAATTACTAAATAACTTTTTATCTTTTGGTAAATAAATAACTAGTACCGATAATAGGCCAGCAGAAAATAATAGGAAAGCACCATAGTGGGTAAATGCCAATAAAAATAACAATACACTTAATAAAAGTTTATGCTTTGAATTATCCAATAATTTGATAGATAAAAATAAACAAATCGATATTAAAGCCAAACCCATTGCGAATGGAAATCTGCTCCAATTGACTAAATAATTAGGAAACGGTGATAAAAACCAAAAAAATAGCAAGCCAATCAAAGCTATTCCAAATGATTTGGTCACTTTTTGAGTAAAAACAAAAAAACTGAGACCTGATATGAGAATTACCCACTGCCCAACAAGAAGAAGGGCTAGATGAGTCTTGACACCAATTAATTGATGCAGGAAAACCACCAATGCATGAAAACCAGTTGGGTAGATTGTCCCTGTCAACAGATTATTGCTGAACAAGATACTTTCAACCAATTGGTAATGGTAAAGACCATCAAACCATAAAGGTGCAATCACTTCAGAGATTTGCCAGGAATAAATCCAAGTGGCAAACAAGAAAGTTGTTACTAAAATCAAGGCGTCTTTTCTGAAGGAAACTTTAATGAAATGATCTGAGTTCTTTATGATTTTTATTAATATGGATATGAAATTACCGATCAAAATTATTATGGTTAGGATTGGAACATATCTATATGGGATATTACTCAAACCACAAATCAACAGAAAAAGAATAATGACAGCGACCCCAAGGAATATAGACAAGATCAGAAAACTAATCCAATTTAATTCGTCTGAATGATAAAGTAAATAAACAGGTCCTACACCAAGAGATACACTGAAAAGTGAGAAAGCAATTGAGATAAGAAAGTAATGGAATGTTGTTTTTATATTTTCAATATTAGGTAATCGATCATAACCATAAAATTCAAGGTCTGTTTTATAAAAATTTTGAGGTTGAATCTCATCCCCCTTCATGTCTTCTTTTCTGATTGTCCCCCAAATGCCATACACTCCTTGCGGTGCATCTGAAAAAAAAGTGATTTTCGCTGGATTTTCTTGATCAATTATCTGTAGAATACCAGTTATCTTACACTGTTGGAAGAACATTATCTGAAACAACGGACATTTCTGTTGTTGAACAAGCCCAGAATTATGAAATAAAATTTTTATATATAGGGGATGTCGTACTGATTGCGAAATATTAATCAGTTTCGGGAAAAATACAATTGCATCAACCTTCAGATTAGAAATATCTTGACTGATTGGTGTGTTTGCATATACAGGTAAGAGAAGATTTGAATTCTCTTGTCTGATCTCTTTAGATGCAAATCTCGTTGTTGCTGATCGAATTAGTATAAAGACAACAAGAAAGAGTAAAAATAATACACCAAAAATTAATTTTTGTGGTTGATAACTTTTATCCAAATTATTCGGCATCCACAAGCCTGATTATGGATATATTGGTATTGTTTCAGCTTGTGCGATGATCTGTTTGACCCCAATTGCTACCACTTCATAATCATCGAGATCTAAAACCTTAGCCAATTGGTCAATCACTCTGAAGCCAACCGGCACATCGATTCCTCCATAAAGCGTCCACCAGGGACTTATGAGCGGTTCTACCTTTATCTCAAGATAAGGTGTTATGTTTACATAAGGTCCAGCCACACCGTAAAGATAGAGATTGAAACGAGGGCCAAAGTAACCTTTCAGAGACATTTCGAATTGAGAAAGACTCGGAGGTGTAAACTTAAAAGCGTAATCAAATCCCGCAATAGTACTCCACCCAGATGAATAATAATATTGGATACCGGCTTGCATAGATAACTCTTCAGAGACTTCCGTGGACATATACCAGCCTACACTGCCATCCACCCCAACCACCAGGTCTAATTTCGGCACAAAAACAATTGGAACAGGACCAGCCATGAGCGTAATTGGGGAAAAGACTTGTGTTGACAAAATATATTCTGCTTTCTGACTGTCTAACCACTCTTCAGAAACAATCTCAAGTGAGTTTCTAATTGCATTTTCATTGACTAGTGAAAAGCGCCTGACTTGGAAATTCTGCATACTCAAATAAAAAATAAACTCCATATCAAATTCGATGAATCCATTAGCCCTAATTTGATCAAATTTGGTTGATAAATCCCCATCATCATCATATAAGACGACATCTTCAATTTGGAAATAAAACGTTAAAGGTGCTCTCTCGCTGGACGGAAGCATTGTCACACCTGTTAAGGCACTCATGGATGTTACCTGGTCAGGGGATAATTTCTCCTGAATAAAAACCGAACCGTCCTGGATGGCCTCTTCGAGCGTTGCTGGTTCGGTTGTGATGATGACTGAGCCCCCGGAATAATAGATCTCTTTTACTTTACGCAGGTAACCATCTGGTGCATTTTCTGAGACGCCACTGACCATGATATCACCTATATCAAGCGCATCCAATTCTGTTGTGGTCTGTGAAAATGTGAAAATTGTCCCATCGGATTGCGTGGGATCGAGATATTGGTTTGATTCATCGGTCAAAACCTCAGTGTTATCCGTAATCACAGGCTCAAGGATGAGTACCTCAAAATCCTGACTTTCCGTGGATGATGAATTGATTTCTCTTGCTGACGGTGAGAAATCAACGCCCTCCATTTCAGCCCGCAGTCTATATGTTCCAGATAAAAAATCGATTGAATAATAGCCATTAGCATCAGTAACTGCACTTGGATAATAGTACCGAATTTCGCTTGCCAAGCTTGATTGAGATTCGCCATATGATTTAAGAATCAACGGCAGGAAAACCTGAAAGTCAGAAACTCGCTCAGCAAATATGTTGACACCTTCCACACCATTCCCGCTGCCATCGGTAACCCGACCAGATATGGAATAAGTTGCGGTTTGCCCAGATATGGGACTGAAACTAATAAACATACTGAAAATGACAAGAGAGGAAATTAAGACCGAAATACTTCTTTTCATTGGAACCCCTTTATCAATAACCCGGAATAATTACGAAATTATAACATAAATTTGATCCACGTCAAGTCGCCGCGTTAGTTCATCTAAAATGTTACCAAAGTAGAATCGTTAGCTCAAATGATAATGTTACTGGAGCTAACGATGTCCGAACAAGATGAAATGACAATAGACGAGAAACGAAAGTACTTACACAAAATGTGGGGACGATATCGAGATGCCACAAAGCAAGAAAAAAGTCTGATGTTGGATGACATGGAGCATGTCACGGGTCTGAATCGAAAATCCATTATTCGCATTCTAAATGGTCGATTGTCACGGAAGAAACGAACAAAAGATCGTGGGCCGAGCTATGGAATAGAGGTCAGAAACGCAGCTGTTAAAATTTCAGAAGCCTTGGATCATCCTTGTGCTGAACGGCTGCAACCCAGTCTGGTTTTTATGGCCAATCATATGAAAAGACACAGTCAATTGTATGTGGATGAGGATATGCTCAGGAGATTGGAAATAATCAGCATCTCCACTCTGAAGCGACTGTTGTCGAATACCAATAAATCAACAGAAAAGATTTCAAGAAAAAGATTTCCTAAAAGGAAAAGGAATACATTCAAAGAGTCCTTTCCAATGCGAAAGATCCCCTATGACACACCCGAACCGGGTCATTTTGAGGTCGATTTAGTTTTGCATTGCGACGAGGATTCGTCTGGAGAGTACATTCATACGATCCAAATGACCGATGTAGCGATGGGTTGGTGTGAAATTCAAGCTGTTTTCGGCCGAAGTTACCGAGTTATGCAAGATGGTTTCGAGAGTATTCTTGAAAATACGCCAATCACTGTGATTGAAATACATCCAGATAATGGAAGTGAATTTTTCAATCAACATTTACTGCGCTTCTGGAAAAACAAAATTCCAGAGCTATTTATTACTCGAAGCCGTCCTTATCATAAAAACGATAATCGCTTCGTTGAAGAAAATAACAGTAGCTTGGTCAGAGCGTACATCGGTCATGGGCGTTTAGACACCTTGCCCCAATTATTGATCTTACGTGAAATCTACCAAGACCTGGTGTGTTATCACAATTTCTTTCTACCAGTCATGAAAACCATTCAGAAGGTTCAGACTGATGAAATCCATTACCGCAGGGTGTTTGATCGTGCACGGCCACCTTTAGTTCGTTTAGCTGAAACTGGGATACTCTCTGAGGCTCATGTAGAGAGACTATTTAATCTCCGTGACCAAGTTGATATCTTGGCACTGCGTGAGAGACTTGAAACCAACATTAACAATCTCTGGAGTGTCAGAACACCTAAAACTCCCATTCCCGTTAATATCTATGAAACTTTACGAAAGGAGCAGGACAAGCCTTTGGTAACATTATCATTTGAACCAACCATACCTGTTCGGTAACATTATCTTTTGACTTGACAGGGTCGCATTGCATTGTAAATAATCTTACTTAAGATATTTACATTGCCTCAATGAATATTACTCTAGACCAGAACAAAATCTTTCGGAGGGTGGGTTCAGCAACCTGCCCTGAGCCTTGAAGGCGTGAGGGTGAACCCGCTGTGATTAAAAACCTCAATCACAGCAGCCTTATGACCAGCTCAATTTCACCGCATCCGAGTTGTGATCTTTGAGACTCCGGTCAAGCCCACTCGCTGGTCAGCAGAGTGCGAATCCTCCTGTTCGCTAAGCATCCTGAAAGATAGGGACCAGCGAGATCATTATGTTTCGATAAGAAATGACCCTTTACAGCACATTCACAATCCTGGCGTCGATTTCACCCAACAGCTCCTGGACCCGTTCCACCTCAAATTCGCTGACTCCCTCCGTCTCGACTGAGGCGCTGCCGGTCGCCACTCCCCACCGGGCGACCTCGACCAGGTCCATGCCCCGCATCTGGGCATAGATTATCCCTGCCATCAGGGCATCGCCCGAACCAGCCGTGTTGCGGGCATGGATCTTGGGCGCCGCAGCAAAGGCCATCTCGTGCTGCGAGGCCAGCAGCAAGCCCGATGCACCCATCGTCAGGGCAAAACAGTCGACCCCCATCCTTAAAAAGGACAGCGCACCCCGTTTGGCGTCCTCCAGATCTTCAATCTCAAAACCCACGACCTGCGAGGCTTCAAACAGGTTCGGCTTGACCAGGAACGGCCCGGCCTGGCTGCCCAAATGCAACGCCTTCCCGCTGGCATCCAGGTACACCTGTGCCCCGCGCAGGTGCAGCAATTCGATCATCCTGGCATAAAAATCCTCGGGGACATCCGGCGGTAAGCTGCCAGAGAGCACCCACAGGTCACCTCTTTGGGCGTACCCCTCCACTTTAAGGAACAACTGCTCGATATCCTGTGGTGATATCGGCGGGCCGGGTTCGTTGACCTTGATATGCCAATCCCCCGCTTCTTCGTTGATCATCGTGTTGGTGCGGGTGTCCCAGTCGACCCACACAAAATCGGTTTGGATGCCCAAATGCTGCAAGCCATCAGCCAAAATCTTCCCAGTGCCCCCGCCGACCCAGCCCAGGGCGACCGTCTCAACGCCCATTTGCTGCAATGCACGCGAAACATTGAACCCTTTCCCGCCCCAATCCAGGCGCACGCTCTGGCTGCGCAGTACGCTATTAAAGCGGATCTCTGGGATAATGATCGAGCGGTCAACGCTCGGGTTCGGTGTCAGGGTGTAAATCATCGGGTGTCGTTCATCCAGTTCACAGCGGTTTCACACCCCCCAGGCCAGACACAGATTGATCCACCTGCGGTTCACCCTGGTATAGAATGCTGCCAGCACCTGAAACACTGCCTTTGAGTTTGGTTTCAACCCACACCTTGGCTGAACCCGCACCGGTTAGGGTCACATCCGCTTCCTCGCTGCGCAAGCCAACCGCCTGGTAGCTGCCCCCACCGCTCAACGCCACCACCTGTGACTGGACTTCACCCGCCAGGCGCACCTCACCCAAACCGCCCAGGGTCACCTCTAATTCATGGACGTTGAGCCCGGTGATGTGTAACAAGCCCAGCCCGCTATGATGCAGTTTGAGCTTATCGCCAGTGATGGCCTCAGCGCGGATCACCCCCGCGCCGCCCAAGGTGAGCTGATCAAGTTCTTTAACCGTAATGGTGTAGCGCAACCGGTTTTCAGCGCTGATCCAACCCAACCCCGTCCAATCGACCACATCGAGGGCATACGTGATCTTCAGCACCCCATCCACCACATTAGCAGCGACCTTCTTGATCAGTTCCGGGTCGCCTTCGATCCGTAGAGCACATGATTCACCCTGGGATAAGAACACCTCACCCACGCTCTTGAAGATCAAGCCGGTGAATTCAGCACCCTCGACGAAATTTTTGGGTTCCTCTTCAGCTTGGGTTGGGCCAGCAGAACCATCTGTGGGGAGGTCTTTGAAAGGCACCTCAAGGACGTCCTCCAGACCAGTTTCGATTGTCTCAGCCGACTTTCCATGGGCGAACAAAGCACGGCTGAAAACCACGAACAAACCCAACAAAATCAGGCCGGCGCCTAAGAATATGCCGCTATACGTATTGGCGCCTGAGATATTCAGGATCACCTCAAACAACACCCCAAATACCACAAATGAAATCAACCCAATGGCAATCACCACGCCGGCAGCGCGCCGGAGGCCCTCACGTTTGAGATAGCCGTTCATGATCAGCATTCCCAAGCCTACCGCACTGGTCAATAAGGCCCAAGCATAGGTCCAGGTACCCCACAAGTTGAAGGTGTTTTGGAAAAACAACAACAATCCAAGGGTGGTGATCACGGCGCCCGGGATCGCCAGTCCAGACCCTTTTCTGCCTGCCACCAGCATACCAACAAAGAAGGTCAACCCAAACAGCACGATCAGCAGCGGCCAATAATAAGCCATGAGCTGGATTCCCAGCAGTTGGTCAACCAGGAACAGCCCCCCGGTCAGCACCAGCACCACGCCCAGGAACACCTGCCAGTTGAATAAATGCTTGCTTTTCGCCATGTCTGACTCCTTATTTAAATTATGGAACGAATTAATTTTATCACGGGATAATCTTGATGCGGATAACCCCTTTCACCAGGGATCAATTCGTTCAGGTCAATTGAAAGCTGGCAGCCAATCGCCATGGGCTTCGATCATTGCATCCACCAGCTGATAGATCTGGTCCGGGTCAAGCTCTGCTGCTGTATGCGGGTCGAGCAGGGCAGCGTGGTAGATGTGCTCACGCTTACCAGTCAGCGCTGCTTCAACCGTCAGGCTCTGTACGTTGATGTTGGTCTGGATCAACGCGGCCAGCTGGGGCGGCAGCGCACCGATTCGGGTCGGTTGGATACCGTTCTTATCCACTAAACAGGGCACCTCAACGCAAGCCTCACGCGGTAAATTATCGATCAGCCCGTCATTCATCAGGTTGCCATAGATCACACGCGGCTGTCCAGTCTCGATGGCATGGATGATGTACGCGCCATATTCCTGCGAGGGCTGACCGCTTTGGTCGCCGCTGAGCAGGCCTCGAATATGGTCAATTTCCATGTCAATCGCGCCGGCCGCTTTGAGATTCCTAACCAGCGCCTCTTGGTCCACCGGGACCGTCGGGTCCATAATGACCTCCCGGGCCACCTCCCAGCCGGCAATCTGCACTTTACAGCGCCGAATATACTCATCCAGCGGGATATTGTATTTTTCAATCAGATCCGGCCGGTCGCGCTTGATAAACCAGGGCACATATTCGGCAAAATGCTCGCTAGATTCGGTCACAAAGTACCCCAAGCGCTTGAACATATCAAACCGAACGCGGTTCCAATCGGGCACCCGGCCTTCTTTGATCACCTGGTGGAGCAATGGGTACAGGTCCTGCCCATCCCGTTCAAAACGCAGGTAAAACGCCACGTGGTTGATTCCAGCACACAGGTAATTGATCTCATTAAGTGGTACATCAATCACTTCAGCCAGTTGGGCGGCGGTTCCCTGAACCGAATGGCACAGGCCAACGGTGCGAATGCGGGTCGCCCGCAGGATCGCCCAAGTCACCATCGCCATCGGGTTGACATAATTCAGCAGGGTCACATCCGGGCAGAGTTCTTCCATGTCACGGCACATTTCCAGGTAGACCGGGATGGTGCGCAGCGCGCGCATGATCCCCCCGATGCCCAGCGTATCCCCAATCGTCTGGCGCAAGCCGAAACGTTTGGGAATCTCAAAATCCGTCACCGTGCAGGGCTCATACCCTCCCACCTGGAACATGCCTATGGCATAATCAGCACCATCCAGCGCTGCCCGACGGTCAAGGTGCGCCTCAATTTTAGGTTCGACCCCCAAGGCCATTGCCACCCATTGGCCCACCTGAAGCGTAGTCTCCAACCTTGCGGGGTCAATGTCATGCAGGGCGATTGTGGATTCTGCCAGCTCAGGGAAGGTCAGGATATCCGTCAGTAAATCTTTGGCGAATACGGTGCTGCCGGCACCTAAAAATGCAATCTTTGGCATCAAAAACACTCCTTTATAGAAAATTCAGCTTCTTACAATTGTCTTAAGATCATACTGTTTAGGGCGACCACTTGCCTCATGGTTACAGGCTAACCAGTAAGGGTTGAAATATTGTATAATTATATGTGATACTTGAACAAACGCACGCATTTTAGCATGAAAAACACTGGTTAAGCGAAGGTAAATCGTGACATCTACAACACCGGAACCCAACAATAATGATCCGCAAGGGGGTTCGCCCCATTGGAGTTGGACAACAAAACTGGTGGTGGGTCTGGCACTGGTCGCCATCTTTTTACTGCTTTTAGTCCGCTTCCAGAGCTTCCTTGGGCCATTGATCACCGCCATTCTCCTGGCATACCTGATCAACCCAATCGCAAATTTTGCCTGTGAAAAACTCAAGATCCCCTGGCGGTTATCCGTCACCATCATCTACCTGCTGCTGGTGCTGATCATCCTGGGTTTGACGACCTGGGGTGGGTTTGCCCTGGTAGACCAAGTTCAAAACCTGATCGGCTTTATCGAGAAAAACATCTTCCAGCTCCCCGACCTGGTCGCAGAAATCACTGAACGAACCTACGAAATTGGCCCCTTCACGTACACGCCCACAGGCATGAGCTGGGATGAGATCACCAATGAGATCGTGCGCGCCATTCAACCCGCCATTGGTCGGCTGGGGAACCTGGTGGGGTCGATTGCGGCTGGGGCGGTAAACATCATCACCTGGACGGTGTTGATTCTACTAATTTCGTACTTCTTACTAGCAGAATCAGCGGGATTTCCGGGTGAATTATCTGACGCAAGTTTTAGCGGCCAACGGGAAGATATGCAGCGCATTGGTGGGGAACTGAACCGCATCTGGCGCGCCTTTATTCGCGGTGAGCTGCTGATCGTGTTGATCTCGTATGTGATTTACACCGTTCTGCTGGGCGTCATGGGGGTGCAATTCTTCGTGGGCTTGGCCGCCGTCGCCGCCCTGGGTCAATTGATCCCTTACCTGGGTGCCTGGGCAACCTGGGTCTCCTTCGGGTTGGTGGCCTTATTCCAATCCAATATTCCCTTTGACCTCCCATCCGGCGTTTACATGTTGATTGTGTTAGGCGTTTCGATGGTAATCAATAACATCATCGACAATATCATCCGCACCAAGATTATGGCATCGGGTTTAAAGGTCCATCCTTCACTGGTGCTGATCGGGGCAATCATCGGCGTCCAGCTGTTTGGCTTCATCGGGATCGTGATCGCTGCCCCCATTATGGCCAGCTTCAAATTATTCCTGACCTACATCATCCGGAAACTTGGCGACCAGGACCCCTGGGAAGAGCGTGAAACACCTGAACCCTTGGAAGAAACACCTTGGGCCATCAAAACAAAGAAAGTCTGGCAGGCGGTTAAAGGATGGTTTGTGAAGCAGTGGCAGGCTGTAAGCACATGGACTGTTAATCAATGGCAGGTACTCCGCCAGAAATCTTCAAAAAAGATTTCTGAGAAATCCACAACATCATCCAATCCACAGCCACCGTCCGATGAACAATAAGGAACCAGCCCAACAGGAAATTTAATGCCATCACATCTCGGAATATCGCTGAAAATTATGTGTAGAATTGTGATATAAATGGCGTTGAGCAATAACCACATTAATTAAAGGAGCAAACACCATGGATGAGAACAACGAGCCCGTAACCAACACGATCGCCGAAACGGAGAACTTCCTTGCCTGGCGCGCAGAAGAGCCAGACGGTGAGACCACCTACCACCTCGAATTAAACAACGTCACCTTGCACTTTTTCAAAGAGGATTGGCAGGAATTTTTAGACCTGGTCGACCTGGTACTGGACGAAGAGCTGTAAGCTTTTCCCCACAAAAGCAGAGACACCCGCAAAGGGATGGCTCTCGCCCAGCATTTAAAGGGTAATCCGGTATCGTTTTGTCATTCACTTGACATTCTGTTCCGTTTGATTTCTTTTGTAATCAATACGGCTTTCTAAAAGGGGCTTTCCTAAAAGCACAAAGAAAACAATAAGTATGGCTAAAATCAACGAAAGCATCTCGTAGAGAAGCCCCGGTGGGGCTTCTTAATCTACCAATTATGGATAACCGCCCCACAACCCGGCTGCTTAATCTTAAATAAAAAATGGGACTGTCTCCTTTACTTTTAGGACAGTCCCTTTGTTGTTAAGGCTTACGCCGCATCCAGATCAGTGTTCTGAATTCGAAAAAACCCAGATCTCGCAGTGCTTCTTCAAACCTGCTTTTTGGGTAATCGATCGAAAGCGGATGATTCTTGGGTACATGGCGCATCACATGTCCCAAACCAAACGGCAGCAAGGTCTCGACCCGACCATCCGGAAAAGCCAACCAAAGGTTATTAGCATAGCTGTCTGATTTCTGCCAGGTGATCACCCCCTGGCATTTTCCATCAATACACACTGCCCAATGTTTGAGGAGCGCACCCTCCATCACGTTTGAAATGGCTTGCAGCACACCAGGTTCAAACCTGCGGAAATTAACCGGCAGGTTCCATCGAATAGCCCGGGGATAAGCTGCTTCCAGTTCATCACGCTGGATTTCCCAATCCCCTCGCAGCCTCCGGCGAACCGACAGCCCCGCTTGCGCTGTGACCGACCCCGACTGGAAGTCTGCCGGGCGGATGCGCCAGGTGGTGCGGGCCGCCTGGTCGATAAATCCCAATGAACGATAAAGAGTGATCGCGGGCGGGTTGTCATCTCGCACCTGCAGCCACACCTCGGATTCACGCTGTTGTGCCAGGTGCATCAATGCGCGTTGGGTCAATTTGCGTGCGATACCCTGGCGACGAAAGTCGGGATGCACAGCCACATTGGCAATCAGGTAGACCCGGCGCCCATCCTTGCGCAGCGGGACCAGGCTCAGGTTGCCCACAATTCGCCCATCTTCCTCCCACACAAAACCTGAGGTTCGCCCGGTTTCTAGATCAGAAACATTCGAAAGCCAACCCATCATGCGCATATCCCGGGCTGCTTTGCGCATCTCGGTCACATAGGTCTTGCCATCAGGGTCAAGGTGGATGGGAAAGCATAACTCGATCAGGTCAGCTACTGGGTTCAGGTCATGCGCCAGGTCGATTTTACGGATAGGGTCTGATGTATGAAGTGTCGGAGACAAAGCCGTGATCATAGGGCAATTTTACCCCAACTGTAGATATAAAAAATCCTGCCGAAGCAGGATTTATTTGTATACGAATTAGGACATTACTTAACGATCAGTTATCCTGATCAGGTGAGGCTGAATGACGCCGATAACGATAGACAATCCGCCCGCGTGTAAGATCATAGGGAGAGATCTCCAACCGTACCCGATCTCCCAATAAAATCCGGATATAATGCCGACGCATTTTGCCGGAAAGATAAGCCAGGATCTCCGAGCCATTTTCCAATTCAACCTTGAACTGTGTTCCGGGCAAGGCCTCCACAACCGTACCTTCTACGGTTAATTTATCGTCATCTTTGGCCATAAAACCTCCTTCTAACTTGCAAACTGGCTATTCTCAGTCACGGCGTTGATAAGAACGTCGAATAGCCTTTTTCTTCTCGATGCGCCGAAGTTCACTCTTTGAGATGAACCAGCGTTTTCGGCGGATCGTACTCAACACGCCGCTTTTGACAACCTGCTTGCGAAATCGTCGCAGCAGTTGTTCTTGTGATTCATTAGGTCGCAAAACCACACGAGCCAAAACCCTCACCTCCCTTCCAAAAGGTGATCATCGGAACAAACAGAGGTTGGGAGGTAAAAACCACACCAACCTTGTCACGTCCCAAGGCAAAGGTGCGCGTTCAATAGATTTGGACGCACCGGTAAGAATTATACCTGAAATCTAGATAAATGGCAGGGTAGGCAGACAACCTATCTCCCCATTGAACCAGAGCAGCGCCCATAACGCACAGTTAAATAAAAAAAGTCCTTTGGCAATGACCTACTCTCCCAGGGGGCTGCCCCCCAAGTACCATCGGCGCTGGTGAGCTTAACGACCGGGTTCGGGATGTTACCGGGTGTGCCCTCACCGCACAAATCACCAAAGGACATTTTTACAATGTTAACGATACCAAAGAATAATCAAGACAAACAAATTGAGGCGAAAAAGCAGCGAGTTCTCCACATCACGTGGTGAAGCCCTCGATCATTAGTACAGTTTAGCTAAACGCATTGCTACGCTTACACATACTGCCTATCAAGCAGGTGGTCTACCTGCGATCTTACTCCATTAACTGGATTACAGGGATCTAATCTTGGAGCGAGTTTCCCGCTTAGATGCTTTCAGCGGTTATCTCTGCCAGACGTGGCTACCCAGCGATGCCGTTGGCACGACAACTGGCACACCAGAGGTCTGTCCACTCCGGTCCTCTCGTACTAGGAGCAG
>JAHYJN010000024.1 GCA_019428905.1 Candidatus Brevefilum sp.
TGGTCCAGGGTGTGGAATTTTATAAACAAGCCAAAGCTGATACACGGGTGCCGGGATTGATGCACGTCAACCTGGGTGGGTACCATGTATCGGACATTGAATTCACAGCAGCATTTGATGTCGTCGACACCAAGGTTGGCAAGGACCTGTCTGAAGCGATATATGCCTACCCTAACAACACCTACCGCTTTGCCGATGTGTCGCACATGGATGTGCCTGTCCATCGCGGCATGACCCACGATGGGCTGGGGAAATATCTTAATCAAATTGTCAATAAAGCACCAGGCCCAACAGATGATCTGATCAAAATCCTTAAAGATACCGAAACAGATGTCGTGGTTAACTTCTTACCAGTTGGCTCAGAGATGGCCACCAAGTGGTATGTCGAGCAAATATTAGAAGCGGGCTGTGGATTTGTGAATGCCATCCCGGTGTTCATCGCTAGTTCGGATTACTGGTCGAAACGGTTTGTTGAGCAGGGCTTACCCATCATCGGAGACGACATTAAAAGCCAGGTTGGCGCCACTATCCTGCACCGGATTTTAGCCAGCTTATTTGTCGATCGCGGCGTCAGGCTCGACCACACTTACCAGCTGAATTTTGGCGGCAACACTGATTTCATGAATATGCTTGAACGTGAACGCCTGGAATCCAAAAAAATCAGCAAGACCGGTGCCGTTACCAGCATGCTGCCGTATGAACTCCCCAAAGAGGACATCCATGTCGGACCCAGCGACTATGTGCCCTGGCTCACCGACCGGAAATTCTGTTATATCAAAATGGAGGGGACGACCTTCGGGAATGTGCCCTTAAACCTTGAAGCAAAACTTGAGGTTTGGGACTCACCCAATTCAGCAGGTGTCATCATCGACGCAGTGCGCTGCTGCAAGATCGGAATGGACCGTGGGCTATCCGGCCCGCTTTTAGCGCCTTCATCCTATTTTATGAAGACGCCACCCGAGCAATATGAGGACAGCATTGCCCGGGATAAGACCGAGGCTTTTATTCACGGTTGATCCTCACCCTTCACATTTTCTGTTAAACCATCACCAGGCGTTGAAATTCAACGCCTGGTGTTTTCTATAAAGCATTTACGATTATCCTATACGAAACAAATCCGCTTGATTCAACTCGCCTATCGCAGGGAACCATGTTATCGATGACCTTGATAAAACCACAATTCACCTTTATAATAAAAATTAGAATACTTGTTCGATAATATAGAATGGAACCATGCAACCCCCAGATATCGCTTACTTGCGCACACATTCCTATTTTGGTTTTCTTGAATCGCTGCTCTCACCGGCGAATTTGGTTGAGGCAGCCGTCAAGCAGGGCGTCCAAGTGCTGGGACTAACCGATCATCAGTACCTGACCGGCGCAATCGAGTTTTATGAGGCCTGCCTTCAAGCTGGGATAAAACCCATCCTCGGTTTGGAAATCGACCTGGTATACAACGGCTATCAAGGCCGTCTTACGCTGCTGGCCAAGGACATCAACGGCTGGTCAAACCTGTGCAAGCTTAGCTCTCTAACCCTTGTCGAGGGTGAACAGATCAATCTCACGACACTCCACCAATATCAACAAGGCCTAATTGCTCTCGTTGGTGGCTATCGGGATTTACTCCGAAATCTATTACTTAACGCTCCCGCCTTTGAACAATGGCCGGGTCGTTACTTGCAGGACCTGAAAGCTATTTATCCCGAGGATTGTTTTGTTGAGGTGCAACGCTATGCAAATGGACCGCTGCAGAACGAACCAGCACTGCTGGAACTCGCCAAACACCATGGGCTCCCGCTCGTCGCTAGTCAGAACATCCATTACCTCAAACCTCAAGACCAACGCCTGTTTAGAACCATTAACGCTATTCGGGACAACACAGTGATTGGCCGTTCAAATCAATCACAACATACACCTGTGCCATCGCATTTTCCTGACATAGAAGATTTCATCCATCGCTTTCACGATCTGCCCGAAGCACTGATCAACATTCAACAAATTACTGAACGCTGTAACCTGGCCCTGCCCATCGGTAGGACACATTTCCCAACCTTCCCCACCCCAAACGGCGTAACACAATCTGAATTCTTACGCTCACGTGCCTATGCTGGCGCAAAAGCGATTTACAAAACCCTGACACCCCAGGTGATCAATCGCTTAGATCACGAGCTTTCCGTTATTTCTGAAATGGGATATGAACCGATCTTCTTGATTATGGAAGATGTGCTCAACCATGCCCGCCAGCTGGGTATCCCTACTTCTTCACGCGGTTCAGCCGCTTCTTCATTGGTCGCGCATTGTTTGAACATCACTTCACCAGACCCATTAGCGTTGAATTTATACTTTGAACGATTCCTGAACCCTGCCCGCAAGAAACCGCCGGATATCGACACCGATATTGCCTCACATCGCCGTGAAGAGGTCATTCAATATGTTTTTGACACCTATCATCCCGACCGGGTGGCGATGGTGGGCACGATTAACCGGTATCGTCCAAAATCTGCCCTGGGCGACGTGGCCAAGGCCTACGGTTTATCACCAGAAACCATTCGCCAGCTTTCAAAGAAACTTCCCTCTTCGTTTCGGTTTCAATCCGATGACGAACGAACAGACCCATTCGCCCCACTGCTGCGAGAGGCGTCTATCCCCATCATCAAAGATATCATTACTGACGCCAAAGCCATCCTGGATACGCCCCGGCACCTGTCTGTCCACCCAGGCGGTATTGTCATTGCTCCCTTCGCTATCACTGATTTAATCCCCCTGATGCATTCATCCACCCTAGGGATCAACCACGCACAATTCGACTTAACAGGCATTGAAAAGCTGGGGATGGTCAAAATTGACCTATTGGGTATTCGCGGGTTAACGGTCTTGGGGAAAGTTGCCGATCAAATCCAAACCTGGCATCAGAGCGAATACTCAAACGGATTACAGGTGCTGGAACACATTCCACTCACAGACCCCGAAACGGCTCAAACAGTTTCAAATGCGCAAACGATTGGATGCTTTCAGATTGAAAGCCCCGGCATGCGCGCCACACTGCGGGAAATCAAAGCGAACTCCCTCGAGGGGATTATGGCAGCCTTAGCCCTCTACCGACCCGGGCCGCTGCGCGGTGGCTTGCGAGATGCCTTTGTGCGGCGCTTCCGCGGTGAGGAACCAGTAACCCATATCCACGAATCGCTAACTGACCTACTCAATGATACCTTGGGAGTGATCCTGTACCAGGAGCAAGTGTTAAGAATCGCCCACGAGCTAGGGGGCCTATCCATCGCTCAAGCGGATATCCTGCGCCGGGCGATGAGCCATTTTGACCCGGGTGGGATCATGCTCACTTTGCGAAGTCATTTTATTGCTGGTGCACAGGCGAGGCACAATGTGCCGCCTGAAACCGCCGAACGCATTTGGGAGATGATGGCCGCCTTTGCCGGTTATGGTTTCCCAAAAGCCCATGCCGCGTCCTACGCCCAGCTAGCCTGGAATTCCGCCTGGTGCAAAACGCATTACCCTGCAGAATTTATGTGCGCTGTCCTGGGGTATGGCGGTGGGTACTATTCCCAACGCGTTTACCTGATGGAAGCCCGTCGCTTAGGGTTGACGGTCAAACCGCCGCATATCAATCACGCCAACGAACGATTTCGAGTAGGTTATCCTGAAGGGCAGCCAATCCTGTATGTTGGCCTAAACCAGGTGAGGGATCTAACAAATAAAACCATCCAGGCAATTCTCAAACACCGTCCTTTCCATTCAATTGAGGATTTCCTGATCCGTGTGGACCCGCAACAAAAAGAAGCCCGACATTTGATTATGTGTGGCGGGTTGGAAGGCTTAGGCCTCATTCCAGAAGCTCTCAAGCGGATTGAACACAAGCGGGTACCCGGTCAAATGAACCTTTTTACCAGCACAGCAGCCATGGAAGATTGGGATGACGCCCAAAAGTCAAAAGCCCAACACGAGATTTTAGGCATCAGCCTTGCCCTTTCCCCGCTCGAACAGCATGCACATCACATCCAATCGGCTGGCGTTGTGTCAACCGTAGAGGCTCAAAATTTAATTGGGGAGAAAGTTTGTGTTGCAGGGATGCGGCAGGTTTTTCGTCGCTTTCGCAACCGTTCCAATCAAATGATGGGTAATTTGACTTTGGAAGATTTTGAAGGTTCATTATTGGTATTAATCCCACCAGCCTTATACCGGCGCCAGTATTCTGAACTCCGCCAAGAAGGCCCCTTTCTAATTGACGGGGTGATGGAAGGGGATCAGGACAAAGGACAAACTCGGTTGGTCGCAGAACGCATCATTCTGCTCGACTAAAAAAATAGCTTTGAATCAAATGGTCTCCCTTGTCGTTGTGCATGGATAACGCTATACTGGTAGAAAACATTGTAAATCACCAGCAGAGGAGGCCGGATGAAAGCTGTACACACGCCTTGGTATATGAATGCGATTTTTTATGAGGTCCACATACGCGCTTATCGTGATTCTAACCGGGATGGCATCGGCGATATCCCTGGGCTGATTAGCAAACTGGATTACATCAAAGATCTGGGCGTCGATTGTATTTGGATTTTGCCCATTTACCCCTCACCGCTGAAAGATGATGGGTATGATATTGCGGATTATTACGGCGTCCTTCCAGACTATGGGACGCTTGAAGACTTCAAGACTTTGATCAAAGAAGCACACAAACGGGATCTGCATGTCATTGCTGATTTGGTCCTCAACCACACGTCGGATCAACATCCCTGGTTCCAGGCATCAAGATCGGATCCAAACTCAAAATACCGTGATTATTACGTTTGGTCAGATACCGATGACAAATACTCTGAAGCTCGCATCATCTTTCTGGATACTGAAGTTTCAAATTGGACCTTCGATGAAAAAGCAGGCATGTACTATTGGCATCGCTTCTATGCATCTCAACCAGATCTGAACTACGACAACCCGGCTGTTATAGAAGAAATGCGCCAGGTGATGAAATTCTGGCTGGATATGGGGATTGATGGTTTTCGAGCAGATGCCGTTCCTTACTTGATCGAGCGTGAAGGCACCAATTGCGAAAATCTGCCTGAGACCCATCAAATCCTTAAGTCCTTCCGCGCCTATTTAGACGAAAATTACGAGGGGAAAATTCTGCTGGCGGAAGCGAACCAATGGCCTGAAGATGTCTTGCCATATTTTGGCGACGGTGATGAATTCCACATGGGATTCCACTTTCCGGTGATGCCGCGCATCTTTATGGCCATCCGCAAAGGTGATGCCTCCCCTATCCGTTGGATCATGTCCCAGACGCCGGACATCCCAGAGGACACCCAGTGGTGCATTTTCCTGCGTAACCACGATGAATTGACCCTGGAAATGGTCACAGAAGAGGAGCGCCAGTGGATGTGGGCTGAATATGCACCCTTACCCCGCATGCGGCTCAACCTGGGAATCCGTAGACGGTTAGCACCCCTGCTGGATAATGACCAGAGAAAAATCCTGTTAGCTAACGCCCTGCTGTATGCTTTGCCAGGCGCGCCCATCATCTATTACGGCGATGAAATAGGCATGGGCGATAACATTTGGCTGCCTGATCGGAACGGCGTCCGAACACCCATGCAGTGGAATGACCACACCAATGCTGGTTTTTCTGAAGCAAATCCAGAAGAGCTGTATGCCCCCGTTATTGACACGGACGAATTTACTTACAGAAAAGTCAATGTAGAACAAGCCGCCAAAGATCCCGATTCGACGCTAAACAAGATGAGAGCCTTAATCAAAATTCGGAAGTCAAATCCAGTATTTGCCCTGGGTGATTACAGGTTTTTGGCTGAAAATCATACCGAGTGCCTGGTGATCCTCAGAACTTATCAAGATCAACACATCTTGTGTGCCTTAAATCTCACCGATCGTCAACAAGAACTGACTCTTCATCTTCCAGATTTGGTCGGAAAACGGATGCATGACCTGGTCAGTGATAAATATCATGGCAGGATCACAAGTACCGAAACCTCATTACACCTTGAGCCTTATGGTTTTTTCTGGTTGGTATGTCAGGATTGATTGCTAGATAACCAAATTCAAGGTTCATTTCCGAGTAAAATAACCACTATGAATGAAGAAAACCGATTCAAAACCTGGCTAACTCAATACATCAAACCGGCCAGCCATAAACGCCGGATGGAAATTATTGAAGATATTCGCACAGCATCAACACCGGGTTTTGACTACTTCTTCCTTGTGATCCTTTCAGGCTCGATTGCGACATTGGGGTTGATTAATAACTCCCCTGCTGTGATCATTGGTGCGATGTTGGTTGCGCCGCTGATGTCGCCGATTTTGGGGATAGGTTTGGGTTCACTCACTGCGGATACCAAACTAACCCGGAATTCATTCTCTGCGTTAATCAGGGCTGCGTTCTTATCCATTCTCCTTTCCACGCTGATCACCCTCAGCAACATGTACCTGCCTTTTGTCCCAGCTTTGTTGGAAATTCCCAATGAGGTTCTTAGTCGCACCCAACCCACGCCTAACGATTTACTGATTGCCCTCGCTGGTGGCTTAGCAGCCTCGTACGCGCTGGCGCAACCCCATCTCTCGGCTGCACTTCCGGGTGTGGCCATCGCCACGGCATTAATGCCACCACTATCAACGATTGGGATTGGGATTGCCCTAGGACGCTGGGATATCGCCATCGGCGCTGCCCTGCTGTTTCTGACCAACGCGGTCACCATCGCTTTTTCAGCGATCTTGATCTTTTTTCTTGAGGGGTTCAGACCCCGATATGGAAAAGATAATGATAAACCCCAAAAAACATTGCTGATTTCCGGAATTCTCACTGGGCTTCTGCTGATCCCACTGACAGTTTTAGGCGCACGTTTGGTAGCGCAATCACAAGAATACCGGTTGATCAACACGATTGTGGAAACTGAAGTGCGAGAAATGCTGAATGCAGAAATAACTGAAATATCAATCACCCGGACTGATCAAGATTTGCAGGTCGAAGTGACCGTCCGATCAAGTTTACCCCCTGCGTACTTTCAAGTATTGGGGTTGCAAGAAGCCCTTGTTTCCCGCCTTGACCGTGCGGTTGCTCTGACTGTAACCCATATCCGGGCCGATATCCTTGATCCGCTGATTCCACCGACTTATACGCCAACCATTGTCACACCAACCTTAGGACCTTCACCAACCTATACGGTTACCCCTTCCCCAACGGCCACCATCACCAGCAGCCCTACGGCCACAGCAACAGCAACTGCATCACCAACACCAACCGCCATCCCACCCACGCCGACCCCGCGTCCAGCCTTGGTCATCAGCACAGGAACCGCATTTTATTATGACCTCTACCAGGAACCTGGGGGACCGGTGATTGGTAGGTTACAGCGAAACGCACCTTTATTGGATTTGTACGAGCAAACCATTTACGAAGGTCACTTATGGGTAAGGGTTATGGATGCAGAAGGTCGAATCGGCTGGTTCCCCCAGCGCTACATCTTTTATCCCTCGCCCACGCCAACTGCAACGATAGAAAAATAAAACCATTGATTGACTTGAGGAAGCATATCAGCTGATGAACACATCGCTTGCGGCTAAGTCTACGAGCCTAACGATGGTGACCCCTTTGACAATATTTCACCCGGCACGCCATTTGAAGATTTGCCTGAGAACTGGGTGTATTCTGATTGTGGATTGGGCAAAGAGGTGCTCGAAAAAATCGGGTGAGAAAGTTTCGAATGATCCTCCTGGCAGATCAATGCTTGCCTTTAGTGTATCAAACCCATCCTTTACGTTACGATTTTGATTATCAACAACCTCCAACTGAATAAATTTGACAAACCAGCCTGATTCAAGGATAATAGTGTCAGGCTTTTTTCAGCATGGCCAATATTAAAACGCGTCAGTACGCGACTGGATTCAGGAAAACTTAAAGGAATTATTATTGGAAACACCCCTCACAGAAGCCGGAAACTATGGCATTATCATCAGAGCAATCGGCGTTGTTGTAGATATTGAATTTGATACTGGTACCCTGCCAAGCATTCATAACGCCCTCCGGGTTATCCATGAAGGGCACGAACCCCTGATCTTGGAAGTTCAGGAACACGTCGACGCCCATACAGTGCGGACTGTCGCCCTAGGGTCAACCGAAGGCCTGCAGCGCGGTTTAGTTGTTGAAGATACCGGTCACCCGATTATGGTGCCCGTAGGAAGAGAAACATTGGGGCGCATGTTCAATGTTTTAGGTGAACCCATCGACAATCAACCGCCTGTCCCTGATCATGTGTTGCGGCATCCGATCCATGCCAATTCACCACCACTGCGCGTACAGCAGGTGGTCACGACCCCAATCATAACCGGAATTAAAGCAATTGATCTGCTCACCCCCTATCCAAACGGTGGAAAAATCGGTTTATTTGGCGGTGCAGGTGTCGGAAAGACCGTTCTTATTATTGAATTAATGCGCAATTCGACCCATAAATATTCGGGGATCGTGGTATTTGCAGGCGTTGGAGAGCGGAGTCGGGAGGGAAATGACCTGTACCTTGAATTGAGCAAAACAGATGTGATGAGCTCAACTGTCTTGGTATTCGGTCAAATGAATGAACCCCCAGGCGCCCGCTTACGCACACCGCTGACTGCTTTAACCATGGCTGAATATTTCCGTGACTATGAACGACGTCCCGTATTGGTCTTTATCGATAACATTTTCCGTTACATCCAGGCAGGATCAGAAGTATCTGCCCTATTAGGTCGCCTTCCGAGCGAGGTTGGTTATCAGCCGACACTGGAATCGGAGATGGGAGCCCTGCAAGAGCGGATTACGACAACATCTGCGGGCAGTGTCACTTCTGTCCAGGCGGTGTATGTTCCTGCAGACGACATGACGGACCCTGCGGTTGTCGCCACATTTGCCCACCTGGATGCATCAACAGTGCTCTCACGCCGTCAGGTCGACTTGGGTATCTACCCGGCCATCGACCCCTTGAATTCTTCATCCTCGCTTTTAGCGCCCCATATCGTTGGTCGAGAACATTACGATGTCGCCATGCAGGTCAAGTCAACCCTTGCACGTTACGAGGACCTGCAGGATGTGATTGCCATACTGGGCATGGATGAATTAAGTGAAGCTGACCAAAGAACGGTTTTTAGAGCCCGCAGGATACAAAGATTCTTATCTCAACCCTTTTATTCAGCCCAAGAATTCACCGGAAACCCGGGGAAATTCATTGAATTGGAAGATACCATCAGAGGGTTCAAAGAGATACTCGAAGGCCGATATGACCACATTCCTGAACAAGCCTTCTACATGGTCGGAACGATCGAGGATGCCATGGAAAAAGCCCGCCAAATTGCTGAGGAGGAAGAACTGTGAGTTCGCCAGCCACGATGACTTTGCGCATCCTTACACCCGAAGGGGTAATCCTTGAGGTTGATGCGCTGGATGCCATCAGGGTTCCTGTCGCTGTTGGCGGGACGATTGGACTCAGACCAGGGCATGCACCATTAATTGCCGAAACTTCAACAGGTGCGGTAACGTATCGTTCAGAATCGGAAGCTGGTGAAATTTCATTACATCCGGGCATATTGGATATCAGGGACAACCAGGTGACAATATTGACGGCTGGTGAAGTTTTGCAGACACCCGATGCAATTGTCAAACCTGCAGAAACTGATTTTGATCGATTAATGCAAACCTTGGTTCGGGAACTCAACCCGCAGCCTGAAATAGAAAATGATCAAGCGAAATGATGACCGGACAAAAAGAAAAAAACAAAGGAAAATTTCGGGGTCTGGGGCTGATCTCCTTAGGTTGGGAGATTGCCCTCCCGATTTTCGGTGGTGTCATCCTTGGTTTTTACATGGACCGTTGGCTGCAAACAAAGTATGTTTTTACGCTAATCTTGCTGGGTTTTGGCATCTTCACAGGATACTATAACCTTTACAAACGCATCGAGCTGGAAATGCTCAGAAAAAAACTCCATGATGAGCAAAAAAACAAGGGAGACGACCAACAATGACAGCTGTACAAATGATGATCTGGCTGTTCGTTGGGTCACTGACAGCCCTCCTTTTTTTACTCACCCAACAGTGGTCTGTTAACCAAATTCACCCGGAAAAATCGCGCGGGAGTATTGGCTTGATCGTTGGAGGCACTTTCCTGCGCTGGGTATTTATTTTTTCAGTTTTATTTGTCGCACAGTCCTATTCCAGTGCAGCAATGGTGATCGTTTTTATCACTTTTTTACTCGTCAGGTTACTATTTTTGCTCAAGTGGGGTGGTTGGCTGCAGATATTAAAGTCAATCTTCCACCATTCAGAAGGATAGACAATGGATGCAGTAACACCGCAAGTCGTTTTTATAGTTTTTGGCATACCGATCACAAATACGATTATCTCCACCTGGTTCATCATGGGGATCGTGATCATTTTTGCCTGGTTCATTCGCAAATACCGTCCTGGCATTAGTGAAATAATTATTGAATCCATCAACGGGATTGTCAGTTCAGTCATGCCAGACGACATCAAAGTCATCAAATATCTGCCCATTCTGGGTTCGCTTGCCATCTTTCTTATGATTTCCAACATCTTTAGTTTTATTCCATTTATGGTTTCGCCCACTGCCAACATCAACACAACGATTGCATTAGCACTTGTGGTCTTTTTTGCCGTCCATATTTATGGTATTCGAGAGAAAGGCCTTGTAGGTTATTTAAAGGATTTTTCCAAGCCGATCTTCATTCTGCCGTTAGAAATAGTCAGCCAGGTTTCACGAACATTATCACTTTCTATTCGTCTCTTTGGTAATATCATCAGCACAGATTTGATCGTGGCGATCATTTTCTCGCTGATCCCATTTTTCCTTCCCCTACCCTTAGTGGCTCTCTCCATGTTAACCGGCGTACTGCAAGCTTATATCTTCACCGTCCTGGCATCACTGTATATTGCCTCAGCTGTTGAAGTTGAAGAGTTTGAGCAAGAGCGCCGACGTCTAAAGCAACAAGCAAAAAATAATCATATTTGATCAGAAAGGATTTTTCTTATGTGGCAATTGGATTCACCAACCCTGATTACAACACTCACGATTATCTTCTCAACGATTGGGATCGTCATCGGCTGTATCGTCCCCGCAATTATGGAAGGTATCGCCGTTAAGCATGCCTTGGATGGCATGTCACGACAACCAGATGCAGCCAATGATCTTCGGACAACGCTGCTGATCTCAATGGCGCTTTTGGAATCGACTGCAATTTATGTGTTACTCGTCATTCTTGTCTTAATATTTGCTAACCCGCTGCTCGATCGATTCTTCGTCTAAAAACTTCAAGGAGACATTCAATGTTGGACATTGATTTGGTCACAATTCTGGCTGAAATACTTAACTTTCTTGTTCTATCTATTGCACTTTATTTCTTGTTGTTTAAACCTATCGTCAAACGAATGGAACAAAGTGCAAAAAAGAGAGCTGAATTGCTCACTTCAGCACAAGAAAAGGAGGAACAGGTTTCAGAAAAGTTGGCCATCATTGAAGAGCGATTGGCAAATATTGACAATGAAATTGAAGCCCGCATTCAAATAGCTCAACAACAAACCCAAACAGAGAGTGAAGTTCTGTTGGAAGCCACCCAAAAGGAGGCTGAAAACATCCTCATTGAAGCAGAAAAAGAGGCTGTGAAATTTCAACAGCAGGAAATTGAGAAATTCCAAGAACAACTTGTGGATGCGATCTTGCAAATCAGCGGACAGATTTTACAGAAAAAATCGCCAGCGGTGATTCATGACAACTTACTTGAAGAACTGGTGCAGGAAATTTGGGATCTGGGGAAAAGTGATATGCGCCGGGTCAAAACCATCCGTGACTCACTGGCAGAAAGGATTCCGACGGTCAATGTCATATCAGCCAGAGAACTCACACCAGATCAACAGCGATCGCTGATTCGAACTTTCAGCGCTCTGGCAGATCGCAATATCAACATGGAAATTGAAATTGATCCAGATATCATTTCAGGCATCCGTGTAAGAATCGGCGACTTGGTCGTCGAAAACTCTCTCGCCATGGACTTGTCCGAGCTTAAATCAGAGGTGGCTGAAACCTTAGAAGAGGGCATCGGTGATGATGAGTAACGATAAGCAACGATCCCTAACTGAGACACAACTTGACGATCTCTTAGAGGGATTAAATCAGAATGCGCCACTTGCGACTTCTAAGGATAACTTTTTACAGCGAGTAAAACAGCGCGCTAATCTCGAAGAGAGCATTAAACCCCAATATAAGATCAAAGACATTTTATTTGATTTATCTAAACGATCCAAACAGCTCAGAACACAAGTACGTTTTTCAACGGTTGGAACGGTACAAAGGATCGGAAACGGCGTTGCCACTGTATCTGGGCTCCCGGATGTAAGTGTGGATGAAGTTGTTAAATTTCCGACAGGTGTCGAAGGCATGGCGCTAAACCTGGACCGCCTGCACGTCGATATGATCATGCTGGGCAGTGAGAAAGGCATTCGAGGTGGGGATTTAGTTCAGGCGACTGGTAGGCGGTTGAAAATCCCTGTAGGTTCACAGCTCCTTGGTCGTGTTGTTGACCCCTTAGGGAATCCCATCGACCGGGATGAAACTATTGAAGCCAGTGAGTACCGGTTCTTTGGGAAAATTGCCCCAGGCGTGATCGAGCGCACACCTGTCAAAGAATCTTTGTTTACCGGCACAAAAGTCATTGATATGCTGTTTCCCATCGGCCGTGGACAACGTGAGCTGATCCTGGGAGACCGACAAACGGGGAAAACCACCCTGGCTGTCGATGCGATTGTCAGTCAAAAACATACCGGAGTGCGCTGTATTTATGTGACGATTGGACAAAAGAAATCGTCGACCCTCGCTGTGATCGAAACATTGCGTAAACAGGACGTGATGTCGCACACAATTGTGGTGATGAGCAGTTCCGACGACCAACCAGCCCTGCGGTACCTGGCACCTTACACTGGGATGTCGATGGCCGAATACTTCCTGGATCAGGGTTTGGATGTGTTGATCATATTTGACGACCTCAGTAAACATGCAGATGCCTATCGTGAGCTGAGTTTGCTTCTCCGTCGCCCACCTGGAAGGGAAGCTTATCCTGGGGATATCTTTTATATCCACTCCAAACTGCTTGAGCGAGCTTGTAAATTGAATCCAGAAAATGGCGGTGGGTCCATCACAGCATTACCCATTGCAACCACACAAAATGGAAATATCGCTGCTTATATCACCACCAACTTAATTTCAATCACCGATGGCCAATTGGTTTTAGACGCTGATTTATTCAACCAAGATCAAAAGCCTGCCATCGATATTGGGCGTTCTGTCTCACGTGTGGGTGGCGCAGCTCAAAAACCTGCGATGCGAAAACTGGTAGGAAACTTGAAATTAGAACTTTCCCAATACAAAGAAGTAGAACACTTCACCCGCTTTGGGACGGAAGTCGATGAAACCACGCGGCGACAAATCATTAAAGGCAAACGGATCTTAAATGTTCTCAAACAAGAACCCAATCAGCCTTATTCATACGCAATGACAATCGTGGTGCTCTTCGCCTTGAATAAAGGTTACCTCGATCATATCCCCCTCGAACAACTTGGGGAATATGAGCGAGCATTAGTGTCCTTTTTTGGAAAGCGAGAGAACAAATTGCTGATCAACATCGACAATGAGGCCCGTCTAACTGAAGCGATTTCCCTTGAGGTAGAAGAAGCATTATCCGCCTTCAATCAACATTGGTCAGAGATGAAAGGTGAATCACAATGAAAATGGTCATGGTTGTCGTACCGGCGAATACAGCCGAACATGTTCTTGATGCTCTGGTTAATGCAGGACATACGGCAACGTACGCTGAAACGCGAGGCGGTATGCTCAGGCAAAGCCAGTACTCCTTGTTCATTGCCCTCAAGAAAGAACAGCTCGATGAAGTCATGGACATCATCAAAGCCAGTTGCCGTACCCAAGTTGAAATGAGAACGCACCCTTTTAAAGACCCTCAATCCAAAGATAAGTCGTCCTTAACAGCTGACATTGGGGGAGCTGTCGCCTTTGTTTGGGATATCGAAAGTATTCAGACCTTTTAACATAACCCATGAGCCAAAGTTTTGAACAAGCCAAATCTCGATTAGCAAATGTGAGGGCAATCCAACCCTTACTGACCGCATTGCGGACCATGTCCATGGGTGCCTGGCAAATTGCGAATAAAAAAATTACTTACTTAATTGAATACGAAGAAAATTATGACCGAATTTTAAACCAGGTGCTGCCTCTCATCACCACACCCCCCAAAAAACAACAAAATATCGACAGTTTACCTTCAAGCACTGCAGATACCATCTTTTTGATAATTGGTTCAGAACGTGGCTTATGTGGCAAGTTCAATACCACCATGGCGGAAAAAGCATTAACTTTTATCAAGGAAGGTGGATACGATTCTTATCAAATTTGGGTCATGGGATCTAGGCTATTACGTGAATTTGAACGTTTGGGAGTTCATATCTCCTGGAGAAAACCGCTTCCCGCAAGTGGATTGTTTGCCTACCAACAAGCTTACGCGCTGACCCAAAATTGGCTCGAGCAATACGAGGCCTACGCCTTTAACCAGTTCATCGTTTTACATCATCAGGTCGCACTTGGGGGCACCCATCAATTTACCAGCTACAAACTTTTACCATATGAAATCCAACTTGGCTCAAATCCCAATGTTGAACGACCAGAACTGTGGCCACCCGCCATTATCGAAACAGAGGCTAAAGGCATTTACAACCAGATCATCCAACATTTTATCGCCTCTAGTTTTTACCAGGTCCTTCTCAGATCTGCTGCAGCGGAGCATTCTGCGCGTTACAAGCTGATGCAAGAAGCCAGCGACAATGCAGAAGAAATCATTGAAGAGTTGGTACGAGTGGTCAATGCAGAAAGAAAACGTAAAATCACTCAGGAAATGCAGGAAATTGCCGTTGGCTCAGGCTTATTAGATCATCATTAATGCTTTTATCTCACAAAAGACCTCATCTTCAAGGAGACAGACTTTGAGCACGAAGAAAAATTTCACTATAGGAATTGATTTCGGGACAGAATCAGCCAGGGCGATTTTGGTTGATGTGAATAATGGAAGTTTAGCGGCTTCAGCCATTTATCACTACACCCATGGCGTGATTAGCGACAAACTGCCCGAGAGTGACATTAAATTAGGGCCCGATTGGGCATTACAACATCCAAAAGACTACATCAATGCCCTCAAACGTACTGTCCCAAAATTGTTGGCAGAAAGCAAAATCGATCAGGACCAAATCATCGGGATCGGGATCGACTTTACAGGGTCAACAGTTATCCCCACAACAGCAGACGGCACCCCCCTCGCCCTGATCGATGAATATAAACAAGATCCTCATGCCTGGCCTAAACTTTGGAAACATCATGCTGCACAAGGCAAAGCAGACCAACTAACACAAATCGCTGTTGACCGCTTCGAAACATTTTTAGATCGTTACGGCGGGAAAATCAATGCTGAGTGGTTCTTTCCAAAAGTTTGGGAAATTTATGATCAATCATCAAATATCTACCATGCGGCAGACAGGCTGATCGAAGCTTCAGATTGGATGGTCTGGCAGCTGACCGGTGTAGAAACACGCAATCTGTGTGCTGCTGGTTACAAGGCGTTGTGGTCCAAGAGCGAAGGCTTCCCTCTTGAAACTTTTTTTGGGGCGATGGATCGCAACCTGGCAAACATCGTCGAAGATAAAATGAAGCGCGAGATCACTCCTTTGGGAGAACAGGTTGGCTGCCTCACGGAAACAGCGGCAAAATGGATGAAGCTCACGCCAGGTATTCCAGTCGCAACAGGCATCCTTGACGGGCACGCCGCAGTGCCTGCAGCAACCGTTGCGGAACCGGGAAAAATGGTGCTCATCCTGGGCACGAGTTTTGTCCAAATGGTCCTTTCAAAAAAGGAATACCGTGTACCTGGCATGTGCGGGATGGTCGAAGATGGCATCATTCCTGGCCTGATCGCCTACGAAGCAGGACAGGCTGGCGGCGGGGATCATTTTGCCTGGTTTATGCGGAATGCTGTCCCAGCGGATTACGAAAGAGAAGCGCGCAAACGGAAAATGGACCTGTTTTCATTAATTGAGGAAAAAGCGGCAGTGTTGGAACCTGCTGAATCAGGCTTGGTTGCCCTCGATTGGTGGAATGGCAACCGCAGCATCCTGGTCGATGGTGATTTAAGCGGCTTGCTCCTGGGATACTCGCTCAAAACAAAACCTGAAGAAATTTACCGTGCCATGCTTGAAGCAACCGTATTTGGCACAAGAAAAATATTCGAAACCTTTATCGCCAGTGGTGTACCGATCAATGAAATCATCGTTACCGGTGGCGAACCTGCAAAAAATAATCTACTGTTGACCATTCTCGCCAATGTGACGCGAATGGAAATCAAGGTTGCAGACTGCCCATTTACATCTGCCTTGGGTGCAGCCATGTACGCTGCTGTTGCAGCTGGTGAGGCAATGGGAGGATATGCGACTATCCAGGATGCTAGCAAACGGATGGCACACCTGAAGCGAAAAACCTACATCCCCAACAACAATGATAAGAAAACCTATAGCCGGTTGTATTCTGAGTACACCCTGCTTCATGACTATTTTGGTTACGGTCACAATAACGCGATGAAACGACTGAAAAATCTGCGGGATGTCATTCTTGAAAAGAAGCTTCGCTCGACTTAAAGAGAAAATCGTCATTCCAATATAACAACACCATGATGTAAGTCCTGGTGTTGTTTTTTCTATTTTCCAGACCATTCAAAGGATAACCAATAGCCTTTACTCATATCCAGTGACTTGTTGTGGGTTGGGTTTCTTACTGTTCCGATCCACATTGAAAAATCCCCGACATTTTTTAAGGTTTAAACCCTTGTCTCCCATAAATATTAGAATAATTATGGTATAATTTTGCCACTATAATTTTCTAGATTGGAGGAACACAGATTATGGCAAGTGTAACGTATAAGAATGTCTGGAAGAGATTCGGTGACTTTGTAGCCATCGAAGACCTGACACTCGATATCGAGGATAAAGAATTTCTCGTCCTCGTAGGGCCGTCAGGTTGCGGCAAGACAACAGCTTTGCGCTGTCTTGCAGGCCTGGAAGAGGTTTCCGAAGGCGAGGTTTGTATCGCCGATGAGGTCGTCAATGATGTAGCACCGAAAGACCGAGATATTGCAATGGTCTTCCAAAGCTACGCCCTGTATCCCCACATGTCAGTTTTTGACAACATGGCATTTGGGCTCAAGCTGCGAAAAGTACCAAAGGAAGAAATCCGTTCGCGCGTGCAAGATGCTGCATCAATTTTGGGCATCGAAATGCTTCTTGAGCGGAAACCGAAGGAACTCTCAGGTGGTCAACGGCAGCGTGTTGCCGTCGGTCGAGCGATTGTTCGCGAGCCAAAAGTGTTCCTCTTTGATGAGCCCTTATCCAACCTGGATGCAAAATTGCGCGTCCAGACCCGGGCTGAAATTAGCAAATTGCACCAGAAACTGCAGACAACCTTTATTTACGTGACCCACGACCAGGTAGAAGCCATGACCATGGCAACTCGCATCGCAGTCATGAATAAAGGCATTCTGAACCAGTTGGATACCCCCCAGCAGCTGTATGATTATCCCGCGAATTTGTTCGTGGCTGGCTTCATCGGCTCACCTTCGATGAACTTCTTCGATGGTGCGCTGACAAAAGAGGGTGACACAATGTTTGTCGATCTTGGCAGCTTCAAGGTAAAGGTACCCAAGGAACGACAGGCGCCGTATGAGAGCATGGTTGGCCAGAAGATTGTTTTCGGTATCCGCCCAGAAGATATCCACAACCCGCAATATGCACCGCCATCCATTATTGCTGAACCGGTCGAGACCATTGTGGACGTCACCGAGTTGATGGGAAATGAAATTTTCCTGTACCTCGTCAATGGCGATCACAGCTTTGTCGCCCGGGTTGACCCCCGCACCCGCGTCGAAATGGGTGATAAGATGCAGGTCGTATTCAACATGCTTAACATGCATATCTTTGACCCAGTCTCAAATCCCGATAACCCCGTAGCAGTTCGTTAATCAATCCTTTTAAAAAAAAGGCGGCTGATTTAGCCGCCTTTTTTTATGCCTATTGAACTTTCCTACCCTGATGATGGCGAGTCAATATAATCACGATCACACCAAACACACTGCTCAGCAGGCCAACAAAGATGAACGCGTCCTGCCAGAAGCGCATGGGAAATAACCGGATCAACGTATCCGATGGATGAAATTGCCAGGTACCGCTTTCAAAAAATATCTGATGAAACCAGGTGAACAGGCTGTTGAAGTTCAGAGCGAGAAACATCAATATGGCAGCGATCAACCCAAGCACAGCCCAGCCACCGCGGTTGAACGCCTTGATCAGCACAGGTGTCCAACGGAATCTTTTAGCTAATATTGAAATCGCCAATATAATCAACATCCCAAGTGCTAACGCGATCCGCATACCGGTTACAACGGCTTTAACATCCTCCATGTGGCTCAATTCGCGATCGTTGAAAACTGGATCACCATTCTCAAAGGTTAAATTGGATAAGTAGGATATGTCTTCTGTGTTTACCAGGTAAATAATCGAAGGTTCTGACCAACGCAGGCGGTCTTCTGCTATGAAACCGTAGGGGTCAGCCGGGAAACCTGGCATGCGATAAGCTATGCGGGCAAAAGTAGGCGCGATTAACAACCGGATGGCGATCATTAATATCACCAGAGGCGTCAACACGCTTACAATCACGGAGATTGACTTTTGGAGAAAATGATGTTGTTTCATTGCATATCTTCCAGTCCTCCTGAAAGGAAATAATCAACGACAATTTTATTGGTCAACCACTCAATTGGCGCCAGGTCATCTGTGTAAACCCGTGTTACATCCGGAGTTTGCTGGCGAAAAGTGATCGTTGTCGCCATCGCTTCTAACAGCAGGGGATGCACTTCAGTTGAGCTTAATGCAGAATAATTTGCCATTAAATAATCCCAACTTCCCGCTTGTTTGGTGGCAAATAGCATCGTGTTAAATGAATCAGGTACATCCATCACAAATATCGTCGGAAACACTTGGCGGATAGTGGTACCCAAATCGTTAACCAATGTCCGATCTAATGGACTGCGGCCAATATTGATCACCATCACGCCATCCTCGGCCAGGCGCTCATGTACCACTTGGAAAAATTCTAATGTGGTCATTTGCCAGGGAATATAAGGCGGTCGGTAAGCATCAACACTGATAATGTCATAGGATCCCCGGCTTCGTTCGAGACCCCAGCGCCCATCCTGTACAAAAACCTCCAGCCCAGGCTGATTCATGTCAAAATATGTTCGGCCGACTTCCACAATCAATGGGTCTATTTCAAATCCATCTATCTCAATATCCCCATACACAGCCTGAGCCTGCCGGGCTGTGGTACCCGCAGCTAGTCCAACGATGGCCATTCGTTGGACGGATTTTGGCGTGCGCAAAGGAGGATTAAAGAATGGGGCAACCAGCACCTGTGACCAGGGGCCAAAATAGTTCAACTGTGTGGGATGAAAAACAGAGTGCATCCCTTGGCCCTCATTTAACCGCAAGTAACGGAATTGATTTTGCTCAACCACCTGGATGTAATTGTACGAAGATTCACCTTCAAAGATGAGACCCTGTGTGGCTTTATCCGCTCCCTGTGCTCCAAAGAGCCACAATAAAATCAGCACCATCGGCATCCATACCATGCGCAGCCAGGACCTGAAGTCCACATAAACCCAAAATCCAACCGTGGCGACTAGCATTAAAAGGCTGCTGAAAAACAAGAATGTGCGATACGTACCGATCAGGGGTACCAAGATCAGCACCGGCAAAAAAGTACCGATAAATGCCCCCAGGGTTGAAATCGCCGAAAGACGACCTGCAGTCTTACCCACCTGTGTCGCATCGACCAATGTTAACTTGAGTGCAAAGGGTGAAATCATCCCCAACAGTGTTACTGGGATAATAAATAGAACCATCACGGTCACAAAGGCACCTGCTAAGATCGGCATTTGGTAAAGGTCAAAGGCATTTGCTGTAATTCGTAAAATGGGTCGCGAAACCATCGGGACCAAGCCAACCGTTAAGCTTCCCCACATCAATATTCGATAAAAATATTGGTGCTGTGGAAATCTATCCGCAATTTTTCCGCCCAACCAATAACCTACGGTGAGATAGATCAAAATCAAGCCAATGATCGATGCCCACACAAGATTACTGCTGCCAAAAACATTACCCAGTAACCGCGAAGCTGATAATTCAACAGCTAATGCGGTCATCCCGGAAAAAAAGACTGTGATGTAAAGAAAATACTTCTTCAAAGGGTTCCTCTTAACTTTGTATTCAACGATTGGATTATAACGGAAAACACGAGATCATCGACATTTTCGCAAAACTAGGGTTTTCTCTTGACTTCAAATTATCTACTAACTAACATCAACATTGCAGGAAGGATCACCAAGGAAAGAACCTGCTGAAGGATCCCAATGGCTTTTAGAGCCACAGAGAACGCTTCTAAGCCCTCTAATCATAATGGCATGGGTACAAATGTATATTTCCAAAATTATGGCTTGAAAATGCCTTTTTATCTTAAGTGAGCGAAAACGATCACCCATCTGAAACCCAATAATTTTGTGGACTATTCTTGATCAATATCTTGGACTTCAAATAAGGTTATTTGTATCCCTTCAGGTGATTCAACTCGCGCGTTAAGGTCATTCCACGGGGTTAATACGGGTTCATGAACAAGCTTAGCACCGTAATTTAATGCACGCTTTAACGCCGCGTTTAGATCATCGACCTGAAAAGCGAAACGGATTTGTCCACTAACTTTCTTACCAACTTCGATTTCATCAACCGAACTGGCGTAGGATTTGTCAAATATCTCAAGGATCGCACGACCTGCAAAAAACATCTGACCTGTTCCGTTTTCGGTCCAAACCTCTCCAGGGTCCAATCCCAGACCATCACGATAAAATGCAACTGCAGCATTAAAATCATCACATGTCAGCGCAACCCTGAATTCATTTACTGTCATTTCTGGAGTTTCCTTGCTTGAAGATAATGGATTGATCCTATAAGTATATTAAAATTGTAATTCATCAAAGGAAATTGAATCGCATTAGGGGTTCTTTTATTCAAAACAGAAAAACCCAGAGTAAACTGGGTTTTTCAAGCTGGGGGTGAAGGATTCGAACCTCCATAAACAGATTCAGAGTCTGCTGTCCTACCATTAGACGAACCCCCATCGTTTAATGATGGGCTCTATTTTACCAAATACAATGCAAAGTATCAAGTAACTACGCACGGGTGGGAGATCGCATGGCTACGCTTTCAACCATACCAATTCCAAGCATCAATGACAACAAAGAACTACCGCCATAACTAACAAAGGGTAACGTCAACCCCGTCACCGGGATCACATTAAGATTAACGCCGATATTCACCGCAGACTGGAAGAAAATCAGAACGCCAAATCCATATGCAATTAATGAACCAAAGCTGTCTGCTGCATTCTGCGAGATATAGAAACAGCGAAGAATGATTACCACCAACAAAGCAATTACCAATACCGTGCCTACAAACCCAAATTCTGCGGCTAAAACAGAAAAGATAAAATCGGTGTGGCGCACTTTTAAGAACCGCAGTTGGACCTGAGAGGACTGGTTGTATCCCTGACCATACCATCCACCCGTTCCGATCGTGATTAACGCCTGGTCAACGTTGTAGGTTTCACCATAACGTGCATTCGGATCGGGAAAAAGGAAATTCGTTATTCTTTGCAGCTGGTAATCCGCCAAGAAAGCAAAACCCGTTAAAGCACCGATCAATATGACAAAAATCAGGATAGCCACAACAATCAAGATATAGCGGATCTTGATACCAGTGATCCAGAGAAATGAAAACCAAATCACCAATAAAACAATCGTCATGCTTAAGTTCGGTTGCAAGAAAATCCAAATCAGTAAGCCGCCTACAAACACAGCACTACGTAGAATCATTGAGGGGTTGAGTGACTTTTGCTTGAAATTTGAAAATAGGTTAGCCAACCCCAGGATGATGACAATTTTTGCCAACTCGGCCGGCTGAACAAGGATCTGTCCCACCTCCAGCCATCGTACCGCACCAAACCTGGCTTCAGCTGTAAAAACGAATAGCAAAAACCCCATGGTCACAAAATACATCGGTGGGATTAAGGTAATCCAATACTTATAGTCGACGGCAGCGACAACGAAAAGAACCACCAGGCTGATCGCGAGAAACGTCGTCTGGCGTTGAGGGTGATCTTCCAGCTCAATATTGCCTGCAATTGAGCTGCGGATCAACGCGATGCCCACAATTGAAAGGATCAACGCTGCACCGAACAGCCAAAAATCAAAATTTTGCCAGACGTTACGTAGGTTCTTCATCAGCCAGAGACCATTAATTTATCGCCGTCGCAGACGGGGGCTTTGCAGAGGAATATTGGCAATTAACGTCTGCTCGCGCCCTTCTACCTGAATTTGTATCTCGGTATCCGCAGCATTAATTTCAACATACTCCGAGATTACCTGGATCAGACGATCTTTTAAACTTTTCAGGTCTTCCGGGCTGAGGTCTGTGCGGTCATGCACCAAAACCAAATGTAATCGTTCTTTAGCTTGCACAGCACTTGAGGTTGATTTACCGAAGAGACGATCTAAAAATGAAGCCATATCAGCTGCCTCCGGAAAACAGTTTTCCTAAACGCATTAACAGCCCCTCTTTTTCATCCAACACCATCAAGGGGACATCTTCGCCCATCAAACGCCTTGCAATATTTAAAAATGCCGTGCCAGCTTTGCTTTTATCATTCAGAACAACCGGTTGTCCGTGGTTGGTGCTGACAAGAACGGATTCATCTTCTGGGACAATCCCAATTAATGGGATAGCCAAAAGATCGACAACATCCGATGCAGAAAGCATATCACCTCGTTTGACCATCCCAGGGTTGATGCGATTAATGACCAATTTTGCCGGCGCTTTTTCGTCTGCTTCAACCAAACCAATAATCCGATCAGCATCCCGAACGGATGATACCTCGGGGTTGGTAATAACCAAAACTTCATCTGCAGGAGCTAAAGCATTCCGAAAACCTCGTTCGATACCTGCCGGGGAGTCAATGATGACCCAATCCACTTCTGGTCGCAACTCATTGCATAACCTGACCATATCACTCGGAGCAATGGCTGATTTATCCCGGGTTTGAGCAGCAGGTATTAGGTGCAAATTGGCATAACGCCGGTCGCGGATCATAGCCTGGGTCAACCGGCAGTTGCCTTCAACCGCGTCCACAAGATCGTAAACGATGCGGTTCTCCAACCCCATCACGACATCTAAATTGCGTAAACCAATATCAGTGTCAATACAGACCACATTTTGTCCCAATGAAGCTAAAGCCAGCCCTAAATTTGCTGTTGTTGTTGTTTTGCCCACCCCACCCTTACCCGAGGTGATTGTCACTACTCTTCCGTTCATTAATCTCCTTATTAATGCTTCCATGGTTCAGCGATGATCTGACCATCCACAATACTCGCAATCTCGGGTTTAGATTCAACCTGCTCTTGTGGCGTGGTCGTAATTTTCGATGCAATTCGCAATTGTGTTGGGGAAAGGTCAAGCGCACACACAACCGCTGCCTGATCCCCTTCCGCACCAGCATGCACGGTCCCCCGCAATCGACCCCAAACAACCACACTGCCAGTTGCAATGATTTCTGCGCCAGGGTTGACATCACCAAGCACAATCACATGCCCCTGGTAAGCGACCTTGAAGCCTGACCGCAATGTCCGATGAATAAAAATGGCTGGCTCACCCGTAAAAACAGTTTCCAGAGGTTTTAACTTCTGCTCCGAGTTCAGCCTGGGTTTTTCAACTTTGGTGACCAGACCCATCTCTTTGGCAACCTTTTGAGTCACCAAGGATTTACTGATAACCCCATGCAGAATAACGTCATGGGCCATCAGTAAATCACAAACTTCTCCCAATTCATTGGCACCTAGAACCATGTTGCCAACATCAAAAACCAATTGTGCCCCCTTGAAAAAGTCTCCTTTTTCTTTAATCTTACCAATCAGCGCGTCTTTAGCATCCTGCCATTCCTGTTCTTCGAGGGTGACCAGGATACCTTCCTTAATGCCTTTAATTTCCATTGTTTTCTGGTTTAATATGAGGTTGTTTTATATGGTTTGGTCGAATCATGCTCATCATTATACTTTAGCACACCAGATCCGACCGTCTCACTGGGAATTTTCTAAATCAATCGCCTTCAGCTCGAAATAAGCATCGATCACCCGCCGTACGACAGGCGCTGAAAGGGTTGCACCCTCACTCCCGTTGTAAACAAAAGCCACAACCGCAATTTCGGCATCATCCCACGGGGCATAACCCACATACCACGCATGCGACGGCCAGGCGCCAAACGTACACTTCCCTTGTGCTGCTGCAATATCATCACAATATTCTGCTGTGCCTGTCTTCCCAGCAGACCGGCTCGAATCATTTTGGAATAACGCTTTATGCCGCTCAATTTCATACCTGCTTGCTGTCCCGTCTGTGACAACCAAACGCATCGCCTGGTTAGCCAACTCTACCACCCAGGGTTCAACAGCTTTGGTCTCGCCAGTTGGGTTATTGCCCTGATAAATATTAATTACTGGATCTTTGGTAATATCCCAACGATAACTGGGAGTCAATTCCTGTTTTAGGGTGCCATCTTTTGAAACGATCCGGTCAATCAGTGTCACATCCATCAACTTCCCGCCATTGGCAATGGTTGAGATTGAATTCAACACCTGGAGCGGGGTTGCCAACACGAACCCCTGTCCCACCGCTGCTGTATAGGTATCCCCAGTTGCCCAGTTTTCTCCTAAATTAATCCGTTTCCAGGTTGGGTTTGGAATCAGTCCATCCTGCTCGCCAGGCAGTTCAATGCCTGACAGGGTGCCGTACCCTAAAGCTTTAGCGTATTCACTCATGTGCCAGATTCCAAGGCCTTCCCCTGGAACTTCATCTTGATAACCACCGCCCACCTTATACCAGTAGACATTACATGATAAAGCGACACCCCACATAAAATCGACCATTCCATGTCCATTACGATCCCAACACACAAATTGACGGGGGGTGCCTGGATCATTTTCATAAAATCGCTGCATCACGGTGATGATCCCTGGGTCAAAGATTTCATAATCCGGTGTTACCACACCTTCATTTAAGACGCCTAATGCTGATGCCATCTTAAAGACTGATCCGGGAGGATGCTCAGCTGAAATGGCATGATTGAACAACGGTCGCTGCGGATCATTGCTCAACTGCTCATAATAATAGCCTGGGATTACCCGTTCCATGCGATTATTTTCAAAATTGGGGTATGACACCAGGGCTAACACCTCACCTGTTTTCGGGTTCATGGCGATCACCACGCCGTTATTCGAGATTGTCCGCCCTGCAAAATTGTTCCAAAACGCCATTTCATCAATCAGAGCCTCACGAGCAATGGCCTGCAAGCGTGTGTCGATTGTTAGGTAAATGTCATCACCTGGGATGGGATCAATCGGTTCCGCCAGGTTGCGAATAATTTCTCCTGCAACATTCACCTCTACCCTCCGCAGGCCGTTGGTGCCTGCCAGGATATCATTCAGCGACTGTTCAACACCTGCATAACCAACCTTATCGCGTGCAGCAACAAAACCTCGCTCAACGTAGTAATCTTCTAAAATTGCCGGGATTGGCCCTAAGAAACCGATAATCTCAGAGGTCAATTCTCCTGTTGGATATTGCCGGACAGGCGTAATTTCCACATCGATTCCAGGCCATTTTTCCCTGTTTTCCATCACTACCATTGCCACTTCTTGTGGAACATTACATTTCAAGGCGGTCGGCTGATAAGGCCAGTTCGTTGAAGCGATAAACACAACTTCTGAAATGCCCAACTCGCTGAGACACGGGGTAAAAGCCCGCACCGTTTCTTCGTCGGTATCGCCTAAGTTAACCGGCATGTCAATCAAGCCGGAAAGTCCCCGAAATATCGACTGGGTGTCCCCTTCGTCTCGTGGTAAATAGCCGGGAGTGACCACCACGTTATAAGATGCGACATTCTGTGCCAGAATGAAACCGTTTCGGTCATATATTGTCCCACGGATAGCAGGATCACGGATGATTCGAGTTCGGTTTTCATTGGCTTGGGCAACATAAGCAGACCCTTGCAAGATTTGCAGATCAAACAATCGCAGCAAGAAAAAACCGAAAATTGTAACAATCAAAATATACAGGACGGTATACCGCCACTTTTCGTATCGACGACTTCTTTGTGGAAAAACGTTCATGCCTCCACCTCCAGCGGAGAAATCCGTCCAGCCAAATCATTTGCAACAGCAAAAATGGGCAGGGCGAATATCAAATTCAACAACACACTTGGCAAGATGACACTATCCAGGCTCTGGCTCCATGAAATTGGGGCTCCGATGATCAGTAAAACAACCACATAAAGGGCCTGTTGGAAGAATGTACCCAGAAAAACCACAATCAGCATGGCAAACAATGGTGTGCGCCACACCCGTCTCTGCAGGCTCTTTGAAATGGCAACCACTCCAACATAACCAATTAAAGGGGCGTAAAAAGGCATTGCAGACACGAGGCTGATCAACAAACCAGCAACGACCGTCCACAACCAGCTATTTTTTACCTGCTCCTGCAATGACCACGCTGCCAGGAATAACAGGATCAAGTCTGCTGATCCAGCGATAAGCCGGGCTTGTGAAAAAATTGTGGTCTGCAAAATAAAAAATACCACAAGTGATAGGGCACATACAAGATGAGAAATCAAAGCTATGGCTCCGGAATAAGAGGAGTGATATCCACAGCTTGGAAGTTGTTCACCACCAAAACCGCGCTGATGCTCTCAAAATCAACAATTGGCTGCACTGTGGCCGTTTGGAACAAAGCATTTTCACGCCTTTGGGTGGAAAGGACCTGCCCCACGAAAACATTTGGGGGGAAATTACCTCCCAAACCAGAGGTTAACACCACATCACCTGGTTCAACAACCTGGTCCAATGGAATCATGTCCAATGCAACATCGCCTGTCAGCGATCCAACCAATTGCGCCTCAATGCCTGCTGATTGCAGACGAATATTGACCACAGATGTGGAGTCGGTAATCAGCTTGACTCGCGCAGCCCCAGCAATCACAGCATCTACTCGCCCCACCAATCCCTGCTGGGTTACAACTGGCATGCCATAGCGCACGCCGTGATTTGTCCCGCGGTCGATGATAATGTACTGCAAAAACGGACTGATTTCACGACCAATAACTGTGGCTGCAATGTAGCTGTATTGAGGGTTCGTTCGCCCAAAATCAAGCAAAGCAAAACAAACCTGGGCTTCACCTAAGCGCTCTTCCATCACGATCAATTGCGTTTGCAGTTGGGAGACTTGTGATTCGAGCAGGGTATTTTGTTCTCGCAACTGGGTCACATCCCGTGGTGTGGTTAAGAAATCCCGCGCTGACAGGTAACGAACTGAGAGCCAGCTCTGGAGTGAGATCAACGGGTTCAAAGATAGATTGAACACAGGCGTGAAATAACCGCTAAGGGCTAAGAACAATAATCCGCTGATGACAACAATCAGGATGATGGTTTGAAGGTTTCTGAAGTTCAGGAATTTCATAATAAAACGATCCTGTTTTCCTCGATTGGATCGAGTCCAGAACTATAGGCTATCGGTAAAAAGAAGTCAAGATTGGCTATGATAAGGTCCGTTGTGCCGGTTCTCGGTCTAAACCAACCAAAAAATTTGAATACTCATCTTTATTCTCCAAGATGATGCCACACCCCCGAGCCACACAAGTCATTGGATCCTCTGCCACCCACACACGCACTTTCAAGTCCGCTGAAAGTCGTTCCGCCAAGCTTCTTAGCTGTGAGCTGCCCCCAGCCAGGCAGATGCCATTGTCGATCAGGTCAGCAACGATTTCAGGTGGTGCTTCATCGATTGCATCCTTGATAGTTCTAATAATAACGGTAATTGAGCTGGAGATTGCTTCCCGAATTTCCACCGATGAGATCTCAATGGCTTCAGGCAAACCAGTCACCAAGTTTCTGCCACGCACATCAATCGTCAGCTCTTCTTTCATCGGGTAGGCAGAGCCAATGGCTATTTTCACCTTTTCCGCCATGCGCTCACCGATGAACAAGTTGTATTTATTGCGGATGTAATTGATGATGTCCTGGTCAAGCTCGTCGCCGGCTACGCGCAGTGAACGCGCAACGACCACTCCACCCATCGCAATCGCGGCGACTTCGGTCGTCCCTCCGCCGATATCCACGATCATGACGCCCTGCACATCATTCACAGGCAATCCAGCACCAATAGCCGCGGCTGAAGGCTCATGAATCAAATATACCTCACGCGCCCCAGCTGCCATCGCCGCATCAAAAACGGCACGTTTTTCAACTTCTGTTGCACCCGATGGGATTCCTACCACAACCCTCGGCTTTGGCAAGGGAACAATACTTTGCTGATGTGCTTTGCCAATAAAATATTCCAGCATTGCCTGGGTGATTTCATATTCTGAAATCACACCATCCCGCAGTGGGCGGATCGCGATCACATTGGCCGGCGTTCGCCCGACCATTGCCCTAGCTTGGGCACCTATTGCAATCGGGTCGCGCGTGCGTTTTTCGATGGCAACCCAGGAAGGCTCATTGATTACGATACCCTTCCCACGGATATAGATTAACGTATTTGCTGTACCGAGATCAATGCCGATATCGAGGGAGAATAATCCCCAGAACCAGTTGAATGGGGAAAATGCCAATGTTTTACTCCTTAAATTAACAAGATTGGCAATGCAACATTACCAACATGCCGCCGCAATTATACCATAGGATACAATTTGCCTTAAGAATCAATAGGTCTTAGTTTACCATCCAGAACAAAACCTGCCAAACATCAAATATTCAGAAAATTGACATAAAATCGATTAGTTGAAAACACTGCTTTCAGAAGAAAGCAACCTATTTTTGAAAGAATGACATGCCAAAACATCAACATAGCACAACAAGCGAAAATGGTAAACGTCGTACCAGCGTAACCCTGCGCCAGGGAGAGGTGATTTCACTTTGTCGTTGCTGGCAATCGAAAAAATTCCCGTTGTGTGATGGCTCCCATAAAAACGTTATGGATGAAAGAGGGCCGGTTGTCATCAGAGTGAATTGTGAATCCAATTTTCTGGAAGATCCGCCTGATTAAAGTCGCCGATACATAAATTGTCGACGATATACAGCCTGTGGGCTTTCCAAAATAGATTGAACATCATCCCCATGACGGACAACAAAAGTGATCACACCATGGTCCGTTAGCTGCTGTGCTATCCCAGCTGCCTGCGTTTGACCGCCAAAGCTGGCCGGGTCAATCAAAATGATCACCGGAATTAACCCCCGGTGAATTAATTCCATGGTAATGGTCAGGATGGTTTCATCAGTGGCAGGTGTGATCAGAAGAACCGTGCTCCCACGCGCCAGGTGCTTGACCTGCGAGTTAACCAACGCCCATAACGGTAGATCACCCTCGGGTTCAAGAACAGCCAAAGTCTCGAGGATCTTCCCCAATTGGCGCTCACCCCGTTCTGCTGGGAGGACACTGTAATTCTGACCTGCTGATACCAGTCCGACTTCTCGCTTCTGACCGATGTAATACTTTGCTAATGATGCCGTTATCGAGATGGCATACTCGGCTGTATCTGGTGGCAAGCGAAAGGCTTTTTTATACCTGATCCACCAAATTTGATGTAAATCAGCCAAACCCGCATTATCGCTGCGAATATGGACCGATTTACGAGCATCCAGGAAGATCCAAGCCTCTGCCAGCGGATCTTTTTCGAACTCCTTCACAATCAACACCTGTTTCCGTGCTGATGAAGGCCAGTGAATGCGTTTTAAAGCATCACCCGGCACATATTCACGCACACCTGCCGCATAGGGCGTCACTTCCAGTGACTTTTCGCGTAAGGCATGTCCACCAGGCAGGATACCCGAAGGGACCAAGAAAAATTGAAGGTCAAACATAAACGGGATAACTAGCAGACGCAGCTGGCTATCAAACGTTTTTATGCGTAAAAACAAGCCGAAAATATCTCCGCTTTCAATAATGGTTGGGCCAAGTGTGAACCAGCCGCGCTTTTGCAGCAGCGTAAATGCAACGTAATTCCGTGACTGCTTGCGGCCAATACTGGTCAACACCCTGGAGCCTGTGCCACCGAGCAGCTGTGATTGATCGGTAACCTTCAGCCATAACTTTGGCAGGATAGAATAATTGAGCACTTCAATTTCTTCTGAAAACACTTCTCCCACCTGTTTCCGAGTTGTCCGAGTGGATCGATGAATCGAAACACCCCATAACGATAAAACCGTCCATATGCCACTGATCACCAATATAACCAGTAGCGTAACAGCCAATCGGATGAAAATGGGATTATTTGAAAGCCATGGAAACTGTGATACGAGGAAACTGATCCCCGTCAGAATCAAAATCCACCAAAATGAGCGACCCAGTTTGATCACATTTCACCACCACCCACATCAGCCCCAGGAACAGCCAGGGAATCCAGGATTTCTCGCACAATTTTGACAGCACTGACATCTGTCAAACGTGCTGCTGGGCTGACCACCACCCGGTGAGCCAGGATATTGGGTGCCAAGATTTTTACATCGTCAGGCAAGACATAGTCTCTGCCGCTTAATGCAGCTCGAGCTTGCCCTGCTCTGAAAAGGCTCAAGCTGCCGCGCGGGCTGGCACCGAGATACACCTCGGGATGCTCACGTGTTTCTCGGACCATCTGCACAATGTAGCGCTTGACCGGGTCAGACACATGAATGTGCTTGATCGTTTCTTGAGCTGTTAAAATCTCTTCGGTGGAAACAACGGGTTCCAACTCAAGGATGGGATGGATAATTTGCTGCTCTTCCAGGATCCTGATCTCGTTGCCGAGAGAAGTGTATCCGAGGTCGATCCGCATTAAAAACCGGTCTAATTGTGCCTCTGGCAAGGGAAACGTCCCTTCGTATTCAATTGGGTTCTGGGTAGCCATTACCATAAAGGGTACAGGAAGCATGTAGGTCGTCCCATCAACCGTCATTTGCCGCTCTTCCATCGCTTCCAACAACGCCGATTGGGTTTTGGGCGTAGCCCGGTTGATCTCGTCCGCCAGGACAATTTGAGCCATCAGTGGACCCGGTCGGAATTCAAATTCTCGGGTGTTCTGATTATAAATTGATACCCCTGTGACATCACTCGGCAACATATCGGGGGTGAACTGGATACGTTTAAAATGACATCCCAATGATTTTGCCAAACTTCGAGCGAGCATTGTCTTTCCAACGCCAGGAACATCTTCGATTAAGATATGCCCTTGGCACAGAAAAGCGATGATTGTCAATAATATCGAATCATCTTTACCAATAATCACCTTCCCAAGATTAACCTTTAGCTTATTTCCAAGTTCCTGGACTTTCGAGATATCAACTGCCATCATGCGTACTCCTAAGCTGTCAATAGAGATTGTAATTATACGTAATTCAATTTATTTTATCCCATTTCGACCCGGGACACATCTGCCTTGTAGAACATCATAGAATAGGCAACAATCCACAAGCCGGTAGAATTCAATGATAAAATAGGAACACAAAACTAAGCTATGAAAGAACCAACTCTTTTACCGGTAAACAACCTTCGAAGGGTCAATGCTAATGAGTGAATCTCTGAATCTTTTCCGCCTACAGAAATTGGACAGCCGGATCGATCACATCAAAACCCGACTGGTGCAGATTGATCGTGCCCTGAGCGATGACCGTCGCATCATTCTGGCAACAAAGAAACTTGAGAAGGCAAAAGAAGAAGCAAAAAAACTGCGCATCGAGCTTAACCAAATTGAAGATAAAGTTGAAGCACAACGGATCAAGCGCAAGACAACCCAACACTCCCTGTTCAGCGGAAAGATTAAGAACCCGAAAGAACTACAAGACCTTCAAAGGGACTCTGAAGCGCTCAAACGCTACATTGTCCAACTGGAAGATGAACAACTTGAAGTGATGATCGCTTATGAAACTGCGGAAGGGAATCTCGATCAAGCACAACAAACCCTGGACCGGGCAAAAGGATCGGCGATTGAAGACAATGCCGCCTTATTAGGTGAACAATCCAAGCTCAAGGATGAATTAGAACGTCTGACCCGGGAAAAAGAAGCCGTTAACCAATCTATCCCCCAAGTGTCTCAATCCCTGTATCAGAAATTGCGTGAAAAGAAACAGGGTACAGCCGTCGTCACCGTGGTTGATGGTGGATGCGGGATTTGCGGTCAATCGATTACACCTGCTGACCGGCAATTAATAAGATCATCGACCACACTGGTTTTCTGCCCATCTTGCGGCAGAATTTTATACGAAGAATAAGCCAGGATTTAAAAGCTGCCCAGCAGCCCAGAGAGAATCATCCCTAAAATTTGTAACCCAATGATGAGGATCAGCGGACTAAAATCCAAACCGCCCATCGATGGTATGCGCGCCCGGATCGGCGCAAGCAGGGGTTCAAATACCTGGCCTAGCGCGTTGAGGATTGGGTGGTATGGGTCCAGGAAAAAACGCAGCAGGGTGTACACGATCAACGTGAGTGTAAAAACGGTGACAATCGTATCAATAATGGTGATGATCAAACCCATGATTTCCTCAATGCCAAAATTTACCGGGCAGGCCTTGGCCCAAACAAAGATGTACCCAGGCGCACCATTGTCGCGCCTTCTTCAACAGCGACCTCATAATCAAAACTCGTTCCAATGGACAGTTCACGCCACGAGATTTCTGGCAGCTCTTCCTTGAGGAACCCTTGCAAGCGACCCAAGCGCTGGTAGTAGGGCCGAGTCAGCTCCGGATCATCAAAAAGAGGCGGCATGCACATCAAACCACGAATCTCCAGGTTTGGCATTTGAGCAATTTTCTCAAATTGTGGCACCAAATCAAGCCAGTTGTTTTCATCCCATGCTTTCCAGCCGAATTTACTATCTTCACCGCTCAGGTTCACCTCAATCAATATTGGCATCACACGCTCGTTTTCGAGGGCGTAACGGTCAAGGTATTTTGCAATCTTGATCCTGTCAACTGAGTGGACCCAATCGAAATATTCACACACCGTGTTTGTTTTTCGGCTCTGGATATGCCCGATCATATGCCAGGTCAGATCGATGTCCGTTTGCAGAGCAGCAATTTTCTCAGCTGCCTGTTCGGGGTAATTCTCCCCAAACGAGCGCAAGCCTGCCTCGATCCCGGCTTGGATCACCTCAAGGGGCACTAATTTGGTCACCGCCACCAACTGGACATCCTGTCTGGCACGACCTGCTCTCTCAGCAGCGTGTGCGATCCGGGTTTCCACCCGGCGTAAATTATCCTTGATTGACGCTACTTTTTGATTGAATGAAGTTTCTGCCATCGATTTATTCCCAACTTTCACTTTAATTATCTTCGATGCACATTAAAACTGCAAATCGTCCCGTTTTTCCCTTTTCACCCCGGTGGGAATACCAGTCTGCTAAGTTACACGCGGTACAAATGCCAGCCGTTTCGATCTGTCTAACACCAGCCTGCCGGAGAACATCCGCGTTCGCCTTCCATAAATCTAAATACCAGTCACCGTCGTTTTGCATAAAATACCGCTGAGCGGCGTCCCCAAAGGCTGCAGTGAAAGCCTGGAAGACCTCAGAACCGACCTGGTAACAAGATTGGCAAATGGATGGACCAATTCCCGCCAGCAACGTTTCTGGTTTCGTACCAAAACAGACCGTCATCTTCTCGACAGCCTGTTGAGCAATGCGTTTATAGGTGCCCTGCCAACCGGCATGCACAATCCCAATCGCTTTGTGCTCTGGGTCCACTAATAGGATCGGCACACAATCAGCAAAGCGCATGAATAGCGTCACACCCGGTGTATTTGTTAAAATCCCATCCGCTTTCGGGTGTGGCGTACGGATAGTGCGCGGTTTATCGGTGCACATGACATAGTTGCCATGCACCTGCCAAACATCAAACCGCGAAGCAAAAGGATAACCAAAGGTATTGTAGATGTGCTGATGGTTTTCCAGGACGGCCTGCGGGTCATCCCCCACGGTTCCACCGGTATTCAAAGTGTCAAAAGGTGGCTGACTCACGCCGCCACGGCGGGTCAACACCGCATGGAAGATGGGAAGACCTTGAAAGTTGGCAAATTGAAAATAGCGCAAACCATTTTTTTCTTGAAAAACCATCAGGATTGCTCTTGCCCTTCATGAATTTGCCGGGTGATGGCATGCTTCAGTGCCATTTCCCGTCGATTTTCTACCACTGATTCTTCTAAATAAGGGTACCCAAACCATGCGGTTGTCAAACCAAACAAGGCGCCGGTGATCACTCTAAAAAACGGCGTACTTTCGCGTAAGGGGATCCACGCGAATATGCCCCATCCCGTCTGGCTGAGCAGTTGTGAAAAGCCATCCAATCCAATTGGACCTAAACCGATCAAGATCCACAGGTACCATGGCAGCGGTTTCATTTTCTTGGTCGAAACAGCATAAAACAACCCGAAGATCAACATCATGCCATAAATGGCGATATCCCGTTGGCAAAGCGCAATTTTAAAACCCATGGTTTGGTTACCCAGGAAAGCCCGGGCAGTGTTGACATCGTTTTCATCGAAGCCTGTCATCTCACCATAAGTGATCACTCCCGGCATATCTGCCAGCTGGCGCGGGTAGTACGGCTGTTCCCCAAACAAAAAGAACGATCGATAAGCCAGTTGATGACAGAGGGGACTGTACACCCGGTAAATGACCTTGGCTGGCCCTTCCCAACCGATTTTCATCAAAGTAGGCGCAAATATTGCAAGAAAAACATATAAGAAAACAAAACCATTTAACAGAACCATATAATGATTTGAAAACCAGCGTGAAAATCGGTCAGCTTTCGTCATTTGCATCGGTTGTGTGATCCGTTCAACCAGCACTTCATTGCCTTTGGATTGTGCCTCCCGTAAACGTGCTTCAGCCTTCTCAAAAGCAAAATGGATCTCATCTTCCTCAAAAGTTTTAATCAGCCGGTAAACACCAATATCCAGAACCGGTGCCTTTTCAGCAAATTCATCCTTGAGGACCTGATCGCGATCAAGATTGATCACATCCAGGTGATGGGGATGTGACTCCTGTACATTGTTTAAACGGGTTTTGATCTGTTCTAATCTTGAATCTTGCTCAGAAATAAATAACGTGACCTGTATCATTCGCCAATGCCAATCTTTAATAGATAGTTTGCGATCAATGTTTCATTCAACTCACCAATGTGCGTTGACTGAAGGACACCATTTTCATCAAAAAATAACGAGGTAGGGAAACCATAAACACGGAAATGTTTTGCTGCAGAATTGGTCGGATCTAGCAGAAAGGTCAGCTCGAGGTTATGACGGGTGACAAAATCCCGTACGACAGCCTCTTCTTCGCCAGCGTTGATCGCCAACACGACCAGCTGATCCTGGTATTGATCAGCGTAGTCTTGGATCAAAGGCATTTCCGCCAGGCACGGCGGACACCACGTCGCCCAAAAATTCACCAATAAGGGCTTACCTTCAAAATCCGAAAGTGAAAGAAGTTCTCCCTCTAGGCTGAGCCAACGTAGCTCTTCTCCCGCTTCTTGGCTGCTATTGTTGACGACCACTTCCAGGCTGGATGCCGCTTCATCGACCTCAATCAGTGTATCAGTGCCAATGGATTGGGTTGAACTGGATCGCTGCCGCATAAAATCAAAGGTTCGATTAAGTTCGAGATACACAAATACGCCCATCACGGCGATGATGACGATCAAACTGATATCGATGAGCCAGTGTTTTTTATTCATAAGCCTGATGTGTACAGATCAGATACCAAAATCAATCAAGGCATCAAAGGTGGCCAGCTGCTGGTAAATGCCCAGGAACAACATCACGCCCACCACAATCAAAATCACTCCCATCAGGATTTCGATCACCTGGATCGCCTTGCTGTACCGTTTTAAAATGTGTGACACCCATCCCACGCCAACAGCAGCCAGCAGGAAAGGTATCCCCATCCCCAAAGAATAAAAACTTAGCAGGCTAACGCCTTGAGCCAGATTTGCCCGTTCAATTGCCAAGGTTAGGATCAACCCGAGGGTTGGTCCAACACAAGGTGACCATCCTGCCGAGAAGAAGATGCCCATCAAAAAGGATGAGATCAGACCGCCATCTTTTTGGCCTTGAGACTGGGGGCGCAAATCATAATTCAGAAAGGGAATCTGGATCAAACCGGTCATGTGCAACCCAAACAGGATGATGATCACACCACCAGCTTTCGCCAAAATATCGCGGATCTGAAAAAAGAACAGGCTCACCGCAGAAAAAGCCAGGCCTAAGGAGATAAACACAAAGCTAAACCCCAGCACAAAAGCGACACCATGAATGAAGGTGCGTAGCTGCCTGGATGCTTGTTCCTCACCCTGGACAGATAGGGAACGCCCGCCCAGGTAACCCACATAAGCTGGAACCAGTGAAAAAACACAGGGGGAAAAAAAGGATGCCAAGCCTGCTAAGAAGGCCAAGCCAATCGAAAGGTTGATGGGATTCACGTCAAACACCTAATCCTGGATTAAGAAAGCACTTCAACCGAAACGGGGGTGGATACACCAAAACCGGACCAGATCATATCCCCCTCGACATAGGGAATTTGCGGTTCAACCCAGCGCCAAATCCATTTTGCGTCTTCAGGACGACAATTAATACAGCCGTTTGACTTCATGATGCCAAAGGCATTGTGCCAGTAAGTCGAATGGATGTAAACGCCATCCGGTTCAATGCCAAAATTCCATCCCACGCCAGGTAAATCGAAACCTGCAAAATAACGCCCATCAGCGCTGTAATGCATCGAAATATTCTTCCGCCAAGGCGTGTGCCGACCGAGAGGCGTGATCCAATCTCCTGTTTCCGCATTACGGCCACCAGTGGTCACTGTCGCAAAAAACACCTCTTCGTTCCCCTCAAAGCACGTCAGGGTCTGCAAACCAATCCCTCGCATTTGGACAAGGATTCGCTTGTTTTCTACACCTGGATGGATGGGGGCAATATCATCCGGGGTGATGTATTTGCATACATCTGCATCTACCCAGTATGTGTCTGGCAGCGCACCGATTTTCTGCATTAAACAATATTGGGTTTTGCCGGTCGTGGGATGTTGACGAATATCAAATGCCCAATACACCTGCGCATAGTGCACCCGGGGATATACATTGTTCGGATCCCTGATCCACCATTGATGGTTTTCTTTGGGTTTCATCAAATCGATATCTTGATAGGGTGTTGTAATTTCAACCCACATACCCCTCGATCCATCTTCATTTTGAGGTAATTCTGATAATGGTTCCTGAGGAATGTGGCGGACCCTTTGCACATCATCCGCATAGATGTATCCATCAGGCATTTCAACCCAACGTTGATTGATGCGCAATCGATCAAGTTGTTTGGCGACAACTTCTTGTTTCCATTCAAAGACATCGTCGTACCAGGCCGAACCCACCGTGGGTGCATCCATGAAGGGTTCGCTCTTGATCGGTACGCGGGCGCCCCATTCCCCCACGCAAATCCTGCCAAGCTGGGTGTCGGTTGGAAATTCTGGTTTTCCAACATCTTGCTGAGTAAAACGCTGGTGTTCAGCGGCAAAAACATCTCGCATTTTTCCACCGCTCAACGCCAAACCGCCAAAAGCCAGTGCAGAATATTTCAAAAATTCACGCCGAGAAAGTTTATCTTTACGCATCATAATATGATTAAGGTAATCCAATTTGTCACCAATGTCAAGAAAAGACCCGTGTTTCTAATGCTTTACTCAAAATCAAACCACGAACCTGTTCGATCTCCGGCCCCCACCAGGCATCCCCGGGCTGGTAAGGTACCACCTCACGGATCCGATCATAGGCAATTTGAGTGCCTTCGCCAAGGACTGCATCCGGGTTTTGACGCAGTCGCAAATCCAAAGCGCGAGCTGCTGTATAACACTCAATAGCAAGAACTTGGGCAGTGTTTGCCACGATTTGATATGTATGGCGAGCAGCCGTCATCGCGTTGGCATTATGGTCCTCTTGCTGCCCTGAAACGGGTAAAGACTGCACAGAATCAGGGCTGGCCAGCGTACGATTTTCCAATACAAGCGAGGCTGCTGTGTATTGCGGCATCATCAAACCGGAATTCAAGCCCGCAGCACAATCATTATCCACCAGCATCGGCGGTAACCCGGTGTTGAGCGCACCGTCAATTAACCGGTAGGTCCGGCGCTCCGAAATGGCTGCCAGTTCAGCCAGGGCAATCCCCAGGAAATCCATCACCATCCCGATCGGTTCGCCGTGAAAATTCCCACCAGAAAGGGCAATGCCGGGTTCAAACAAAAGCGGGTTATCCGTGGCAGCATTGATCTCGGTTTCAATCACACCCCTGACAAATGCCAAAGTGTCCCAACATATGCCTTGAATTTGTGGGGCGCAGCGCAGAGAATAGGCGTCTTGCAGCCTTCCACATTGGTTGAGTAAACTGCTGCCTGCGGTCAAAGCCCTGACAGCTTCAGCAACTTCAATCTGCCCCTTCAATCCCCTGACTTGATGTAGGCGATCATCAAACGATGCCGAGCAACCCATTAACGCCTCAAGCGTCAGCGCCAAAGAAATATTTCCGACATGCAACAAAGTCTCAGCATCATACACTGCCAATGCGCCAATTGCTGCTGAAAAAGTCGCCCCATTGGAGAGGGCTAAGCCTTCCTTCGCCTGCAGAACCACCCGTTCAATCCCCGCACGCTGCATGGCGGCTTTCCCTGAAATGATTTCTCCGCCATAGCTTGCCAGTCCCGATTCGGAATCAGAATCCTTTGCGTCCGTGGTAAACACCAGCGCAATATGGGAGAGCGGCGCCAGGTCGCCAGATGAACCCAACGAGCCCTGTGAAGGGACGACGGGTATGACATTATTGTTGAGCATTGCGATCAATGTCTCCACGACCGCCAATCGTACACCCGAACAGCCTTTGGCAAGGGTATTCGCCCGCACCAAAATTGCAGCCCGGACAACTTCGTCGGGCAATGGTGTGCCAGTGCCAACCGCGTGACTCAGGATCAAGTTGCGGCTTAACTGGGCTGATTCTTCGGGGGGTATGCGTTTATCCGAAAACACCCCAAACCCGGTATTGATGCCGTAGACTGGTTCACCGCGTGCGACGATATCCTCGATCCATTGATGCGAGGTTCGTATCGCATCACGGGCTGCTGGTGCTAAAAACACTTCAGCGTTGTGCCTGGCAACCGCGACGATTTCCTCAATGGTCAAATGGCCGCCGTCAATTATGATTTTTTGCATCAATCCGCTCCAACTTTAAAAAACAAGAAAACCAATCAGAACCGAAACCAGGGGGATGGTGATGTTGTCAATATCCGCAAAAGGTAAGGACTCAACAAACGTTGTCAATAAGGCAATCAACCCAATTGGCAGCACGTAACGCATTATTGGACCTTGAAAGTATCCCTGGTTAACAAACACCCACACCACCAATATTGCTAAAAAGAAACCGCCGAAAAGCATCGTTAAAGAACCGGCAACCGTCTTTTTCTGTGACCAAGGCAGCCGCAGACCTTTGATCCCTTTACCCACAATATCCGCTAAGCCGTCACCACCACATAAAATCATCAAAGACACAATGCCAATCGGAGAACGGCGCCAGAAGGCGATGGTTAATGCCACAAAGGCAATCCCGTAAAACAAAGGTCCTCGCAAAATTTCCCTGCGATCGCCGGTACGGGACATAGCTTCCACAGC
>JAHYJN010000025.1 GCA_019428905.1 Candidatus Brevefilum sp.
TATTGAAGACATCTTCTTTAATATGCTTCACCTTTCAGCCCAAGCCACCCAACAATATCCGGCTTATTTTTGCTCATTCATCCAGGCGCATCAAGCCATACCGTTTTGCCAGCGCGATCGCCGCCCGGTATTCCTCAGAACGGATACGCCGGTTGAGCTCGGGGTAATCCCAGGCATTAAATGCGGGACGGTACTGCGCCATGATGTTGAGGTAAACGTTTTTCGACACCTCTTCCGCCAGGAATTTAAACACCGAATCGCTGCCCGCCAACCCACCCGGCAGCACCAGGTGACGTACCAGCAAGCCCCGCCGGGCGATCCCATCCTCATCCAACATCAGATCCCCCACCTGGCGCTGCATCTCCAGCACCGCCGCTTGGTTGACCTGGGGGTAATCCCTGACTTTGGAATACTTGAGTGCCACTTCCGCATCGTCGTATTTCATATCCGGCATATAGATATCAACCACGCCGTCCAGCAGCGTCAGGGTCTCAAGGGAATCATAGCCGCCGGTGTTATACACCAGCGGCAGGGTCAGCCCCCCTTGGGCGGCCAATTCTAACGCGGCCAAAATTTGGGGGAGGACATGGCTGGGGGAGACCAGGTTGATATTATGGCAGCCCTTCCCCTGTAATTCGAGCATCAACCCCGCTAATTCTGCTGGGCTAACTTCCTGTCCCGAGGATAGCTGGCTGATATCGGCGTTCTGGCAATAGGCACAGCGCAGGTTGCAGCGGGCAAAGAAGATCGTGCCCGAGCCGCGCCAGCCGCTGAGGGGGCGCTCCTCGCCGGGATGGGGGCCGTAACTGCTCACCTGGGCCAGTACCCCGGTTTTACATACGCCCAAATCACCCTGTAGCCTGTTCACGCCGCAGCGCAGCGGGCAAATGTCGCAGCTTTCCAGCCGCGCGTAGGCGGCCTGGATTCGTATGGCCAGTTCGCCGCTTGCCAAAAGGGACAAATAACTCGCATGCATCTCAGTTCTCTTTAATAAAATTATACTGTGCTCGGCGAATAGTTTTTTAGGGATAATCGAATGCCAATGGCTGGTAAACATCTGCCGATCATGACTGGTAACCATTACCCGACTTTCCCTGGTAAAGTCGAATCCGGTCAATATCAAAAAAGCCTTCCCCCAAGGGAAGGCTTAAAACATCCCTCACGTCATGCCTCCTCTGCACCTAAAGGTGTTCCGCTACCCTCCAGGGAAGGCTTAATATTGCACTTAGCTTTGAGGTGTTTCTTAGAAATAATTTTGCAAGCCACAGGTATAATTGAGAACATGCTCGAAACAGGCGATTTCATGCCGTTGACGAACCCATCACTAATTTGATGATTCATTGAAAGGCACCCCTGATGAAACGCTCCCCACTCCTTCGCAATCGCCTCTTGCTGCTGGCTTCTATCCTCCTGCTGTTCAGCACCAGCTTATCTGCCTGCTCCAATGACTCGGTGCCTGCTCAAGACACACCGGGTGACCAGGCGGCACTGCTGGTGCAAGAAGTCAGCGCCTCCGGTGAAGTGATCCCGCTCCAATGGGCGAGCCTGTCTTACCCATCCGGCGCGGAAAACTTTGAGGTCAAGATTATTGTGGGAGATGAAGTTACAAAAAACCAGGTGCTGGTGACCAGCAATGACAGCCGGCTGATGGCGGGCCTGTACCAAGCTCAATCTGCCCTGGAAAGAGCCCAATTTGCCTACAACCAGATCAAAGCACTGCCCACTAAAGCCAGCCTGGCGGCTGCCAAGGCTGCCCTGGCCAATGCGGAAGCAAATCTTGAACGCCAAGAAAACGCATTTGCAAGTGATGCTGTGATTGCGGCTGCCGAGGCGGATGTCGCTGCGGCACAAGCCAACTTGCAAGCGGTCAGGGCGGGCGCCTCAAGGGTCGAAATCGAAGCTGCTTTACAGGATCTGAGAGCGGCTGAATTTGCCCTCAAACAAGCTGAGGCCGCCTTTGATATCCGGGCGCCATTTTCCGGAACGATTGTTGAGGTTCTGGCCAACCCGGGTGAGCCGATCGGCGCCTTCCAACCATTATTGATCCTGGCAGACCTGTCTGAAATCCGTGTCAGAACCACAGATTTGAGCGAAGTAGACGTCCCCAAGCTGCGGGAGGGTCAAACAGCCACCATCTTCTTCGATGCCCTCTCCGATCAGAGCTTTACGGGCACGATCGAGCGCATTGCAGACAAACCATCCGGGGTGACCTCGGTTTATTACGAGGTCACGCTCAAATTAAACCAGGTTCCAACTGGCCTGCGCTGGGGGATGACGGCATTCATCACATTCCCCCTGGACTGATTACATTTTATTCATAATGGATGGCTTCCAGGATATTTGTCCTGGAAGCTTTACGCGCCGGCTGAATGGCAGCCAGCTGTGAGATCACCAAGGCAACCACCAAGCTGGTGATCACACCCCCCAGGGGCACGATGAAATCCAGCCGATAGCCCGACATGGCGGTCATACCGGTTAAGAAGATTTTCGCCAGCAACACGCCGAACACCAAACCCACCAACCCGCCAATCACCCCCATCAGGCCAGCCTCAGATAGCACCATTTTGATCACCTGGCCGCGCGTCATCCCGATGGCCCGCAGCATGCCAATCTCCTGGGTGCGTTCCATAATGTTCATCATCAAAGTATTAACAATGCCCAGGGAGGAGATCAACACCGCCAGCACAGCCATCACGTCAAACATGCTGAAGGCTTGATCCATCAACACAGAGATATTCCCACGGATGGTCTCGTTGGATTCGAGGGACAAATGATAGCGCTTGCCATAAACCTGCTCAATATTGGCGATCACATCAGCAGTGGGGACACCCGCATCAACCTTAACCAGGATCGTGCTGATTTCATTGGAACGAAAGAACCGGCGGAGGTCATGACGGTTGCCCGTGACAACCAGACCCTGGTTGAAGAAATCCACCACGACCGCAGCAATTGAAAAATCCTGTAAACCCTGGTTGGTCCTGATCCAAAAGCGATCACCCACACCCAAGTTGTATTTTTCAGCAATCACGCTGGAAATAAACAATGCGCCGCCATCATTTAACTCGGCTAAGGCTGCCTGAGCATTGATGTTGCTGTCACTGAAAATAAAGCTGGTGACACGCGTATAGGTGGCAGGGTCAACGGCCATAAAGGTCAACGGCTCAAGACCGCCGCCTGGCGCCATGAATTCAATATTTTGGTAATGAATCGGCGTTGCTGCACCCACACCCGTGATGCCAGCAACCTGATTGGCCATATCTGCACGCAATGGGACGCTGGAGTGGATATAGATATCCCCGCCTATATAAGCATTGATCCATGAAACCAGGTCCTGGGAAAAGGATGCCGTCATCACACGCACCACCAGGATCATGGCTACGCCAATTAATAAGGCCACAATCGTCAGCGTTGTGCGGACTTTTGATCGCCCAATATTGCGACTGCCAATCAGACCGCTGTTACGAAAGATCAACCGCATCAGGGGACGGCTCAGCTTCTCCCAGGTTGAAACGGTGCCGGGGATCATCAAGGTGACCCCGCCAAACATCAAGAATACCGTTAAACTCCCCAGGATAAATTGGGGATCATACGGGAAAGGATTCCACAGCAGAATCGCCGTGGAAACCAGCAAGCCGGCTATCCCAAATTTCCAGCCAGACCGGGTGATCCACCCCTCCTGGCTGCGACCACGCACCCTTAGTGCGGCAATCGGTGATACCTGCCCTGCCTGGATCGAGGGCATCAGCGCCCCAATAATGGTCACGATGATGCCGACAAACAAACTCAACAACAACGTCCCCCCGGGCACCACCAGGTCGGCGCTTAAATCCGTGCCAAGCAGTGAGCCGACCAGCCCAGCCAAACCCCTGGCGCCCAAAATGCCCATCAGGACCCCCAGCCCAGATCCAAAAATGCCTAAAACCAGGGCTTCTGATATGACTTGTAAAATAATTTGGCGGCGGGTCATCCCAATCGTGCGCAGCATACCAAATTCACGGGTGCGCTCCACCACTGTCATGGCAAAGGCGTTGTAGATCAGGAATGCGCCCACAAACAGCGCAATGCCGCTGAGGAAGTTCAGACCGATTTGATAATTGGACAGCATCTGGGACATGCGCTGCCCCTGGCCTGCAGGATACGTCACTGAGACCGCCTCCCCCAGCCTTCTTTGGATCGCAAGGCGCACCTCTTCCAGCGCCTGGCTGCTGTTAGATTCCGTCAGCAGCAAATCCAGCTGGTCATATTCCCCCAACCGGTTGAACATGCGCTGCGCGGTATTGAGTGGCACAATGCCAAACGCCCCATTATTAATTTGTCCCGGACCCTCCCGTGCGATCAAGCCCACCACCCGCAGCCGTTCAACCCCATTAGGGGTCAGCACTTCAACTCGATCACCCACTTGAATGTCTTCATCCTGGGCGTAGCTCTCGACCAGGACAACTTCAAGGGCTTCAAGGGGGTCCTCCAGGAAACGGCCTTCGACGATTTTGTAATCCCTGGCCAGGGGTTCCAAAACCGGATTGACACCATGCAGAAGAAAACCGCCGCTGTCCATCCCCAAAAAGGAGAGCTCAAGTCCCCCGCCAGATGCCTGGTCTGCAAACGCAGTATTCGCTTTAACAATGGGCAATACCACACGGACTGCCGCAATATTTTCGGTGACCCTGATCGTACCCTCTGAAAGAGGCTGGTTATCGGATGACGCCGTGACCATCAAATCCACTTTACCGCTGGATTCTTCAAACAAAGCTGAGATGGATTGCATCGATGCTTGATTGGTGATGCCCAAAGCCAGGATGCCGGCCACACCGATCGTGATGCCTAACATCGATAATATCGTCCGGGCTGGGTGTCTTTGGATCGAGCGCAGGGTTAGTTTAATCAACAAACGCATGTCGCTTTTAAATCTCCATCTTTTCCATAATGCCCATGATCTTGCGGATGCGCTCAGATAGGTCTTTTAATTCCTTAAATTTCAGCGTCTCCTGCTCCTTGCCGTCCCGTAAAAAGACCACCCGATCAGCATAAGCTGCAGCCCGGGGATCATGGGTCACTACAATAATGGTCTGACCCAACTCATCACAGGACCGTCGCAATAAGGACATAATCACCTTGCCGGTTTTGGTATCCAGGTTGCCAGTGGGCTCATCAGCGAGCAAAATGGCCGGCTGTGTCACCAGGGCGCGGGCAATCGCCACCCGCTGCTGCTCACCGCCAGAGAGCTGGTCAGGTTTGTGATCACGCCGGTCGTTCAGCCCAACCAGGTCAATCAATTGATCCACCCGGGATTGAAAAACTTCAGGTTTTCCACCGTCAATTAAGATGGGCAGCTGGATATTTTCTTCAGCGGTTAACGTGGGCAATAAGTTAAAGAACTGGAACACAAATCCAATATTACGGCGCCTGGTCAGGGTCATTTGATGATCGGGTAATTCAGAAAACGCCTGACCGGTGAGCATCACATCGCCATCGGTGGCGACATCCAGCCCGCCCAACAGATGCAGCAAGGTCGATTTGCCGCTGCCCGATGGACCCATAATGGCCACAAACGCGCCGGCTTCCACCTCAAAATCCACACCGTTCAAGGCTTTAATTTGGAATTCTCCCAACTGGTAAAACTTATGAAGATTGGTCGCGTTCAATACAGCCATTGCTGTCTCCTGATTACTTTTGTTTAATTTTCTTCCACTAAAACGATTTCACCCGTAAACCCATTCACACTGATCTGCTGCAAATCTTTGAGCTGCATACAATTGGAAACAGACACAACCGCCGGGATTTGGTACTCCCGGGCGATGATCGAGCTGTGGGAAAGTAATCCACCAGATTCGGCAATCACCGCGCCAGCCCGCGTGAAGAGCGGCGTCCATCCCACATCAGAGTAGGGGATCACAATCACATCCCCAGGGGCAACTTTCTGAAAATCATCCATGCTGTTGACAACCTTGACCGGACCCGAATAATACCCTTGGGAGGTTGGGGTGCCGGACAAACGGTCAAGACATTCAGAGAAAACGGGCGGTGGATCATCCCCATAAATCACATCCGGTAAAACAATATCCTGGTACGCGTCCATTTCCTCTTTACGGGTAATAATGATCTCTCGCCAAGCTCTAGCTTCTTTGTTTTCCACAGCATGTTTAATTTCATCCCAGGCCAGGTAAAAGATATCTTCTCGATCTTCCAGCCAGCCTGTGCTGACCATCCCATCAGCCAGCCTGAGAATATAAGGTCGGAACAGCCCATACCCGAAAATATATTGCTGGCTGACCCGATCACGGTAGTATGAGAATTTCCGCGCCCTGCGGTAGAACAAGTCCGTCATCCACTTTCGCAAGCCTTTCAGGGGCAAATCATCAAACCCGATGCGCGCCCCTTTGTCACGCTCAACCAGCGGCAGATCCCGGATCATCCGTAAGACGACATCCCGATTTTCCCGCCAGGGTACAGCCATAAAATTGTTACTGTTATTGCTTAAATGACCAAATTGGTCAATGAAGAGATCCAAATCATCCTCAAAGGTTGTGCCTTGTAGATCATCCCAAGAAAACACATGACCCTCAGAGGACAGTTCGTTGAAGAAAGCATCGTACTTCTCGCGTAATTTCGCCAGCCCAAGATTAGGGTTATATTGATCTAACGCACTCAAACCCGCAAACAGGTCGAACTGCAGCAGATCAACATCCACTTTGGCTAATTGCTGCTCAAGCATGCGCGTATACATCGAGGCCAAAATCGGCGTGACCACATTGAAGTAAACAACCTTCTGTACCAGATTATAAAGCTCGTTGATCTCCTCAACCTGCACCTCAAAGGATAGGCCCGGTTCTGGATTGGGGGTGAACTGTCCTAAGCTTTTTTCTAGTGGGGGTAATCCGGATTTTATCTTCCGTTCAAACATCCATTTATCAACGATAAAATGCAGGAACTTAGGCAGGAGGGGAAGCATTTTAAGGCTGGGCTTAAAGGCTGGTTTGCCATCCTGCTTAGGCACCAAACCCATCATCATCTCCAAGCCCTCAGACGGGAAACCAACCCTCGTAAAGACCTCTCCGATGGCGCCCATATTAAAATAACTTCGGTAATAAAAGGACTTTGCCAGGTCCTCGGCTTGAATTGGCAGCTTTCCAACGATTTCTTCTAACAAACCTAACCAAACGGTGTTGATCAGGGGAATATTGATCGACCAGATCAGGGGATGGATCATCCCCGGCATCATATCCTTTGAAATCCGATTGGAGTAGATATGAAAATCTCGTAACGTGGTGATTTCCCGCATTTGAACCCAGTTCACATCACGCCCATCATAGACCCATTCGAGGTCAATTGGTACAGACACCTTTTTAAGGATCTTTTGCGCTTCGTCCAACACCTTTTTCGCCACCGCCGCTGGCATGTGAGGATCCTCTGGTTTGGCGACCCAAAACCCTTTGCGGGAGACCCAGCGCTCGGGTGTGACGCCATCCTGGACCAAAGCCGTCCCATCTCCAGGAACGCCTTCAATCACAACCTCACTGAGGCCAGTCATGGGGTTCCGGCTGAATAAAACCCCCGAAAATACCGGCGGAACCATCTCCTGGATGATGACGGCCATCTGGATCGCATCTGGTGAACTGTTGATCTTATCCAAATATAAGCGCACAATCTCCGTCTGGGCTGATTCCCACACTTCAAGGACGGCTTGACACACGTTATCGGGACCTTTAACATGCAAAATTGTCTTAAATAACCCTGCAAATGACACAAAGCTGTCATCTTCAATATTCGAGCTGGATCTGACAGCATAGGTTTTTGAAAAATCCAAGTGGGTGAGAATGGATTGATGGAGTTCATCTGAAATTGAACCGTCCCTAGTGATGTAACGCTGGTAAACATCCCAGGGGACAACCCAGGATTCAGGGATCTTGATCTTGCGGATGCCCATCAAAGCGCGAAGATTCTTGGCCTTATTGCCTATCCGCTCAGGCTGTTCTCGCGAATGCAAATGATAAATGATCGGTTGATTCATATAACACCCTCAGTAATATAAATAAGTTTAATTTCTCTCTTTTTTGTGTGGGGACAAACTCATTTTATCCATCATCTTCTTCATCATCCTCCCCATTGGAATTGAATCCATTGAAGTTGACAAATCTGTCTTCCCATCTTTTTGTGCTCTTAGATGGATCCGGATATCAGGAAGCACTGCAATTAACAGGATCACATTGATTAGAACACTGAAAACGATATACACCCAGTTAACGGTACGGACAGCGATCCAAATAATAAATAACCAGGGGCCGCCCATCACTGTAAATGAAATTTCACGGATGATAAAAATGCCAAGGATAAATGCGACCAGGACCGAGATCAGCGTACCTACAGGATCCAACACCAATAAAACACCCAGTGCGGGAGAAAGCCCGCCACCACCACGAAGATGATAATACAACGGCCAAATATGCCCAATAATAACCGCTGTGCCTGCAAATAGAAAATAAGGCTGATCTGGAAAAATCAGGCGAAGGATCAATGCAGGTAATGCACCCTTTAGAATATCAAGCAGACCAATTAATCCCCCGATACGAGGACCGAGGATCACGGAAGCTGTCGTGGCCCCAACGGTCTTCAACGTAAAGGTGCCGCCGGTATTGGCATCTGGCAGATCAACTTCCTCAAGCTTTGTTCCAGGTGAAAAAATCCGAGTTACCACCCTGGCTAATGAAATTGAGCCTAATAAATACCCGCCAATCACGCACATGATAATGACACTGATCTGCATTTTTCCGCCTAGCTTAATAAACCTTACTCATCTGTCGATGCCCATAATTTGGGCAATCTTTCCAAAGATGTTAGAAAATCATCAATCATCCTGTTCGTGTGCGAACATAATTCTTATATTATGTTAATCATATCATAATTAACTTGAAAAATATCAACTTGTATAAACAATAAGCCGCTTTTGATTAAGTGGCTGAACAGTCCTCGATTGGTTTCACATAAAGCCATACGAAAAGGTACACCTCAGAAGACAAGGTCCTACCTGACAAAATCACAGCCAATACTCTGATTTCAACTTCTACGGCGTTTCTTAAAAGCATCAATCACCGCTGCTAAGGCGGCCGTGTCATCCAGCTTGGCCCCCAGTTTTGAAAGCGCCAGGCGCGGCAGCAAGCGTGCTTCTGCGCCGCCGTAGCGCAGAACCGCATCCCGCAAGGGACTCAGCAACGCTTCACCCAACACATCGCCAGGATGTCCAAAGACGGCCAGTTCCGGGTCCAGGGTGAAGATCAGCCACAGCAGCGCCTTCCCCAGGTGATCGGCGGCTTCCGCCACCACTTGCAGGGCTTCCGCCTGGCCGGCGTTGACCGCTTGCACCAATTCATAGGGGTCAGGCGGGGTCGGCCAAATATCAGGATAGCGGATACGAGCCATTTCCGCCATCCCCAGGCCGCTGGCAAAACCGGTCAGCGAGCCGGGCGCACCCAAGCCCGCTGGCCCGCTTTCAGCCATACGCATACATCCAATCTCACCAGCCGCGTCATTCGATCCGTGGCAAATGGCGCCCCCCTGGATGATGCCCACCGCCACCACGGGTTCGAGGTCTATAAAAATCTGGTCAGCCACGCCGGTCCCAGCGCCAAAGTACATCTCGGCCAGCGCACCGGCATTGCTGCGCTGCTCGATGAACACCGGCAGGTTATAGCGCACGCCCAGCCTACCCTTGAGGGGTGCCTCATCCCACCGCGGCAGGTCCTGGGGCGACATCATAATCCCCCGGTGGAGGTCGACCGGGCCGCTGACGGCCAATGAGATCACCTCCGGGCTGCTCAGTCCCTGGGCGCGGCACAGCTTGAGCAGCTTATCCGCCTGGGCACAGATCGCATCAAATCCCGCTAAAAAGTCCGTGTCCGCAGGTGTTTCCACTTGCAGTCGCTCGTAGACCAGCCCGTTCATATCGCCATAAACTGCAACCGTTTTCAAACCGCTGACGTTAATCCCCAGGATCTTGGACGTGATGCTCAGCTCATCCAAGCTGTTGTCATATTGCTGTGAGGCCATCATTGATCGAATGCTCCGCTTCCCAGAAGGTGGTATGCCGTAACTGCTCAGGGGGACGTGCTGCTGAAGGGCGCCCTGGACGCTGAGTAGTTAGGTTATGCCTAATTATAAGCGAATGAGGCACTTTAAGATTTCGTACCGCGTTCGCATCCCAAGGGTTAATCAAAATGAGATAGGCTTGCCTCCTATGAACTAAACCTAAATCAGTGCCCTTGAAGCGCGGTTAAGCCTTGACAAAAGACAGAAAAACCTTATAATGACCTGTACAATTATATACATCTGTCTATTATTTTACACTTCATAATTATCTGTCTTTTATTACGGAAAGATAGGCGAGCAATGGCCAGGCATTTGGATAGGCGCGTTCAGCGCACACGAAAATCACTGCAAGATTCCTTGATGGCGTTGATCCTTGAAGAGGGCTACGACGAAATCTCCATCCAGGACATCACCGAAAAAGCCAACCTCGGGCGGGCCACCTTTTACCTGCACTTTAAGGATAAAGACGAGCTGCTGCTGGAAGTGATGAACCAGCTCATCGTCGACTTTATGGACCAGGCCCCCCAGCTAACCGAGGCTCAATGGCACCTGAAGGACACCAAGACGATCGTCAAGCTGTTCGATTTCGCAGCCGCAAACTATGACTTATACCGTATCCTGACCATTGGCAGCGGTGGCATCACGGCCTCTCGCCAGTTACACCACAGCATCGCTGAAAACATTAAGGGCTTTATCCAGGCAGAATTAGACACCCTCAACGCAGAACCGGTCCTGCCGGTTGACTTCATCGCCAACCACTTCAGCGGCTCCCTGCTGGCCACCATCTATTGGTGGCTCGATAACGACCTGCCCTATACCGCTGAAGAAATGGCGACCATGTTCCAAAAGATCAACCTGGTCGACCGGGATAACCTGTTAGACATCAAGCAACCCGATGCGGCGCCAGAGACACAGCCAGCCAAAAGAAAAAAACGTACGAAAGACAAACCACACAAAACCAAGGCAGAAGTCGAAATCGACCCCAACGAGATCACCCAAGAGACGATCAACGCCGTTGATGATGAAAGTGCATGAGGTAAATTGATGAACATTTTACTGGTATACCCGCAATTCCCTGACACTTTTTGGAGCTTTAAACACGCCCTCAAGTTCGTGCACAAGAAAGCCTCCTCACCGCCCCTGGGGCTGCTGACCGTGGCAGCCATGCTGCCCGGAACCTGGGAAAAACGCCTGGTCGATATGAACATTCAAGACCTGAAGACCAGTGACCTGGACTGGGCGGATATGGTGCTGATCAGCGCCATGACCGTGCAGCGGGAGTCGACCCACGAGCTGATCGCCATCGCTCGGCAAGCGGGCAAGGTGATTGTGGCTGGCGGACCGCTGTTCACCGCCGAACCGGAAGGCTTCCCGGAGGTTGACCACCTGATCCTCAACGAGGCGGAGATCACTCTGCCGCTGTTCCTGTCTGACCTGGGTCGCGGCAAACCGGAACGGGTCTATCAAACCGACGAATTTGCTGACATCACCACCACCCCGGTTCCCCTATGGGAACTGGTTGATTTGCGCCACTATGACTCGCTCAGCTTGCAGTTCACCCGCGGCTGCCCGTTCAATTGTGATTTTTGTAATGTGACCGCGCTCTTAGGTCACCGGATGCGGATCAAAACCACCCAGCAATTGATCACCGAATTGGATAAGATTTACAGCCTGGGGTGGCGCCGTGGGATCTTCATCGTCGACGACAACTTCATCGGCAACAAACAGATCCTCAAAAAAGAAGTCCTCCCGGCAATGATCGAATGGCGCAAAGGCAAAAAAAGCGGCCGTTTAACCACAGAAGCCTCGGTGAACCTCTCCGATGATGACGAATTGATCGAATTGATGGTTAAAGCCGGGTTCACCCAGGTGTTTGTGGGCATTGAAACCCCGGACGATGTGGCTTTAGCCGAGTGCTCCAAAAGCCAGAACCGCAACCGCGACCTGGTTAGCTCGGTGCGCAAGCTCCAGCGCATGGGTCTACAGGTGATGGGCGGTTTCATCGTTGGGTTTGACAGTGATGACGAAACCATCTTTGAGCGAATGATCGATTTCATCCAGCAAAGCGGGATCGTGACGGCCATGGTCGGACTGTTGCAAGCACCTATCGGTACCCAGCTTTACCAGCGCATGCTGCGGGAAGGACGCATCCGCAACGCCTATTCCGGCGATAACGTCGATGGCGAGACCAACATTGTCCCTAAAATGGACCTAGGGCAGTTAAAGCAAGGCTACCGCAAGATCCTTGATTCGATTTATTCCGCCAAGGGTTTCTATGAAAGGGTGCGCACCTTCCTCAAGGATTACAACCCAGCGCGTCACGCCGTCACCCTGCAATGGGAAGAAATCGCTGCCTTCCTATCTTCCATGGTTGAGATCGGCGTCAAGAGCAAAGAACGCTGGCATTACTGGCGCTTGTTCTTTTGGACGCTGTTCCACTTCCCAAAGAAGTTCCCCCTAGCGATCACCTTCACCATCTATGGCTACCACTTCCGCAAGGTCAACCAGCTGCATGTGGTCTAGCCGCATGTCCTCTTGCTGTATGTTCTCTGGTTGCTGATCAAATTGATCAATTCCATTCAGGAAAACTTGGAGTCGCCAGCACCTTGCATCGCTTGCAAACCCTGATGTGCTAGTTTTTTTAATAATTTAAGAATATTCACCTTCCTAAGCCTGCAAACGCGCAACATTACCACGCTAACCCTGATATAATGGGTCACGGCACGCTGCAGCAAATTCCACACCCTGGTGAGTCACCTGGGTGCGCCTTGGCAGCCAGCCCTCAGCCTGACAATTCAACCCATTAAAACCGGTCATCGCTTTGACTTTTAGCTATGATTGTCTTAAAATTGGGGGTTGCGTGGCATTATACTTGATAAAATTTTAACTTCTCAGCGCGTGAAGGCGCCCTTCAGCAGCAGCGCTGCCTGAGCAGTTATAAAAAAATTATAAAAGGAGCAAGGAAGGTCTCTTAAATGAAAGAATATAAAACCGAATCGATCCGTAACATTGTCCTGGCATCCCACAGTAATTCTGGGAAGACCATGCTGGTGGAGGCCCTGGCGAACTTCACCGGCGCCACCACGCGCATGGGCCAGGTTGAAGACGGCACCACCATTGCCGACTTCGAAGAAGAAGAAATTCGACGCGGGATATCGCTGTTCACCGCCGTTGTGCCCGTTGAATACAATGGCTTAAAACTCAACCTATTCGATACGCCCGGCTACACCGATTTTATCGGTGAGGTCATCTCCGCCATGCGGGTTGCCGATGGCGCGCTGATCCTGGTAGATTCCGTCGCAGGCCTTGAGGTCGGCACCGAAATGGCCCTGCAATACAGCGAGCAATTTAACATCCCCAGGATGCTGTTGATCAACAAGATGGAACGTGAGAATGCCAATTTTGCCAAGGCCCTCGAATCCGTTCAAAGCCATGTCGAAACCCGGCTGATCCCCTTGCAGCTGCCATGGGGCGAAAAAGCAGATTTCAAAGGCGTGATTGATCTGCTCTCGATGAAGGCCTACAAAGGTAACGGCAAAGAAATCGTAGATATCCCGGCGGAATTCCAGGCGCAAGCAGAAGAAGCCCACCTAGCCCTGGTAGAAGCGGCCGCTGAAGGCGAAGACGCCCTGTTAGAAAAATACTTTGAAAACGGCGACCTGACCGACCAGGAGATCATCCGCGGCTTGCGCAGCACGATCTGGGCGGGCAACTTCATCCCGGTTATGGTCTCAGCTGGCGCCAACAAGATCGGTTTAGCCCCTTTGCTCAACGTCCTGGCCAACCTGATGCCCTCCCCGGCCGATGTCGCACCGGCCAAAGCCACCAACGCTAAGGGCGAGGAAATCACCCTCGAGCCCAAGGATGACGGTCCATTGGCAGCCTTTGTGTGGAAGACCACCGCTGATCCCTTCGTCGGAAAACAAACCTTCTTCCGTGTCTATTCCGGGAAAATGGTGGCAGATGAGCGCATTTGGAACAGTAATAAGGGTGAGGAAGAACGCCTGACCGGTATGCAGGTCCCCTATGGCAAAGAGGGTACACCCGCCAGTCAACTGCACAGCGGCGATATCGGTCTGGTGGCAAAATTGAGCGTCACCACCACCGGTGACACCTTATCCAGGAAAGAGAACCCCATCAAACTTTCATCAGCGGATTACCCGAATGCCCTCTACCAGGTGGCAGTGTTCCCCAAGACCCAATCGGATGCAGCCAAACTCAGCACCACCCTCTCCCGCCTATGCGAAGAGGACATGACCCTCTCATGGCACAATGAACCCGCCACCCGCCAAACGATCTTGCAAGGGATGGGCGATCAGCACATTGATGTCGCCATCCGCCGTGCAGAAGGCAAGTTCCAGCTTGGTCTTGAAATCCAGGAGCCCAAGGTGCCCTACGAAGAGCGCATCACCCGCGAGAATGCCGCCATGTACCGCCACAAGAAGCAGACCGGCGGCGCCGGCCAGTTTGGCGAGGTGCACTTAAGGGTCAGCCCGCTCCAGGAAGAGGATTTTGAGTTTTCCAACGACGTTTTTGGCGGTTCGATCTCCAATAACTTTTTACCCTCAATTGAAAAAGGCGTTCGCAATGTGATGAAAGAGGGTGTGGTCGCTGGTTACCCGGTGCACAATGTCAAGGTCTCGGTGTACGATGGTAAAGAGCACCCGGTCGATTCCAAACCGATCGCCTTCGAGATTGCCGGTCGCGAAGCCTTCAAGCTGGCGTTCAAAGGCGCCGGGGCGGTTTTATATGAGCCGATCATGCAGGTCGAGGTGATCGTCCCCGAATCAAACATGGGTGACATCCTGGGTGATATGAACTCCCGCCGTGCGCGCGTCCAGGGTATGGATACCCAAAAGGGCCGCTCAATTGTCAAAGCACATGTGCCTTTGGCAGAAATGCTGCGCTACACCACCACATTGCGCTCAATGACCGGCGGCCGCGGCTACTTCACCATGGCCTTTGATCATTACGAGATGGTTCCGCAACACCTGGCACAAGATATCATCGATGCCAAACGCCGCGAAGACGAAGAAAAAGAAGATTAAGCTAGGTCCCTTTAATAACTTAAACGTAAGGGCACGCGACGGCGTGCCCTTATGCTTTTAATAATAATCATCACAGATTGCAAGTCCTGGCAATTTACCAAATGCTGCTGTGGGGTTTTTATCAATCCAACCTGTTTTACAACCCCTCACCCCGAATTAAGACCCACGCCGTTTTGATAATCACATACAAATCCAACCAAATCGACCAGTTGCTGATGTAATATTCATCCAACTGCAGGCGTTCTTTAAATGAGGTTTCGTTGCGCCCCATCACCTGCCACCAGCCGGTGATCCCGGGTTTGACTTTTAGGATGATCTTAGCATAGGTTCCCATATCTGGCAGCTCACGCGGCAGGTAACTGCGCGGCCCGATCAGGTTCATATCCCCTTTGAGGACATTGATAAATTGTGGCATTTCATCCAGGCTGTAACGTCGCAGAACCCTGCCGACCCGCGTCACCCGGGGGTCGTTGGTTAATTTGTGGTATTCCTGGTATTCACGATCGGCTTCGGCGTCCGATGCTAACAATTCATGCAATTTTTCGTCCGCATCCTCATACATGGTGCGGAATTTATAGCTGTCAAACGCTTCCCCATCCTGGCCCAAGCGTTTTTGGGTGTAGAGAACAGGACCCTTGGAATCCAACCTCACCAGCGCCGCCAGCAGGATGAAAATCGGCCAGCTGACCAATAACAACATCAGGGTCAGGATCATATCGAGCACCCGCTTAATGATCGTCTCTTGTTTGTTGAGCAGGTGGTAGCTGGTTTCAATCGCCAGGGTACCATGCACATCGATCGTCCGTACCCACAAAGAACCAAAAGGCGCTGAATCCAGGATAAAGAGGATGTTGGGAAACACATCTCGCATCCATTCGAATTCAACAAGATCAAAATCGGCCACTGGATCAGTTAAGACCACATGTTGGATCTTGGATTGTATAACCAAGTCTTTCAGGGCTTGCTGGTTGTTGAGGGGCAACACGCCCGAAATCGGCTGGTCTGCCATGACGCCAGGGTCAAAATAATAGACAGGACGAAAGCCCAAACGCCGGGTTTGGAGCAACTTTTCAATCACAGGTGCAATGCGGTCCTGTGAACCGATGACGATCATCGGGATGCCCCACCAGGGGAAGCGGCTGAAGCGGTTGCGGATGGCAAAGCGGCCCAGCATCATAAACAGGGCAGATAAAAACCAGGTCAGCACAAAGATCATCCGTGAAAATGCCATCCCCAACTGCTGCAGGAACAGGATCACTCCCAGGAAAACGGCTGCCAGACCGACCACATACAGCACCTTCTGCATCTCCTGCACGGCAGCCAAGCCAAATCCGGGGTAGAGCCCATTCAGCCAGGCCAGGATGACGGTGAAGATCACAAAGAAAACCAGGCTGTTAATGATCAAAGGCCAATTGACCACCCCTCCCATCAGGGGCACCAGCAGGTAGCGGATAACGGCCGATAGCATCACAGCAGAACTAACCGTGATGATGTCGACCATTATTAATAACACATTCACCACGCTGCTGCGGTTTTCCAAGAGGGCTGTATGGAACCTTTTATTCTGATCTCTGCTCATGTATCTTTATTTTCCTGAATGATATGGCTTAAAAAGATTGATTCCCTTTTTTCAACCGGTTACTTACCACAGGCTGGTCGTCCTAACCGAAATAAGCCTGCGCCTTTTCTTCCACAAAGGCCTGCATTTCACGCTTAAAGCGGTTTTTGCTGAACCTCTCGGCGTTTTTTCGGATGACCAGCGGATCAAAGGGCTGTGAGCGCTCAAAACCTTCAATCGCGTCTGCTAAAGATTCCGGCGTTTGTTGATAGAAAAATTGTCCCGTTTCACCAGGAACCACTGTCTCCAATACACCACCTTTTCCATAGGCAATCACAGGCGTCCCGCAAGCCTGGGCCTCGACCGGAACAATCCCAAAATCCTCTTGGGCTGCATACACAAAGGCCCGGGCGCGCTGTAAAGTGTCTTCAATCACACGGTCACTTTGGAATCCTAAAAAGCTGATATTGTTGGAACCGATCGCTTTCAATGATTTGAGTTCAGGACCATCACCCATCACCACCAATTTCCTGTCGGGCATTAGGTTGAAGGCGCGCACAATCAGATCAACCTTTTTGTAAGAGACCAAGCGAGAGACGGTCACGTAGAAATCTTCCTTGTCTTCCCTGACCGTAAAGCGATCAATCTCCACCGGGGGATGAATGACGGTTGCCTCCCGTTTGTATAATTTCATGATACGTCGGGCGATAAACTGAGAGTTAGCAATGTAATGATCCACACCCGCAACCGTGCGCATATCCCAGATGCGCAGGTAATGTAAGAGCGAGCGGGTGATGAAGCTGCGCAAGCCTTTCTCTAACCCCCCATCAGATAAGTAGGCTGTCTGCATATCCCAGGCATAGCGCATCGGCGTGTGAAGATAACTGATGTGCAGTTGGTCGGGCCCGGTGATGACCCCCTTGGCGATGGCATGGCTGGCAGAAATGACAACATCATAGCCAGTGAGGTCTAATTGTTCAATGGCCAGCGGCATGAGCGGTAGGTAAGCACGGTGTTTGCGCTTAGAGAATGGCATTTTATTCAGAAAGGACCCGATCACCCGTGTTGACTGGATGATATCCTTGCAGTTGCCGTTTTCGTCGTAGATCAGCGTGAAAATGGGAGCATCCGGCCAGAGCTCCAACAGCCCTTTGAGGACCTGTTCAGCTCCGCCAAAATCGATCAAATACTCATGGACAAAACAAATTTTCATCCGTCACAGCTCCTGTGCTCAGCTGACCTTGTCACATCCTTAGTATAGCTTCTTTTTCCATTTGCGTGATTTGCGAAAAGGACGATTGTCGCGATGAGGCTACCGCTCACCGCGCACTTCAGCCTGTAATTGCTGATAAAACCCCACCATATAGGCATGGCGTGCTTCAGCCAAGACCCTGCCGCTTTCGGTGAATAGGCGTCCTTTGACATTACGCAGCTTGAACAGGAATTCATGGTAGGAGGAATGGGGCTCGCCAGGCACTTTTACCCTGGTTTTGAGAAACTGATCAGAGGGTTCAGCATACACGGGCTGACCGTCCAGGGCGGCATAGGCAATTGTCCGGGCGGTTCCAATCGCCCCTAACACGTCCAGCTTATCCGCGTCAAACAGCACCTTTGCCTCCAAACTCCCAGGCGCTTCATCCTGGTTGCGAAAGCGATGCGTGCGGATGCAGTGCTGAACCGCCTGGATTTGCTCCGGGTTCCAGCCTTTTTCACGCAACACCTGGCCGGCAAATTCCGCCGAGGTGAGATGATGCTCCGCGCGCAGCTCACCTCCACCGCCGGGCGCGCTCCCGCACGAATCATGCAGCAGCGCTGCAGCCCGCACAATCACCAGGTCTGCCCCTTCAGCTTGTGCCAGGCGTTCAGCCAGGCGGTAAACCCGCAAGACATGATCAAAATCATGCACTGGGTCATCACTGCTGTACCAACTGCGTGCGTCTTGGATAGTCACTTGCTCCATAAATCCAGCTTTCAAATAAAATCTAGCTCAGTAAATGAAGACATCCAGCAAGCCTAAGAAATAACTCGCGACCAGGATCAGCGATAGTAAAATCAACGCCACACGAGCCATCCTCCAGGCAAACTTGAGGACCCAACGCAGAAATAAGGCGCCTGCCAGTAAGACCATCCCAGCCAAAGCCAGTGAACCCATGTTTTGAAAGATATGTCCCATCGTAATCAGCACCGGTCAGGATTGTGATTTCAGGCACAGGTTAATTGACCGGGTAGATCCTGCCCTGTTTAATCACATGGGATACAAGATTGGTGCCGAAACGGTAGCCCAAATGCTGGTAATGGTTCACATCAAGAATCAGTAAATCCGCCTGTTTACCCGGTTCAATCGATCCGAGGGTATCCTGACGCTGCAGGGCTGCTGCTGCGTTGATCGTCGCGGCGGCAATTGCCTGGGCCGGGGTCAAACGCATCTTGCGACAAGCCAAGGCCAAAATAAACTGCATTGATTCGCACCAGCTGGTGCCGGGGTTGATGTCTGTTGCCAGCGCCAGGGTGCCGCCCGCCTGCAGGATCGCCTGGGCAGGGGTGTATTCCGCCTCGTTCAACCCAAAGGGCGTACCCGGCAGCGAAACAGCCACGGTCTGTGATGATGCCAGCGCACGAATATCATCGGGTGAGGTTTTTACCAGGTGGTCGGCAGATGCCGCCCCCAGTTCAGCTGCCAGGGCAGCGCCGCCCAGGTTTTCAAACTCATCGGCGTGGATCTTGAGTGGGAAGCCCAAACCTTGTGCTGCTTCCAAAATCCGGCGAGATTGCGCCAGGTCGAAAGCGCCCCGCTCGCAAAACACATCCACGAACGGCAGACGCTGGTCGGGAACCTCGTGGTACCACCAGTCATGGATGCCGGGAAGCATCTCTTTACACAGTAGGTCCACATACGCCTCAGTGCGTCCCTGGTATTCAGGGGGGACAGCATGCGCGCCTAAAAAGGTGGGGACGAGTTCCATCGGACCTTCCCGGTTCAGCGCCAGGATGGCCTGCAGTTGTTTGATTTCACTTTCAAGGGTCAGCCCGTAACCTGTTTTCACCTCCATGGTGGTCGTCCCATGACGGAAGGCCTCGCGGGCGCGCGGGCGGGTTTGTGAAACCAGTTCCTCTATGCTAGCCGCACGTGTCGCCCGCACGGTGGAAAGAATCCCACCGCCCATCGCCAGGATCTCCATATAGGTCTTGCCCTCCAAGCGCAGGGTGAACTCATCGGCGCGATCTCCAGCCCATACCAAATGGGTATGCGGATCCACAAAACCCGGCATCACGATTTTACCGTGTGCATCAAAGCGCTCGGCTTGAGGATAGGCTTTGAGCAAGTCCGTACTGCGCCCAACCGCCAAGATCTGGGCACCCTGAATCACCACCGCGCCCTGTTCAATCAGCCCCAGGTCTCCCAATGCCTGACCGCGCTGCGGCCCGCCAGCCAGGGTCAGAAGCTGGCCGGCATGGTGTACGATCAAGATTTCCATCGTGTGTGTCATCCTCTATAACGATTATACCAACGGCCAGGGATACGCACGCCGGTCTTCCGGTGGCAGGGGAAAGGTCCCACTGGCCACCAACGCCTGGGCGCGCTGTTGCAGGGCATCAATCTCTACCCGCAACAGGTGTGGACGCAGGGCACGATGCAGCGCCTCACCCGGAGATAATGCTGGGATGAAGTGCTTAAGATCCTGTAAGAGCTCAGGCGGAATGACCTCCCCGGCAAAATCCCAGATCACGGTGCGCAGTTTGTCCTCAACATGGAAGCTGAGCCCATGATCGATCAGGAACAGCTCACCCTGCGGGTCAATCAGCAGGTGACCAGCCTTGCGGTCAGCATTGTTGATTAACAGGTCAAACAGCATCACTTGGGGCAGGTGCTGACGCTGGCTTACATTGAAATTGAAATAATGTAATTCCGGGTCATGCTCGATGAACAACTGGACCGAGCCCGGGCCCATGGGTGAGCCTTTTTCCCTGAAGACCGTCGGCGGCACCAGGTTCCAGCCCAAAGCTTCACTGACCAAAAAAGCGGCTACTTCCCGACGGGCCAGGGTTTGATCTGGGAAATCCCACAACGGGCGCTCTCCACGCACAGGTTTATACACCGCTTTGAGGGTCTGCCGCCTGAACTGGCACACCACCATAAAGGTGTAGTTGGACCCATAGATAAACTGGCCTTCCAGCCGCAGGCTGCCAGACTGCAAGGCTAACAGGATTTCATCTTTATTCATGCTGCTATGTCTTTCAGGGGGTGGTTTTGTGCCCGTTGTTTTTGGGTGAAAATTCCCCGGGGGGCAGAATAGGCTCGCCCGTCGACGGCCAAACCGGGCGCCCGCGGCTAGCAAGCTCAATGCCCCAGCGGCCCATCGCCCACAGCTGGGAGCGGGTACACCAAAAACGCACCTCGCTCAGGTTTTCCTCATCCCCTGATTCAGTCAACCCCGTAGGGACTTCCTTGGCGATCAGAATTAACAGGTCTTGTTCTTGGTCATACCCCAGGCTTAATTCGCCCACACGGAACAAGGGGTCCAGGGGCGGCTCAAGGATCATCTCATCTTCGTCGTACTCCGGTGTGGCTTCGGCTAGATCCGACGCTTTTTCTTCCAATTCAACCATCAGGTTTTCGATAGCCAGGGCTAGGGTTTGGATTTGGAACTTTTCCACCAATAACGTGATCACCTGGTCAGGGCTTCTGCCCTGCAGGTAAAAAACACGCTCACCTGGCTGACCAATGGCGTCAACTGTGATGTGGGTTATGGGGTGCAAATCGATGTTTATCCGTGCCATGCCTCTGATCCATTCTGTTGATTCGATTGGATTTTACCAGAATTAGGTTGTGTTGGTTAGCAAACATATGACAACCAAACAGCCTGCCATTATGGCAGTTGGGCAATATCAATATTGTTGTCTCCCATCAACCCCCGCAATTTATGGATCAAAGTGTCCGTCAGCCCGGTGGTGACATTCGGAAAACTGATCTCATAACTAATGCCGTTCTCCCTAACGCGGAAGGCAAACAGGTCTCGCCCAGGGCGTGAGATCAAGATGCCGTGGATGCGGCGCAAGCGCCGCACATCTTGCAGCTTATCACCGCACGAATCCAGGGTGATGTAAATACAGCGTGGTTTTTGGTCCGGCTGCGGCAGCGGCTCGGGTTTGGGCAGGGGCGATTTGAGCACATGAAAGCCGACGGGGGGCGGTTGCTCACGCACTTGCGCTGAACTAGTTTGGGACGGTGGATCTATATCGAGTAAGTAATCCCCACCTTCAGAGAGGTCCGCTGACGGTGAAGGGTTGTCCAGTGCGCTGTTTGTCACCCCGTCTGGCGTCCCTGATTCTCCTCCATCGGCAGCTGCTGAATCGCTTCCGCCAGGGGTATCTTCTTGAGGGCTTGGTGACTTGTCCTTCGGGGGGCTGACAGGTTTGATATCATCCTCTGGGAGCTGGGGTAAAAAATCCTCTAATAAATCATCGTCCAGGTCAACGCCAAGCCCGCTGCTTAAAGATGAGCCATTGTGCGGTGACTGATCCGTGAAATCCACCTCGAGGTCATCAAGCGAAACAGGCGTCAGCTTATCGACCAGCACCTTGGGATCACCCTGGACGGTATCCAGCCGGCCCTCCGCTAAAAGGACCCTGTCCATGTCCACCAAGTGGTAGACCTTTTCCCAGGTCTGCGGGAAGATCACCAGGTCAATCTTGCCAAATAGGTCCTCCAGGGTGACAAACCCCATGCTGTTGCCATTTTTGGTCTGGTGTTGCCGGAAACGATCAACCATACCCGCGACAGTGACCGCTTCCTTCTCACCGGCCTCCGCCAATTGATGGGAGAAATGGGTCACTTGCTCCGTCAGTGTCTTTTGGTAGGGGCTGAGGGGATGATCTGAGACATACAAACCGATCAGCTCACGCTCCCAGGATAATTCCTCGCGTTTATTGGGACACGCCAGCTCTTCAATCACGATCGTATCATCAATCGTGTCCGAGGCATCAAACAGCATCAACTGCCCTGCCTCTTTGGCGCGGAAGTAGCTGCTGCTGACCGCAACAACACAATCCAGACCGTTGAGCAAAGCCTGGCGTGAGCCAAACGAATCAAGGCTGCCGACTTTGATCAGGCATTCCAGCGGACGGCGTCCCAGCTGGCGCAGGTCGACGCAATGGGCAAAATCCGTCAGGTCCGCAAAGGGACCCTCTGCCCGCGCTTCCAGGATCAGGTTGACCGGATTCTGACCGACATTCTTAATCGCACCCAAGCCAAAGCGGATGGCAGGGCCTTTCCCCACGCGGTCTTCGATGGTGAAGTCATAACCGCTGGTGTTCACGTCCGGGGGCAGAACGTCGATCCCTAATGACCGGCAGTCCGCTACATAAGCCGCCACCTTGGCGATGTCGTTCTTCCATGCGGAGAGGAGCGCCGTCATGTACTCAATCGGATAATGGTATTTCAAGTACCCGGTTTGCACCGCGATCACCCCGTAATCGGCAGCATGGCTTTTATTGAACCCGTAGCGGGCGAACTCTTCCCAATCATGGAAGATCTGTTCAGCATCCCCCTGGCTAACATGGCTGTGTGCCTGGGCGCCCTCGATGAAGCGCTTGCGATGCTCTTTAAGCTTGTCTTCCTGCTTTTTGGCGATCGCCTTGCGCAAGCTATCGGCATCGCTGGCTTCATAGCCCGCCAGCTGCATAGCAGCTTGCATAATTTGTTCCTGGTAGATTGGGATGCCAAAGGTGTCTTTGAAAATCGGGATCAGTGCCGGGTGGCGATAGGTCGGTTTCTCCCTGTCGTGCATGCGGTTGATATACTGGGGGATGAACTGCATCGGCCCGGGCCGGTAGAGGGCGATCATCGCAATCACGTGGGCCAGCTCGCGCGGTTTCATCTCCGTGATATACCGGGTCATGCCCGTACCTTCCAGCTGGAACATGCCCGTGGTACGACCCTGGCTGATAAACTCAAACACCTGTGGGTCATCAATCGGGATCGAGCGCAAATCATAGTCCTTACCATGCCGTTTTTTGATCAGTTCACAGGCGCGTGACATAATTGTCAGCGTCACCAGGCCTAAGAAGTCCACCTTCAATAACCCAAGATCGTCGACCACCGACATTTCGTACTGGGTGATGACGTTGACCGGGTTATCTTCGCTGTGGCTGGTTGGCCGGTGCAGGGGAACATACTCGATGATCGGCTTATCGGTAATGATCACCCCTGCGGCATGGGTACCGGCGTTGCGCACGGTGCCTTCCATTTTACTGGCGGTTTCAATCAGGTCATGATAATACCCATTCGATTCGTATAGGTTACTCAACTCTCCCGATTCATTCAACACCTCTTGAATGGTCACCGGCTTGCCCGGGATGGCTGGGATCAGTTTGGCCACCCGATCCACCTCAGAGATGGGGATATCCATCACACGACCCACATCACGAATGGCTGCCCTCGCTCCCAACGTGCCAAAGGTGATGATCTGGGCCACCTTATCTTCACCATATTTTTCAGCGCAATACTGCATCATCTCCGCCCGGCGGTCGTCCTGGAAGTCCAGGTCGATATCCGGCATGTTCACCCGCCCCTTTTGCAGGAAACGCTCAAACATCAGGTCATGTTCAAGGGGATCAATCAAATTGATATCCAGCGCATAAGCCACCAGGGAACCCGCCGCTGAACCACGCGCGTTGTACCAGATACCCCCCTCCTGGGCGTGTTTGCACAGATCCCATACGATCAAAAAGTAGGCGTCAAACCCCATCTCTTGGATCACTTCCAGCTCGTAATTCAAACGTTCGTGGATATCCGCATCGTGGGCACGCTCACCATAAATACGGCCCAATCCCTGCTCACACAGGTGGCGCAGGTAGGTAGACGCCGTATACCCCTCAGGGACGGAGAACAGGGGCAGGTGGTAGCCAGAAGGTCTCAGGTCCACCTCGCACCTTTCAGCGATCATCAGGGTGTTTTCAATCGCGCCCGGGACATGCCCGAACAATGTGCGCATCTCATCAGGCGTGCGTAAATAGTAGGTATCGTCATCCATCTTCATCCGGTCAGGGTCTGAAATCAGGCTGCCGGTTTGAATGGCCAGCAAGATATCCTGAAGGCGGGCATCTTCCTTATTGATGTAGTGCACATCATTGGCGGCAATGAAACGCACATCATACCGCTTGCCAAGCTCGATCAGGCGCTGGTTGGTCTGTGCCAAGCCCTGCACCGCGTGGGATTGCAGTTCGATAAAGAACCGCTCACGCCCAAACACCTCCAGGTACCATGCCAGGGATTCTTCTGCCCGTTCGATGTCGTTGTTCAACAACGCCCGGGGGATTTCCCCTGAAAGGCAGCCTGAAGTGACGATCAACCCTTCATTGTGAGCCTGGAGAAAATCTCGGTCGATCCTGGGGCGGTAGTAGAATCCTTCAAGTTGGGAGGCTGAAGCGATCTTGAGCAAATTTCGATAGCCCGTCATGTTTTCGGCCAGCAGCAACAAATGCTTCGAACGTTTGTCGCGCAGCGAGTCACGGTCGGTCATTTTACGAGCAGCCAGGTAGGTTTCCAGCCCGATGATCGGCTTGATACCTGCCTTGATGGCGGCGTTGTAGAATTCCACCGTGCCATACATCGTGCCGTGGTCGGTCAGGGCGAGGGCAGGCATGCCAAGGGCTTTGGCGCGCGACACAAGCGGTTTGATCTGGCTGAATCCATCTAAGATGGAATAAGTGGAGTGGACATGAAGGTGAACAAAAGACATAATAATATTTTTTTGGCGAGTGACCTGGTTAAAAATTGCGCCTTTGCTCTATTACCCGGTTCGAAGCCTGCTTCGCGAGACAAATGCGCTAAACCCATTATAGCACGTAGAAATCCAATGTTTCCAAATCAGCCTTAAAAAGATTGAGTTTTTAAGGCTGAGGCACCCGCCCATCATCGCCGGTGATGATTTTGATGGCAGCTATTGTTTAAGGTGACGCCTATCACTCCGCGTGAAGTAACTCAGGCTAGTGCCAAGCTGCTTTTTCCGTCCCTGGATCGCCACACGGTCGCGAGCTTCAGCCAGGGGCGTCTCGCCCGCTCTAACAGACCGAAAGAGGTCAAGAGCTGAAGCCCCGCCGGCAACCGACAGCAGCAGCAACAGGATTTCCAGCAGGACATGGGGAAAGAGCATGGCATCCACAAAAACCGGCACGATCACAAATAAATACACTGGGTAGGAGACTGCCAGCAGAACATGCACAAGGGCCTCACCACGCAGGTAACGCCGGGCACACACATCGCACACAAAATGGGACTCTGCCCCTAAGACCGATGTTTGCGGCATATAGGGCTGTTCCTTCCTGACGCGCTCACGCGGGCTGGTGATTTTTTTCGTGTAGGTAAATTCGCCGTGCGCGCCTGCCCGAGCCCCTCCGCAGCGGAGGCAGGGTTCAACCTCCGAAACCACACCGGGATGCGCTTCTTTGGCACGACGCAGCGTCTGGCAAGAAAAAAAAAGGGCACCGATCGGCATCAGGAGTGCGCTCAATATGCGGATGATTTGGAGAAAAATAGCCATCGAGTCGATTCCATCGCTAGGACTTATGGCGATTTTACCCTTAAATGAAAACAGCGAAGTGTTTGATCACTTCGCTGCGATGTGCGAGTTCTAGATTTAATCGCGGTTGATGTTGACGAAAATGAAGGGATTACGCTTGGTCTCCTGGTATAGGAAGGATTTGACCGTGCGCAGCACGGGCTTCTCTATGTCGCCATCTGATTGGCGGATTGTCTTGTGAAGCTGCTTGGTCAGATTCTCCAGCAGGGGTTCCATTTCCTCCGGCAGCATAAAACCGCGGCTGATAACCTGCGGATCGCCCTTGAGATTCCCGGATTGATTGATCGACAGGTTGACGACCATAATACCGTCCTGCCCGAGGGTCTCGCGCTCGCGGACGATGCCGCGATCGACATTCCCCACGCCGCTGCCATCCACAAAGATATAATCGCCGGGGATACGCTCACCCAAGCGCAGCTCGCCATCCACCAATTCAAGGATCTGTCCGTTTTCAACCACACGGATGTTCTCTTCGGGGACGCCCACTTCCTGCGCCAGTTTGGCGTGCTGCTTCAACATGCGCAGCTCACCGTGGATGGGCACCAGGTATTTCGGGCGCACCAGGTGCAGGAGCAGCTTGATTTCTTCCTGGCTGGCATGCCCTGAGACGTGCACCGGCGCAATCGACTCGTAAACCACATCCGCACCGCGGCGGAACAGCTGGTTGATCGTGCGGTAGACGGGCTCCTCGTTGCCGGGGATGGGATGAGACGAGAGCACGATCGTATCGCCCTCTCGGACATCAAACAAGCGGTTGGTGCCGTTAGCTAAACGCCCCATGATCGAGCGCGGCTCTCCTTGGGAGCCGGTGCACATCAGCACCACCTGGCTATCCGGCATTGAGAGGGATTTCTCCAGCGAGATCACCAGCCGCTCGGGGAAGTCCACGTAACCCAGTTCGCGCGCCATATTCATGTTATCCACCATGCTGCGACCGGTGAAGGCGATCTTGCGCCCATGCCGTTCGGCGGCATTGACCACTTGCTGCATGCGGGAGATCAACGAAGCAAAGGTGGCCACCAGGATCCGTCCTTTGGCAGCCTTGAAAACCACGTCGAGCCCATCATCGATGGTCCGCTCAGAGGGAGTCCAACCGGGGTCGGTGGCATTGGTCGAATCGGCCAGCAGCACCGAGACGCCGCGCTGGGCAAATTCGGCCAGCTTGGCATAATCGGTCGGCCAGTTATCGACTGGTGTGTGGTCAAACTTATAATCTCCCGTGTGCACGACCAGGCCAGCAGGCGTGTCAATCCCCAATCCCACCCCGTCAGGGATGGAATGGCATACGTGGAAGAAATCCACACTGAACGGTCCAATTTGAACCTTGTCACCGGCTTTAATGGTGCGAATGTCGGCTTTGCCCTTCAAACCATGACGGTTGAGCTTAACTTCCACCAAGCCTTGGGTCAGCCTGGTGGCGTAGATCGGCGCATTGACCATTTCCAGCAGGTGCTGAATGGCGCCGATATGGTCCTCATGACCATGGGTGAAGATGATCCCGCGCACACGGTCACGTTTATCTTTGAGGTAATCCTCGAAATCAGGGATGATGTAATCGATCCCCAGCATGTCATTTTCAGGGAACATGATCCCCGCATCAACGATCAGGATGTCGTTCCCGTACTCATAGAGGGTCATATTTTTACCCACCTCACCCAGCCCCCCGATGGGGACGATCCTCAATATTTTTTTGTTTGTCATTCTAATGTTTTCCTTTATCTATCTGATAATTAATTGGTTGTTGTAATCGAAAATATTTATAAAATGGGGGTATCCCATTTGAAGTCAATTTTATTTTCACCACGAGGAGGCATTAAAAATGCCCTGCGGCAACAGGCCGTTCAGGGCAATGTATGGTTGATTTTGCTTTCAAGAAAAAGAGTCAAAATAAGACCTATGGCCGCCATCGGCCTTCGAACCTGGTGTATTACAGTAAGGGATTGTAGCATGCGGGGTTAATAAAGTCAATTTTAGCGTGAACTTGTTAATAAACCTATGACGAACACTTTACCCCCATTAACAAACCTGGCTGGCATTGTGCTTACCAACGAGGTCCAGGTTTTATGGAAAAAAGGCTTAAATTAATGGGCAGAGTGTGCTATAATATGAACCTCAAATGGCCCTCTAGCTCAATTGGTAGAGCAGTTGACTCTTAATCAATTGGTTCGGAGTTCGAGTCTCCGGAGGGTCATTTTTGATTTAAAGTGAATGGTGAATAGGGCATCGTGAATCGGCCTTATCGTCATGCATTATGAAATAGCACCCGTTTGTACATAGGTTATCCACTCAAAACTCACTACTCATTTTTAACTATTCACTATTCACAATTAAGTGTTGGTTCGGAGTCCCCATTAGGGGAGGATCTTCGAGTCTCCGGAGGGTCATTTATTATTTAAGGTATTAGGTATGCGTTATTAGGAATTAGGATGGCTTGACCCGTCCTAAATCGTGGTTATAAAAAATATAAGGAATCAGGTGTCAGGATAACAGCGTCAGGAAAAACAACCGCAATTCATACCCACTACCTGCTTCCTAATACCTATTACCTGCTCCCTAATACCTAATCACCTAACCCCCAATTTTCCCACATCCTCCAGGGCTTGCTTCAGGCGGGGATTCCCCCGGGGGTCTTCACCGATGAAATTGTCTGCGCCAGGGTAGCCCAGGGTGATGTACAGGGTCTGACCAGCCGGGTCTGAGGGCTCCAGGATGATTACGCCGTCAAAGCTCAGCGAGGACCGCAGCGTCCAGAAGGCGCCGGCGTAGATCGGCTGCTCGTACGCCAAAATCACAAACGGCACACCGCTGGACGGCATCCCGCCCGAGAAGATCGCCAGCAGCTGCTGGTAAGCAAAGGGCGACAGGTTAATGCCGTGATTTTCCCAATCGTAGCTGATGAGGTACTCTGTCGTTAAGAGGGGTACCGCAGCCAACGGCAGTTGATCAAGGTCATAATTCTTAAGATCCGGCCCGGTGATTTGCGGATCTCCGAGCAGGTATAGCGCAAAGGGTTCGCCTTCCAGCGGTGTTTCCACCTGTTCCACCTCTTCCACCGGGGCTTGACAGGCGCTTAGGACGAACAATAACAAAATAAATGTCAGGTAAATTTTCTTTATCATCTTTCATTCTCCAAGTGATGAAATTTGTGCTTCAATCTGCCAACAGCCCACCAAGGTCAAACTAGGTGCTAAACCGGCAGCGACGTATACTATACCACAAGTCGTTCACTGCTCCCAGAGTTCAACGCTTGTGATCTCGCTTATTGATCCTGATACAGATTTTTCATCATCCGCCAGGAGGGTTCTTTGACCCGATGCAGAACCCCATCCGGGTCACGAAATGACCAGGTGCCAGGACGCGAGCCAACCACCTGGTAGCCCAAGCGCTGGTAGAGACGCTGGGCGGCCTGGTTTTCCTTGGCAACGTTCAGGGTGACGATCTTAAAGCCCCGCTGGCGCAAGTCCTCTTCGACAAAACCCATCAAATAGCCCCCGATCCCCTGATTGCGCCACCCGCTTTTAACCCGGAATGAAAACACATAGGCGCGTTCCTCGCCGTCTGCGGCATCGCGCTCGCCGCTTTTCAACATCACAAAGACCTGACCAATCAGCTCACCCCCCGGTTCAACGACCACCCACATCAAGGTGCGCCCTGCCAGGCAGCTTTGGTACAGGTCGGCGTACATCTCACGATACATCCAGTACGCCCCATCCCACTCAAGCGCGGGCAGGTCCGCCCTGGTCACCGGGCGGATCGACAGCTGTGATAGCGGGTAGGTCTTAGCTAAAGGGGTTGGTTGCTTCATCAGGGGTTAAGGTGTTCTTCAGCCAGCAGTTCCTCGAGCAAAGCCGCCTCCTCGGCTGGGTCGTGGATTTTGCCATCCAGCCAGGCATCCCGCAGGGTCGTAAGGATGTGCCCATAAGCCGGCGAAGGACGCAGGCCCATCGCCCGCAGGTCTTCGCCGGAGATGCCGGGTTCAACCGACGACCACTCAGCGACATACCTGTGCAGCAGGTCCCGCATCCCGTCATCCGGGGTGATCAGGTACGCGGCAAATAGCGCCGTCCGGGTGACTTTGCCCAGCTCACGCACGACCGCGCTGGGGGGCTGGCCCACCAGGTCTGGCAGCGTATGCACCACCCAGCTGGTCGCCACCAGCAAATCCTTCATCTCGCTCTTGCAGCGCAGGTGCGAGACAATCGAGCGCAAGGTCATCTCGGGCAACCGCCCCAGCCATACCAGGTAGCCCAAGGTTTGCCGGCGGCTTTGGCTCCCAAAGCGCTCCGGCAGCGCCCAAACGGGGTCAACCTCAAGCCGATCCAACTGGTGCAGCCGCCCCTGGATCCCCTCGTCCCAGGGCAGGGCGGGGTGGATGGCGCCCAGGATCCCCAGTTCCCACAGGCGGGCCAGCATCTGTGGGGCTTTGGGCTCCGCCAGGATCAGCAGGATCTCGTGCCGGATGCGGGCACCCGAGAGCTTGTTGAGCAGGGGCAGGCTCTCTTCCATTAAGGCCAGGGTGCGCGGCTCGATCTGGAAATCGAAGCGCTGCTCAAAGCGCACCGCCCGCAACAGGCGCGTGGCGTCATCCACAAACGACAGGGCATGCAGCACACGGATATGCCCCTTGCGCAGGTCGGATAAGCCGCCCCAGTAATCGTGGATCTTGCCGTAGTGCTCGCCGTCCAGGCGCAGCGCCAGGGTGTTGATGGTGAAGTCACGCCGGTGCAGGTCCATCTTGATGCTGCTGCTCTCAACGGTCGGCAGGGCTGCGGGCTGCTCGTAGAACTCCGTGCGTGCGGTGATCAGGTCCAAGCTCTCCGGCAGCCGGCTCTCGTCGCCGGCATCCAGCACGGGCAGCTCGTGGATCAGCTTTTCAGCGTTGCCGCGCAGGATCCATTTAGCCGTGCCAAAGCGGTGATGGGTCAGCACCCGCCCGCCGTAGCGGTCTGAAAGGCGATTGGCGAAGAAGATCGCATCCCCTTCGACCACGATATCAAAATCCAGGCTGGGGCTTTCCAGCAGCAGGTCACGCACAAAGCCGCCGACCACAAAAATCGGCAGGTTGATCTGGGCGGCTTCATCGGCCAGGGCACGCAGCAGCGCCAGCCGTGCCGGCGGCACCACTTGTGCCAGCTTTTTGGCCACCTCCGCCTGGGAGGGCACATCCGGCGCCGGGCTGAGGGTCTTGAGCAGGTCAGTGCGGGTGACGATCCCCACGATCTCACCGCTGTCGGGCGAGACCACCGGCACCTGCCCCCAATCGGTCTTGCCCATCAGGGCTTGCAGCTCATCCAGTGAGGCGTCGGGAGCAATCTTGACCTCGCCGGCTGCCATCAGGCTCCTGACCGTCAGGTCCAGCCTGTGGCCTAGGGCGCGGTCGACCTCGCGCCGGTTGAGCAGGCCCACCACCTGCCCATCCGCCACGACTGGATAGCCCTCATAACCGTAGCGCTGCATCAACCGGTGCGCCTCCTGGACGGGCGTCTCCGGCGAGAGGATCAATGGATCCCGGGACATGATGGCCGCGACGGTGACCGCCGGGTTGACGTGCGGTGCCAGGTTCGCCACCATCTTCTCAAACTGGTCGTCCAAAAAGCGCAGCGTCTCATCTCGGCTCAGTGAGCCTTCCGGACGGATCAAGGCTGAGGCGGCGCGTTTATGCCCGCCGCCCCCCATCGACTCGGCAATCCCGGCCACGTTGACCCGGTCGCTGGTCGAACGCGCCACCAGGCGGATCCCTTGCTGGGTGGCCACCAGCAGCAAGAGCGCGTCGGGGTTGAGCACATCGCGCAGCTTGTGCGCCACGCTGGAGATCTCATCCTTCACATCCAGCGCATCCGCTTTGGCCGCCAGGATGGTGTGGTCCTCGATGATGTAGGTGTGAATCTGGCGCAGCAAGCGGTCATACAGCTTACGCTGGCCTGCCGAGAGGGGCGGGTACAGGAAGCGGGTGATGATATCCAGATCCGCACCCTGTTCCAGGCAAAAGCCGGCTGCCAGCAGGTCCTCTGCCGTGGTTGAGCCGTAGGTAAAGGAGCCGGTATCCTCGTAAAGCCCCAATGCCAGGGCGGTGGCCTGGATCGGGGTCAGCGGGATGCCCCGCTCGCGGATACGCGCCACCATCTGGCTGACGTTCGACCCCGAGGTGACCAGGTGACATTCCCACTCGGGGTTGAGGTCGTCCCGCCGGGGGTGATGGTCGTAGACCACAATGCGCGTCGCCGCGCTCATCCCCTTGACCGTGATCAGCGATTGGGTGTCGACCAGGATCACCGTATCAACCGGGGCGCGCGGCAGCTCCTTGAATTCGATGTAGGGCAGGTCCGCCCCATACTGGGCCAGGAAGCGGCGCCCGTTGCGGTTGATGGCGCGCGGCAGCAGCGGGAGCGCATCGGGGAACAGCAGCCACGCGCCCAACTGGGATGCCAGGGCATCCATATCGGCTTGTTCGTGGGTCAGGATCACTTTCATTTTAATCAAACCACCAGTAGGCTTGGTCTTCGAGGTTAAAGAAATTATAAACCGTCTGCGAGAGTCGTGCGACCAGCCGGTTGCCCTGGTCAAAATCCAGGCGGACTGCGTCGTAGATGAAGACGTTCAGCACGTAATCCCCGCCCGGGGTGAAGACGAGCGCCACATCGCTCATCGAGCGGATTTGGCCGTCCAGTTCCTGCACCCAGCCGTGCTTGTGGGCGGTCGTGGCAGCGGGGGGCAGCCCGGCTTCGATCAGCAGCCCGATGCGGTTGGCCGCCAGGGTGTCGACCATCAGCTGGCACTCGGATCGGGTGATCTCCCCGGGGAAGGTCTCGGTCAGCAGGCCGCTCCCATCCTCGGCGCAGGTGTAGATGGCCGCCAGCAGCCGTCCCACCTCTGACGGCACCGTCTGGTTGTAAATATCCGGGTCTAAGAAGACATCCGTGCGCCCGTTGGCCGGCGTTTCAAAGCGCTGCAGCAGCGGCGCCCCCAGGTAGAAATAGCCCGCCAGGAAGGTGTTCTCCAAGCCCAGGGCGGCCATGTCCTCGGTGACCAGCAGCGGGCCGCGCACCTCGTCGATGTAGGTCGACATGAGGGTATCAGCCGGGGGATTCTCGGAGAAGGCGATCATGCGCGCCAGTAAGGCCACCACCGCCTCAGGTGTCGGTTCGTCGGCGCGGCGCAGGACCGAGACCATGATCGGGATCTTGCTCGTGCTGGCCGCGGTGAAAGCTACATCAGGGGTGACCTCGGCCCCGCCCCGCACCGCGAAGTGCAGCGTCTCCCCGGTCGCCATAGACTGCAGGTAGACCTCCGCCAGGTCGTTGAACCCGCTCCACTCAAGATTATGGCGCAGGAAGGCTTCCAGCATTTCAAGGCTGGGGGGCGCCGGCGCGCCCGACTCGACCTGCAGCGACACCTGGTGCACTGCGGGGTCAAGCAGCGCGGCCTCAATCGCCGCCACCGCCTGGTCAAGCCGCAGGCGCTGGCCGGGTTGACCCGGGGTGAAGTTCGTCGTCCCGGGGATGGGAACGGCCGCAAGTCCCGGCTGGGTGTAGCGCGGCACGATCTCTGATTCGAGGTAGACGCGCACCCGGGCCTGATCCACCTCAGCTTGAAGGGGGACGTCCACGGGTGTGGATGGGTTGGTCCTGCCCCATAAGAAATCCCACCAGCCGAACTGCGGTATCTGCGCAGCGGCTTCCGCCACCAGGGCGCCGGGGTCAAGCGTGAAGCCCAGCTCGGCCGGGTCAACCTGGACCCTCGACCCATCGACCGCCAGGGTCAACGGCTGGCTGTAGAATGCCGCCAGGCGCGCTTCGGCTTCAGGGGCATCCAGCCCGCCAACAGGGACGCCGGCCACCCGGCTGCCGGCCGGGAAGTGGCGCGGCCCCCCATCAAAGCGGTTGTATTCCACCAGGGTGATGATCAGCGCACTCAGCAGGAAGAAGGCGCCCGCCCCACCCAGGATCCAGCGCAGGGCTTTGGATTTCATTCGGTCACCTGTGTTAACATCATGGGATGATTTTACCCTAGGGGATGGTGAGTGGTGAATGGGGAGTAGTGAATGGTGAATAGAGAATGGTCCCGTTTCGCGAAACACTCTCTGCAAAGCGCTCTTCGAGTTGAGCCGCTTAGCTTCAAGAACACCTTTACGGGCAGAGCAGGCTTTAAACCTCTTTCGGCGGCTTGTGAAAACAAGACCCTGAATTGAGGTTGTGTTTTAATTGAATGCCTATTAAGCGGTAGCCCGTGAGGGTGGCGTGTTGATTATGCAATAACCACGCCACCACGGATTGCTAAATCCCAAACGCAAGGCGAAACAGCACGATCGCACTCATTAGGAGAATCACCACGGACAAACCAACGACGACGGCCAGGCCAATCTTGAACAGCAAGTTATACTTAGCCAGGAACCCAAAGAAACTCTGCAGGCTTTCTAAGGAGGTGTTGACATTGGCGAGGACACTCGTTGATTCAACAATGGTGTTGTTTACATTATCAAAAATGAGGTCAACACGGGGTTGGCTGTTTGTATGGAAATGGTTGAGGACCTTTCTTATCTCCTCAAGAATCCTGGGAATCACCCCCGGCTCTTCTACTTCCTCATATTTGATTTTGAAAAGATCTTTCTCGACCTTGATCTTTTCTCTCATATAGAAATTGATGCGTCCCTCGTACAGAATGTAGTTATCCATGACCCCCGAAACTATATTGTGGTTCAGCTCGACCGACAGGTTGGTTGCCATGGGTTGTGAAGCACTGGCATTGATTTTGTCTTTGAAACCGATCACCGGTAATGCCTGCGGTATGGAAGCAACACCGCTGGGGCCCTTATCCGCCATCACTGTGGTTTTTTTATTGGACGAATCGGCTGCCGGGATAATCTTGCCGGGTTTGGCTTGTTCCGTGCCGATGACTTTCGGTATCCCAATAATGCTGGCGATCTCAAATTGGGAGGGTTGCACCTCGACAAGTCCATTTTTCAATTGGACAGCGATGCCTTTGTTCTTGGATATGAGCATCTCATATTTCGAGAGGGATGATTCAAGAGACTCCAAGTTATCGAGCTGTTTTTGTGAGAGCTCTGATTGCGGCACTTTTTTCCAGGTTTTGACCACAAAAAGCTTGTTGACTTCTTTGATGAGCTCCTCAGATTGATCGAGGTTATTATTGACCGAATCCAGAATTTCCTCAATCCTCGGCTGCTCCAAGGTGTTAAACCTCTCGAGAATAAATTGAAGGTTGTGAATGCTCGATGGAATTACACCGGGTTCCTCATAAAGGATTTCATTGATCGCCTCCCTGACAACCGCCAGTTTGGCGCGGAGGATTAATTCTTCAAATACTGTCTTCCCGAAAACCGTGTTGAAGAAGATATCCATCAAAGACAGATTCTCATTATCTGCACCGAGATCAGCCAATTCCTGCACTAATTGGGCTTCAAGTGTCCGAAGAGCATTCAAACGCTTGACTTCTTCATCCCACAAATCATCCTCATCGCGTGGTGTGACCCGCTTAACCGTGAGGAGGTCTTCCATTTCGGTTATGAATGAGCTCAAGTCGGTGCCTAATTGGGTAACTACAGCAGTAATCGAAGCGATGGCTGTGCCAAGATTTTCCCCAATTTCTTTGGCCGCGCTGCCTGCTTTGCTGGCTGCTGAACTGACATCGTAAATTCCTTTGGCAGCAGTGTATGCGCCACCGGTGACAACACCAAGAAATACATCTAAAGCACCCATTTTTTGTTCTCCTTTACAGTTTTTGTTTGATTAGCCCCGGTGTGGGCTCAACCCAGGGCAATGTCTGATAAATGGCGGAACGCCTGACGGCAATGGATGGCAATTATTGAATTGTGAAATGATGTATGGGTAGAAAGCAACCGTGGATCAAGTACAGGGGATAGCCTGTGGCAAGATAGGATTAAACCAATGCCGTGTCGACAAAGGGAGGGGCAATTAATTTTACATCCGGTTCTCCTTGCTTAAATTGATCAGATCTGGTGGATGACTGGGCGCGATTAAGCTGAAATGATCCGGAATTCTATATACTCATTTACACTATATAAATATATTTTCTTGAAGTCAAGGCTTGAATGGTTTTATTAACAATTAAACTGAACCACTGGAGATCCCCCCTCCCAAACAGGCGGTTATGTTCTACTATCTGACGAGGATGCTCACGACCTCAAAGGATTTACTGTAGCTCACGGTTTCAATGTGGCACCCCCCTCCCAACCCCCCGTCCTCCGTCGTCGATCTGTGGGAACCCTCCTTTCTGCAGAGCGTGCTGAAAGGATCCGTCCATCTTTCCGCATGATCTCGTGACCGCAGGTCTCCATCCGTAGGTCACGTTTCCAACGTGACAAAACACCCCCCCCAACCCCCCGCAAACGGGGGCAAACATGTAGGGTGCGGTCTGTTTTTGACCGCACCGTAACGACTACGCCCAACCCCCCCCGCAAACGGGGGGAGAAACACGTAGTAACGACTACGCCCAACCCTCATCCCTCACGTCGTACCTCCTCATTCCCTCATCAGTCAGCAGGTGGCTGACAGCTTCCCCCGGGGGAAGCCTTAAAATAAGGGCCCCACCTTCTCCCTACACCTAAAGGTGTTCTGCTGCGCTTCGATCGCAATGACAGCTATGAATCACGTTTCCCGCGTGACAGAACTGGGATTTAGCACCAGCACCGTGGGCTTGAGCTGGACCTGGTCGATCACCTGGTTCAGCTCTGGGCGGGTTAACGGGCGCCCTTTGCCAGCCAACGCCGTCAGAACCCCCTCGATCACATTCGTGCCAAAGGAGCGTCCGTCAAAGCGAGGGCTGAGCGTGATCACGCACGGCACCCCCTTTTGCCGCAGCAATTCAATGTTTTCCTCGGTGGTGGTGTTCGTGATGACCAGTTTCGCATTCAACCGGGCAGGGGAATACTTACGGATATAGAGCATGTCCCCGGCAATGCAATCGGCCGATTCCCAGATGTGGGCGTGTTTTGGCTGGCAGGCTTCGTCCTTGCTGCCGGGCGGGTTGATGGCCGAAAGCGGCAGCCAACCCATGATGGGCATCAAGCGATGGGCGATGCGTTTGAAGCGCTCAATCCCAACCACCGGCAGTGGCAGGCCCAGGATCAACATCAGGTCACCGATGACCACCTCATCGCTGATGGCCGTCATCGTTTCAGCCAGCCCGATCCGGTCAATCGCGGAGGGGATAAAGACCCGTTTGAAATGCGGGAAAGGCCCATATTCAGGCTCAGCCAGCTCCAGCACCCGGCGCTCCATGACATATTTGAGGTTGTTTCCGTCCACAACCGGCGTGTGTTTAACATCCTGAACCAGTTTTTGGGCGGCATGGATGGGATAGACACGGTCTTCAATGTGGATAGCCAGGTCCATCCCGCCGACCGTGAGCACGTCCACCGTGCCATCCAGCTCACGGAACAGGCGCCGGGCTAACTTCTCATCGCCGCCCGTCCCAATTCGCTCAATTGAGATGGGTTGACCGTTGATCTCCGTTTCGACCTTTTTATTGCGGGTCGGGCTGCCAAGGCTGACACTGACGACTTTCAACATGGGACTGCTCCTAAAACGATCAGACAGGGAATTTTAGATCTGTAAGCATCATTTTAACACCAATGATTCTAACAATGCAGAAGATTTGGTGAATGGTGAATAGTGAATAGTAGGTCACGTTTCTAATGTGAACCCCTCCCACCCCCCCCGTCTTCCGTCGTCGGTCTGTGGGAACCCTCCTTTCTGCAGAGCGTGCTGAAAGGATCCGTCCATCTTTCCACATGATCTCGCTGGTTCGTAGGGTGCGCAGGGTACGTCTGCGCACCAAAAAATCCCGTGACCGCAGGTGCCCAAGAAACCTCTCCCTAAATCCCTCCCCTGAAGGGAAGGGACTACCCCCCCGCAAACGGGGCAAACAGGCAGGTCACGTTTCCAACGTGACACCCCTCTGACTCTGCGCGATGCGTCCCTGGAGGTATTCAACCACAGTCCGGTTTACTTCTTTTTCCTCACAATCTAAGAACATGGCATGTTCCGTTTTTTCAAACCACACCAATTGCTTTTGATCAATGGGTGTCGCGATGCTGTCGTAAAGAATCTGCGCACCTTGTGGCGCATTCACTGAATCCTTTTTGCTGTGCAGGATCAGGGTCGGCACGCTGACCTTCGGCAAACGCTTGCGCGTTTCTTTGATTATTTCAAACACTTGACGCCATGCAATTGTCGGCACCCATGCATAACCCGTATCCGTCCGTACATAGTCTGGGTCAGTGAATACTGGCGGCATATCATATTTCTTTTTGATGATCGGAATGAGCTGAGCCAGGAAATTCAATGGTTCACCAGGTGCAAAGGGAGAATTTCCTTTCGTAGAACCGGCAGCATCAATGATACTGTCAATTACATCTTGATGTTCTGCTGCCAAGAATAATGCGATCATCCCGCCCGTACTATGACCAATGATGGTTACTTTTTCGGTTTCTTCCAGGAGCGCCGACATGGCGCCTTCAGCATCTGCGATCCAGTCCGTCCACGCCACACCTAACAGCGCGTTGGGCGTGTCTTCGCCATGGCCGCGTAAGGTCGGTGCCCGGTAGGGCAGCCCTAAAGTTTCAATATGATGGGCCAAATTACCTAAACTATTGGGCTTTGCCGAAAATCCATGGAGCAAAAGTGCGCCTATTGGTTTCTTTGTCATAATCACCTCCTTGATCTCAAGCCTGACACATGATTGGGCAGCTTTATCGCTGTGAATAACATATCGGAAAGGTAAAGAAATGCCGATCCTCAATGAGGATAGCAATAACCCTCGTGGGCAATGCAGTTGCGGTGCAGGTTATGGGATGACTCCATTATACATAAATGGTCACTGGTTCTCAATTTCAGACGCCAATCCATGAAAAAGCACCGTTAACAGTGACAGTAGCTCACGGTTTCAATGTGGCACCCCCCTCAACCCCCCTCATCCGTCCTCGGTCTGTGGGAACCCTCCTTTCTGCAGAGCGTGCTGAAAGGATCCGTCCATCTTTCCATATGATCTCGCTGACTCCAAACGCTGCGCATCCATCAAACATCGTACCCCGCTGATGGGCGGTATAATCCCCCCTGAGATGCACCACATCGGCCAATTAAACGAACAGCCCCTGCACGCAGCCCTCAAAGCGTATTACGCCCATCCGGACGCCCAGACGGAGGTGTTGGTGGATGGCTACCATGTGGATGTGGTCCGGGACGGCGTCTTAATCGAAATCCAGACCGGGAACTTTTCTGCCATCAAACGCAAGCTGGGCCACCTGGTGCCCCAACACCCGCTGCGCCTGGTCTACCCGATCGCGGTTGAGAAGTGGATCCTCAAAACTGGCCAGGAAGGGGGAGCCGAAGGTGGTCGCCGCAAATCCCCCAAACGCGGCCGGCCCGTCGACCTGTTTGCCGAGCTGGTCAGCTTCCCGGGGCTGGCCCTGTCGCCCAACTTCACCCTCGAACTGGCCCTGATCCAGGAGGAGGAGCTGCGCCGCGATACGGGGACGAAGCGCTGGCGCCGCAATGGCTGGGAGACGGTCGAGCGCCGCCTGATCCAGGTGCTGGCACGGCGGACGTTCAAGGGGCCCGACGCCT
>JAHYJN010000107.1 GCA_019428905.1 Candidatus Brevefilum sp.
AGAATGTAACGGGCAGCCTTCTCCAAGGCTGCGGGGCGATCGCGGTATACAGGGACATTGCCGGGACCGACACCATAGGCCGGTTTGCCGGTGGAGTGCGCTGCCCGTACCATCGGCGTCCCACCGGTCGCCAGGATCAAAGCCACATATTTGTGCTGCATGAGCTCCTGGGTGCCCTGCAAGGTGATGTTTTGCATGCAGGAAATCAAACCGGGTGGTGCCCCATTTTCCTGTGCGGCCTGGGCCATGACGCGTGTAGTTTCGTAGCAACATTTGGCTGCAGAAGGATGGGGGGCGATCACTATTGCATCGCGCGCTTTGACGGCAATTAGGATCTTGAACATCACCGTGGAGGTTGGGTTGGTGCTGGGGGTAAGTGCAGCAATCACACCTACCGGCCAAGCAATATCATAAATCCGTTTTTGGGGGTCATGGCCCACAATGCCGACGGATTTGAGGTCTTTGATGCTCTCCCAAACGTTCTTGGCTGCAAAAACATTCTTGAGGTGTTTATGTTCGGGGATGCCGTAACCGGTTTCTTGATAGGCATGCAGACCTAAACGTTCGGAAGCAGAGATCGCTGCTGCAGACATGGCCGCGCAGACGCGGTCCACTTGCTCCTGGGATGCGGTGGACCAAAGTTTCCACGCCTCAAAGGCGCGGCTGGCAAGGTCGCGTGCTTCCTGGATTGAACGTAGATCTCGGTCGAGTTCCGACACTGGGATTACCCTTTCTGAAAGGTCAGCTTTCCATCCACTTCAAGTGAGTCGATCATGGCCATGATGACAGCATCCACTGGGCGATCCTTGGTGATCGTTGTTTGCCGGGCGCTGGAACCGTGGGCCGTCAGCACCAGGTCTCCTACGCCAGCGTTGACGGTATCAACGGCGACATAGGGTTTGCCAATCGGGGCACCGTTCTCATCCGTTTGTTGGACGATGAGCAGTTTTTGCCCGGTCAATTGTTCATCTTTAATGGTTGAAACTGTGGTACCGATCACTTTGGCGATTAACATGGCTTTTTCTCCTGATCAGTAGGATGTGGAGGGGGACGTGGATTTGGGTGCAGATGGGGCGGCAGGCTGGTCCGCCTGGATGATCTTGACGCCTGCGCTGGCACCCAAACGGGTAGCTCCGGCTGCCACCAGCTGTTCGGCATCTTGGTGGGTACGGATGCCGCCTGCTGCTTTGACCCCTAAATCGGGTCCAACGGTCTGCCGCATCAGGGCGACATCATGGACGGTTGCGCCGCCGCTTGAAAAACCCGTCGAAGTCTTGACAAAATCCGCACCGGCTTCTTTGGCCAACAAACAAGCCACGATTTTTTCCTCATCGTTCAATAAAGCGGTTTCGATGATGACTTTTACCAAGGCACCACCGGCATGCGCAGCCGTGACCACTTCGCGGATATCCCGGGCGACAAGTTGATTGTCTCCAGCTTTCAAAGCACCGATATTGATGACCATATCGATTTCCGTGGCGCCGTTCTCGAGGGCATTTTTTGTCTCGAAGACTTTGACCTCCGTGGGGGTCGCACCCAGGGGGAAACCGATCACCGTACAAATTTTGACATCGCTGCCCCGCAAGAGTTCAGCGCATAATTTGACGTGGGTGGGGTTGACGCACACCGAGGCAAACTGGTATTTGCGCGCCTCGAAACACAGCTGGGCGATCATATCTGCGGTCGCATCTGGTTTGAGCAGGGTGTGGTCGATCATCTTAGCCAGTGATTTGTCTTCCGGTATAATGCCTAAGGTTGAGGAAAGGCGCTCTGCCCCGGCGCTGATGACATGCCCGGCGTTGTCAAAGCATGTTTTAACTTTAACACCATCTGCGACCTCAATTTTGCAGGTGGCGCCTGTGGGGTGTTTGGCTTGTTCTGCCTGTTCTGCAATGGCCAGCAGGATTTCGCGTGTAATTATTTCAACAAGGGCTTCAACGGTTTTTTCATCTGGGGTCATGGTCACTTCCCATCTTTTGCGTAACTTTTTTCAATTGCTGTGATCTTATCCACGCGCCTGGTATGCCTGCCGCCGCCAAAGGCTGTCCCCAGCCAGGTTTTAAGGATGCGTTGGGCCAGGTTGACTTCAAGCATACCCGCGCCTAAGGTGAGCACATTGGCGTTGTTGTGCTCACGGCTGTTGACAGCTGTAGCATAATCGTAACACATCGCTGCACGTACACCGGGTACTTTATTCGCCGCCATACAAGAGCCAATCCCTGCCCCGTCGATGACCACGCCGCGCCACGCCTGACCTGTGGCGACAAGTTCCGCGACCTCCCGGGCGATATCCGGGTAATCCACAGCGTCCTTGGTGTGCGTGCCGACATCGATCACCTCATAGCCAAGGCTGATCAAATCCTGTTTGAGGATGGATTTTAGATCAACCCCGCCATGGTCTGTCCCGATTGCCACCCTTTGCCGCTCTAATGGTTTTTTTAAGGGCTCATCTTGTGTTTGGGCATTTTTCGCAAGTGGAGAGGTTTGGTTTTCAGGGGAGGGCACACCCAGGGTCTCGTAGACCGTGTTGCGAACGATTTCTCGAATTTGTTCTTCTGACAGGGTGGTTCTCATTCAAGTGACTCCAATCTGTGCCAGGAGGGACTGGCAGGTGACGACTGGTAAATTATTGTAGATCTCCCGAAAGGCCTTATTGTGCGAACGCAGGTTGGGAGCGCGATTTAACACTTATTCTTTTATTATTGTACCAAAAATTAGCTGTGGAGGTTGAAATAGTTTTACAGACGGAAGTAGACGACGGCGATTATCCTGGGGGATATTTTGTGTCTTGAATGGTGAATGTGTAATCGTGAATAGTGAATAGTGAAGATTGACCCTGCAGGATCATAATATTTATTATTTCAGTTTAATATCAATATTTTCACATTGGGATTTCGTTGTCGACTTGCTTATGAACACGCTCTCATATGTTGGTTTTCAGTGGTAATGGTTATATAATAAGGAGGGTGATTTTGGTGTCGATATTTTGACAAAGCTGACGGCCAGTGGTAGACTGTCAGTGCAGATGATCTGACGCCCAAGCGGGCGTCTTTTGATGAATAAGGGAAGTGTGTAGATGAGGACCATAACCTGGAACGATGAAAAACAAACGATTGAAATGATCGACCAGCGCATCCTGCCTCGTGAATTTGAGATCCTCAGCTATGACGATTATGCGGGTGTGGCTGATGCGATCCGCAGCATGGTGATCAGGGGTGCCCCTGCGATTGGCGCGGCTGCGGCTTATGGGATGGCCATGGCTGGATACCAGTCAGGTGCCACGACGAGCGAGACCTTATTGACCGATCTCCAAGATGCCGCCGACTTCCTCAATCAAGCCCGGCCAACTGCGGTCAACCTTTCATGGGCTGTACGGCGCATGCTGGCAGCTGCTGAGGCATTTGAAGGCACAACAGATGAGCTGCGAGGGCATTTGCTCCGGTTAGCCAAGGACATCGCGGATGAGGATGTTGAAATCAACAAACGTTTGGCAACCTATGGCGCAGAGCTGATCGAAGACGGTGATCATATTGTGCATCATTGTAATACCGGTGCTTTGGCGACGGTCGATTGGGGTACGGCGCTTGGCGTAATCCGCATGGCGCATGAACAAGGCAAACGGATTCATGTTTTTGTTGATGAAACCCGCCCACGCTTACAAGGCGCACGCCTGACCGCCTGGGAACTGGATCAATATGGGATTCCCTACGACATCATCACCGATGGGTCATCGGGTTACCTGATGCGCACCGGGCAGGTGCAAAAAGTCGTGTTTGGGGCTGACCGGGTAGCTGCTAACGGCGATGTGGCGAATAAAATAGGCACCTACATGCTGGCCTTGGCCGCTTACGACAACGGTATCCCTGCTTACAGCGTGCTCCCGGTTTCAACAATTGATTTTGATCTGCCACGCGGTGATTTAATTCCGATTGAAGAACGGGATGGTGATGAAGTGCTGGGGTTGACCCTGATGGGCGAACTAGTTGCGCCAGAAAACGCGACCGCACGAAATTTCGCTTTCGATGTGACACCTAACCGGTTGATTTCAGGCTGGGTGACTGAAAAAGGCGTGATTTATCCACCCTTTGATGTCAATATGCAAGCCGCAATGAAAGGCTAAAGTAAAAAATGAGCATAATTTTAACAGGATCGATCGCTTATGATTATTTGATGTCTTTTCCAGGTTTTTTTAAGGATCACATTCTCCCCGAACACCTTGATAATATCAGCCTTTCCTTTTTGGTCGATGACATGGTTCGCCGACAAGGTGGCGTGGCAGCCAATATCGCCTATACCCTGGGCTTGTTGTGTGAAACGCCCAAATTAGTCGCAACTGCAGGGGTGGATTTTACAGAATACCGGCAGGTACTTGAGGATGCGGGTGTGGATACCTCAGGTGTTAAGATCATTCAAGGAAAATTTACAGCCTCTTTCTTTGTAAATACAGACCGCTCCAATGCTCAAATTGCCAGTTTTTATGCAGGTGCAATGGCGGATGCCGGGATAATCTCAATGGCGGATTTAGGCTTGACCAAAGATGATCTTGTGGTGATCTCGCCCAATGCGCCTGATGCAATGATCCAATATGCACTGGAATGCCAAGAACTGGGTGTGCCATATATTTTTGACCCCAGCCAACAAATTGTGCGGTTAGATGAACAAGGATTGCGGCAGGGCATCACTGGTGCTCACGCCCTGTTTGTGAATGCGTATGAATTTGAACTTCTCCAGAAACATACGCACTTAAGTGCTGATGAAATACTGAGCGGATTAGCCTTTGCAGTTGTTACCCTGTCCGACGCGGGTGCGCGAGTTTATCAGAACGGCGCTTTTCTAAGCGACGTGCCAGCTTTTCCCCCAATGCGCATCTTGGATCCAACCGGTGTGGGCGATGCGTTCAGAGCCGGCTTTTTGAAAGGGTATGTCACCGGGTTTAACCTGATCTTGTGCGCTCAAATGGGCGCTCTGGCTGCCACCTATTCCTTGGAAGAAGTGGGTTCGCAGAACCAATGTTATATGATGAACGATTTTGTCACCCGTTTCAGGACGCGCTTTGATGACAAAGGGGCTCTGGATGTGTTTATCCAGGGATCGTAATTAAAACGTAACGACACTGCACGAGGGACTAAAGGGGGTGTTGGGTGGCGGCTTCGCCGCCACCCAACACCCCACAAACCTTCAGCAGCCGGGCTGCCTGAGCAGTTATATTAAAACCAACGTTGTGCAAGCAGCGTGATTATTTTTGGAGGATTTTATGGAAAATTTTGATATCAAGAGTTTAGACCTAGCAGAAGGTGGTCGCCGCAGGATTGAATGGGCAGAACGCGAGATGCCTGTTTTGCGCACGATTATTGAGCGTTTCAAACGCGAACGGCCGTTTGAAGGCATCCGTATGTCGGCTTGTCTGCATGTGACGACCGAAACTGCGAACCTGATGCGTGCCTTGCAAGCC
>JAHYJN010000108.1 GCA_019428905.1 Candidatus Brevefilum sp.
AAGGCTCTGGCGCGAGGCCTATTCCTGCACCGGAGAGTTCAACCAGGGCTTTGCAGTTGAAAATATCCGCATAATCCACATGGACGCCCAGGTCAGGGTTGGAGGTTCCCCAGCGTCCCGGCCCAACACAGATAAATTTCAGGCCCACCAGGGCGCTGTTCAGCTTGCCGATGGCGCGTTCAAGTTTATTCCTGGCGGATTGGGTCGGAATATTGAAGTAAGTCTCCGGGGGCACAAACAGGACATGGGTGATTTCATCCAGCCAACCGCCGGCGACCATGATGCTGGAGGAGAAAATCACATCTTCTGGATTGAGATTTTTTGGAATTTCAGCCTGGCTGTCCTCGCGCATGTAGCTCAACGGTCGACATTGGATCAGGGATAATTTGATCTCTGGTTCTTGATTTTGGTTGATGATATCGATGACGAACTCGATATCCACAGGGGAACGGTATTCGTTTTCGAGCACGTTCAGCATATAGCGCATGCGTTCAGCAAAGGGGGTCCTGCGCAAAAGGTCTTCAAAGGTCAGGATCAACTGTTCGGGGTCCGCGTCCACCAGGCGTGAACGCAGCGAGCGGAAGTAGCCTTCGTGGTCAACCTGTGCGATGTACCGCAGGGGTGGATAATTGCCTTTGAGCACATCATGGATCGGGAGCGTCTTCATCACATTGTCCTTCAGGTCGATCAGGTCAACATATTGCTGGGAGTAGCGTCGGATAGACTTGACGGTGCTGGATGGCCTTAAGGTTGGATGGCTGAGAGCAACCAGGCGCGGGTAATCGTTCCCGACCCGGTCCACAGCCCGGGTGCCCAAGCCCCACACCATGCGGATGAACCCGTCTTCAGCGCGAATTTGGGGTGACCAGCGATATTGATTATGGCTGAATGCCACCCCTGACGTATCCGGCAGGTAATAATCCCCATAGCGGTTGCCTTCAACAGCTTGGATCAAGATGGCCATGCGCTCGTCATAATCCTGTAAGCCCCGGCTGCGGCGATAGAGCAGCGCCGTTGGGTTGAGGGTTGAGGCATAAATCCTGGCGATGGCCCGGGTGAGGGCGGTTAAGTTTTGATCGATATTTCCCTGGTTGGGGCAAAATATGCTGTCGTATTTGCCTGCGAAAGCGGTGCCGAAGTTGTCCTCCAGCAAGCTAGAGGAACGCACGATCAACGGCTGGCTTCCAACGGTCATTAACAGGGTTTTCAGGCGATCTATAATGCCCGGGGGAAATTCGCTGCGGTCATAATCCTCAAGGATTTTGGGGTAATCCTGGCGCATTTCGTCTTCGGTTTTATATTTTTGGTCGTTCCAGTGGTGTAAATTATTGACCGAGATGAAGGTATACAGGAGGTCTGAACCCAAATAATATGATTTGGGGGTGCGCAGATTCTCACGGATATCGGTACGGGAATTGCCCTTGAGGATGCGGGCGGCCAAGAGCATGCCGGCGGCTTTACCGCCAATCCGCCCAAAGCCGATCTTGTGCAGGCGCACCTCTGCCAGGTCTGAGATGGTGAACCAGTCGCGGGCGATGTTGATGTAGCGCAGTTGGTCGCTGATCATGTTGCGGATCAGCACCACTTTAATCTCCCTCAGGCGGTGCTCAAGGTGTTTTTGTTCATGTGGTGACATTTTTTCAATCATCATGCCGTGGTGGAACAAAAGATCCTGGGGAGCGACTTCCGGGTTGAAGGAAAACAGCGTTTCCTGGCTGGTGATTCCCCTCTCGTTCAACACTTTTTCAATCAGTTGTTCAATCAACTCAAAGCTCAGGTGGTGGCTGAAGTGAAAATCCGTCAATTGATCGCGGATCAAAGCTTTGCGCTGCTCCCAGACCTCGGCCGGTTCCTCGATTTGGGGTTCTTGCAAGCCCTCCCGCTCTTGAGATTGGATTGACTTGCGAATGACTTCCTGTTCAAACTCGTGGGGGTTGACAAACCGTTGATTGAATAACTCCTGCCGCATCAGATCGCGGACCTGGGTTGCGAGGATCGGGTATTGTGAGAGCGCCAGGTAAATGCTTAACAGTCGGTCGGTTGCGCTGGGGGGCAGTGTCATGGTGGTTTGCCTTATTTCCAAAAACAGATTTTACGAATTCTAGTCACTACTCAGCTTGCGAGGGCGCCTTTCAGCCGAAGGGCGACCTGAGCAGGTACTAATTCTAATTGAAAAAGCAGAAAATAGAAACAGACAGCAAAAAGCGCCAGTTTTAATGGCGCTTTTTCAATACGTGAGGATCAAGTCTCTCTAGCTAATGTGCATCGGCATGATGATGTGCCGGAAATGGTCATCGCTTTGCGGGCGGATCAATCCGGGCGTGTTGGCAGCATTGGTTTCCAACCAGACGTTATCCGATTTGATCACCTCTAACACCTCCCGCAGGAAGCGCACATTAAACGCCACCAGCAGGGGGACGCCGTCGACTGAGGCGTCCACCAGCACCTCTGAGGTGCCGGTTTGCTCAGATTGGGCGGAGATTTCCAGTGTTCCCGGGTTTGCCTCACCGGTTTCCGGGATGATATTCAGCCGGGCGACGTTGGTGCCATCCCGGGCGATAATTTCAGCCTGTTTGCAGGCTTTAAGCAAGCCATTGGTTGAGAGCAATGTGTGGGTTTTAAAGCTTGCCGGGAGGATAGCTCGGTAGTCCGGGAAGGTCCCTTCGATCAATTGCGACGCCAGTTCCAGGTTCTTCATATGGAAGATTACCTGCCCACGGTCTGCCGGGAAGGTCATTATCAGCGTCTCGTCGCCAGTGCCGCTGATGATTCGAGAGAGCTCAACCAGTGCCCGGGCAGGGATGATCGCTTCAATTGGGCGGGCAACCGGGTTGGAGATCGCATCTTCGCGGATCGAAATGCGGAACCCATCAGTGGCTGCCATGGTGATTTGTTCCCCATCCAGTTTGAGCAAAATGCCGGTCAGCACCGGGCGGGCTTCGTCGGTGGAGGCAGCAAACGCCACCTGCTGAACCATTTCTTTGAAGTTGGTGACGTTTAGCGGCACCCCGTTCTCAAGGTCAGGTTCAGGGATGGGGGGAAATTCTTCAGCATCAATCCCTTTGATATTGGTTTCGGAGGTGCCGCAGCGCACATTCAGGGTCTGGGTGCTGTTGTCTAAGGTGATCACGACCTGTTCATTGGGTAAGGTGCTCACCAGGTCCGTAAATGTACGGGCCGGGACGGTGATCGCCCCTTCGCCTTCGATGCGGGCGCCGATCCAGCTGGTGATCCCCAATTCGAGATTGGTGGCGGATAGGCGCAAGCGGCCTTCATCGGTTTTGATGAGGATATTCGAAAGGACGGGCAGCGTGCTGCGCGGCGAGACCGCTCTCGAAACCATGCTGACACTATGGGCAAGTTGGGATTGTTTGACGTGAACTTTCATCGGTTGCGCACCTCTCCTGGTTCCTGATAGCCTGATGATTACCATTAAAAGTATACATCGAAGATTAATTTTTGACCAGTATTTTCCGTGACAGGTTTGTACAGCCAACGTGTGCGTTGTTGACAGTCCCTTGGGTGTGAAGTAAGCTTATTCCTGTCCGGGTGGGACCGGCGCGGCGGAGCCCTGTGAACCCCGTCAGGTCCGAGAGGAAGCAGCGGTAAGCCGGTTTCTCCGGGTGCCGCCGGTAATCCTGCCCGGGCAATTATTTAAATGACCTGCTGTTAGGTTTGCTAATTTAGGATATAAATTATCCCATGAGTGAAAAAACACCCCCTGTCTGCGATTATGAAGGGTCTGACTACCAGAACCGTTTTTGGGAGGAGGGCGGCCGCGCCTATGAGGACGCGGTCGAGGCAATTGCCCTCCGACGGCTGCTGCCGCCTGGCGGGGCGTTTATGCTGGAATTGGGGGCGGGCGCGGGGCGCAACACCCCCCGCTACCAAAACTACCAGCGCATTGCACTGGTAGACTACTCCCGCACGCAGCTGGAGCAAGCCCGTGACCGATTGGGGGAATCGTCGCGCTACCTGTATGTTGCAGCCGATGTTTACCGTTTACCTTTTGTGTCAGGGCTGTTTGACGGTGCGACGATGATCCGCACCCTGCACCACATGGCAGATCCGGTTTTGGCCCTTACACAGGTGCGCCGGGTGATGGCACCGCAAGGCGCTTTTATTCTGGAGTTTGCCAATAAACGCAACCTCAAATCAATGCTGCGGTATCTGCTGGGCAAACAGGATTGGAGCCCTTACGCCCTTGAGCCGGTCGAGTTTGCCGCGTTGAATTTTGATTTTCATCCTAAAGCGATCCGGGGCTACCTGGCAGAGGCAGGTTTTACGATTGAAAAACAGCGGACGGTGTCTCACTTCAGGGTGGGTGTGCTCAAACGGATTGTGCCGCTGCGGTTGCTGGCGGGTTTGGATGCGCTATTGCAGTGGACAGGGGGCTGGGTGCAGGTCTCGCCCAGCGTGTTTGTTCGATCCTGCGCCACTGGCACCAGCCAGGCAGCGGAAGGAGAGGCCCTCTTCCAATGCCCGGTGTGCCAGGCGGTCATCCCCGGCGAGGGGCATGATTTACACTGTGGGGGATGTGGCACGACCTGGGGTTACCAGGACGGGATTTACGATTTCAGACGAAAAGATTAAAAACATCTTCTTACTGGTAGTTCTCCCAAATTTTAAGGACCAGGTCAGCATAGCGATAGCCCATGTCCATCGGGCCGTAGCGGAACAGGGCTTCACGGTAGGTGCCGTGTTTTGCGTACAGGTTTGCCAGCATCCGACTGCCGTAGGCTAGGTTGAAGTCGGGGTCCTGTAATTCGGCCATCGTTGGTCGGGATGCAAAACAGGGACCGTTGATGCACATAAAGTCCGCCGCTTGCCCATCCCGGGGCATGACCTGCATCAGGCCGACCGCGCCGCTGCTGGAATACGCCAGGGGGTCACCGCCGCTTTCCTGTAAGACGACAGCCGCGATCAGGGTTGCTGGCAACCCTACCTGCTGGGCGCTTAACTCGATCGACTGGCACCACTGTTGTATTGATGGAGGATAGCTGGAAGGCAGTGAGCAATCCGAAGCCGGGTCTTCGAGGTTTTGGGATGCGATAGGGTCTGTGACCAGTAAGGTTTCATTGTTTGTTTGCCCTGACTGTGCAGAGGCTGTCAGGGTGGGAGCAAGCAGTCCTTGTGGGGGCATTTGCGCTGCTGCCACAGTGCCGACCCAGATCACGATCAGGCAGCCAACCACGACCGCTGGGATGACGATGATTCTTCGCATAAGACACCTGCCTCCTCATTAAATAGAACAAATATTCTTATTTCAAGTATATTGTAGCACTATTGTTCTAAATTGCAAGGGTTTTCAGGAAATCCAATGCGTTTTTTAAGGTTGATTCTGGTTCAGGCAGATTTAGGTGATTG
>JAHYJN010000026.1 GCA_019428905.1 Candidatus Brevefilum sp.
GGTGATCAATTTGCCCCGGGCCACCCCCAGCGCCGCCCAAAACAACCGCATCTTCCACCAATGGCTGCGGGAGGGGATCACCCTGGAAGTGCGAGAGCCAGACGGGCGCATTCGTGGCGATTTGGCCTGGCTGATCAATTACGATGACGCGCACGCCAATGACCTGGCGGCGATAAACCAGTTTTCGGTGATTGAAAACAAGCGCACCCGCCGGCCGGATGTGGTGCTGTTTGTCAATGGGCTCCCGCTGGTGTTGATGGAATTGAAAGACCCCAAGAACCCCAAAGCCGACCTGCGGCGAGCCTTCAACCAGATCCAGACCTATCGGGTAGATATCCCTTCGATCTTCACCTATAACGCGATTTGTGTGATCTCCGATAATCATGATGCGCGGGCGGCTACATTTTTGAGCGATTGGGAATGGTACATCCGCTGGCGCACGGTGGATGGTGCTGAACGCGTGCCAAAAACCCGGCCGCAGATGCCAATTCTGACCAGAGGGCTGCTGGCACCTGAGCGTCTGCTTGATGTGGTGCGACATTTCATCCTGTTTAAGGATACCAATGGCGTTGAACCAGTTAAGATCCTAACTGCCTATCACCAATATCACGCAGCCCGGCAGGCATTAGGTGAAGCGGTCAAAGCCAGCCGGATGGACGGCGATCACCGGGTGGGGGTGATCTGGCATACCCAGGGGTCAGGTAAGAGCCTGTCGATGCTATTCTTTTCCGGGCTTTTGATCGGCCACCCTGCCCTAGCTAACCCAACCCTGGTGGTGATTACTGACCGCAATGATCTGGACGACCAATTGTTCGGCACCTTCAGCCAGGGGAAGGAATTGCTCCGTCAAAGGCCGCAACAGGCAGAGAGCCGCGCCCATTTGCGATCGCTGTTGAACGTGGCCGCCGGTGGGGTGTATTTCACCACTGCTCAAAAGTTCCTGCCAGCCAAAGGCGAGAAAGCTGATGCGATCAGCCAGCGGCATAATGTCATCGTGATTGCGGATGAAGCCCACCGCAGTCAGTATGGCTTTATCGATGGGTTTGCGCGTGCGATGCGAGATACGTTGCCCAATGCGTCCTTTATTGGGTTTACAGGGACGCCAATTGCCCTGACAGACCGCAACACGCGCCAAGTATTTGGCGATTATATCAGCGTATATGACATTCAAAACGCCATCGACGATGAAGTCACCGTCCCAATTTACTATGAAGCGCGCCTGGCCAATATTGATATTGATGATGCCTTGCGACCCTTTCTAGACCAGGACTTTGAGGAAGCCACTGCCAGCGCAGATGAACATATGCGGGATCAGCTGCGCCGAAAATGGGCTGCATTAGAAGCCGCCATCGGTACGGAAAGCCGCTTGGGTCAGGTGGCAGAGGATATTATTGCACATTTTGAAGCCCGCCAAAGTGTGATCCAAGGTAAGGGCATGATTGTGACTTACAGCCGCAGGATCGCGATTGACCTCTACCAACAAATCGTGGGATTACGTCCGCAATGGCACAGCACATCTGTCTCCCAGGGGAAAATCAAAGTGGTTATCAGTGGTGCAGCGGATGATCCAATTGAGTGGCAGCCCTTCTTGCTCAATCGGGCGGCGCGTAAAGACGTTGAAATGCGCTTCAAGGAGCCCAAGGACGATTTACAACTGGTGATTGTGTGTGATATGTGGTTGACGGGTTTTGATGTGCCGCCGCTGCATACCATGTACCTTGATAAACCCCTGCAAGGTCATAGCTTGATGCAGGCCATCGCGCGGGTAAACCGGGTGTATAAGGATAAAGAGGGTGGATTGGTGGTCGATTACCTGGGCGTGGGTGAAGCCTTGCGCGAGGCGGTACGTACTTACACCCAAAGCGGTGGTGAAGGGGAGGTTGTGCACGACCAGGCGGAAGCCCTTGCTGTTCTGAAAGAAAAGTTTGAAATAGTCAGTAACTTGTTCCATGGGTTTGACTGGTCCGGCTACCTGCATGGGGATTTTGCCGAGATACAATCGACAGTTGCGGATGGGGTGGAACACATCCTGGTGTTGAAGGATGGTAAAAAGCGTCTGTTGAGCCAGGTGAGTGCGCTGAGTAAAGCCTTTTCTTTGGCGGTACCCTTGCCTGAGGCGTTCAAAATGCGTGACGATATCGCCTTTTTCCAGGAGGTGCGCGCCCAAATCCTGAAATATACCCGAACCGATGAATCCTATGCTTATGAAAGCTATGACCAGGCCATCCGGCAGATAGTAGAACGCGCCATCGTCCCTGAGGGCGTGATTGATATCTTCGATGCTGCAGGGATTGAAAAACCGGATATCTCAATCCTCTCCCCAACGTTTTTGCAGGGCATCCAGGCGATACCGCAGAAGAATCTGGCTGTTGAATTATTGCGTAAGCTGTTGAAGGATGAGATAAAGTCACGCGCCCACCGGAGTGTGGTGCTTTCGGAATCCTTTACTAAGATATTGGAAGAGACCATCCAACTTTACCAGAACCGTACCATCGATGCCGCCACTGTGATTATGGAGATGATGGGTATTGCAGACCAGATCAAAGCGGCCGATCAGCGTGGGGAGGATCTGGGACTGACCCAGGATGAATACGCTTTTTACACTGCCCTCGCGGAGAACGAATCTGCAATTGATGTATTGGGGGATGAGCAATTGGCTGTGATCGCCCGTAAAGTGCTGGAAGTTGTGCAAAACAACACCTCGATTGATTGGACGGAGAAAAAAAGCGTCCGGGCTCATTTGAGGCGGATGGTCAAACGGGTGCTGAGACGGTATGGCTACCCACCGGATAAGCAGGAGCAGGCGGTGGCGTTGGTACTCCAGCAGGCTGAGCTGTCCGCTCATGGGATGGTGGAAGGGTGAGGAAGAAATTGATATTTCTGTAATAGCCTTCGTTTCTCAGGTGACCAAGTGATAATTGAGGAGGAAAAAAACCATGCTCCCAGAATTAGTAATAGAAAACCTAAGTCGTGAAGAATTGCTTAAGGAGGCCAAACGAAGAAAATTTAATCCTACAAAAGCTGAGAAATTGCTTTGGCAACGTTTGCGAAGAAAAAGAATGTTAAGCTTAAATTTTACTCGTCAGCATGTTTGCAAAAACTTCATTTTTGATTTTTACTGCCATAAACTAAAACTTATTATCGAAGTTGACTATTCTGTAAACAATTTACTCAAAGATTATTATTATGAACGCGACCTAAAGCTTACGAAATTAGGTTATCGAATTTTACGATTTAAAAACGATCTAATCATAGAAGATTATTCGAATTCCATTAGCAGAATTTATAAGATGGTCAATTATTTAGTTGGTTTAAATTAAGCATTAGAAGAAAAAGTTGACATAACAATCAGTAGTAGTGAACTTGCTAATGAAAAGCACCCCATCCCTAGCCCTTCTCCTCAGGAGGGGAAGGGTACCCGCGTAGCGGGAGGGAAGGGGTCATCTTATGAAGAGAAAACAATCCATTTCACGATATCGAGGCAAACTAGAAATTTGTTGATTGAACAAGCGCGACAGATGCGCAAAAATCCAACCCCAGCAGAGGCCATGCTGTGGAAGCACATCAGGCAAAACCAATTGGCTGGGCACAAATTTCGCCGTCAGCACATTATTGGACCTTTTATTGTCGATTTTTACTGCCCTGTGATGAGACTGATCATCGAAATTGATGGACCAATTCATCAGCAACAACAAGATTACGACACTACTCGGGATGAACACCTGCGAATGATGGGGTACAAAATTCTCCGGTTTGAGAATGCAAAAGTGTTGAATAATCTCAATGATGTCATGAAGGAATTATCCCATTTTCTACCTGACAGGGACAACTGGGATGAGGGAACTATTTAAAATTCTTTATCTTTAAGCTTTGAGTTCAGAAATTCTTACTTCACCGCCAAGACCCCAAACGCCCTTTCCTTGGGCGTGACCCGGAACCCGGCACTCCGTAACCTGATCACGACGCCGCGACTGGTGGTGGCGCCGTAGCGGCTGTCGGGGTTGCCGATGTAGTGGAACAGCCGTCCGCCGGGTTTGAGGATGCGGTACAGGTGTCGGTACATCTCACCCGCGTACATTTGGCCGGCGAGGGCGAAGGTCGGCGGGTCGTGGATGACGGCATCGAAGCATTCATCCGGGAAGGTGGGCACCAGGTCGGCGCTGTCGCCGATCAGCGGCTGGATGTTAGGGCTGGTGAACAGGTCCGCTGACCAGGGGTTGCGGCGGCAGATGTCGAGCACCGCCGGGTCGAATTCGACGGTGACCACCAGGGCGGCGCTGCGGGCGGCCTGGATGGCAGTGTAGCCCAGCCCGGTGGCTGTATCCAACACCCGGCCGGAAGGCTTGCCCAGTGCTTTGAGCTTGTGCCGGGTGTCCTCCAGCGGGGTGGTATCCTTGATGCGGTGCATGGGGATGCCAGAAATCAGCATGGTGGGAGCGGAGGGGGTCGGCATCAGGCTGTAATAGCGGTCAGTGCGGGGGGAATAGGCCTGGATTTTCTCAAGTTCGCCGTCTGTGAACAGGAAACAGCCGTTTTTGTCAGCCGTAATCGCTTCCAGGTGTGCGGGCCTCAACACCTGCCCATCCGGCAGTACCCAGTTGGCCCCCTCCCTGTGAACTACGACGGATGACTTACCCAAATCCAACGACAGGGACGTGGTGGACATGTCCCGGATGGTTAACGGTTCGATGTGATAATGTGACAGAATGATGTTGTCGGGCATGGATGGGTCAGTCCCCAAAGAACAGTTCCTGCCAGATCTGCCAGCGTTTGATCTGTTCAATGATCACTGGCTGCTGGGTGGAAGGTGTGGGAACGGATTCAGCGGGCGGCAGGAGGACGATGGGAATATCCCCTTCCTGGATCATCATGGCCTGTTCACGCGCCCAGCGTTCGACGGCCTCATCGGATTCGGCGTAGATCAGCTCGGCTTCAAGCGCCATACGCGTCGATTCCAGCTGGGCGTAGCGCTCGGTCAGGCCTTTTTCCTGCCGGCGCAAGCGCGTCAGCAGCACCATGCGCTGGTTGAAGTCCATCAAGAGGAAGACCAGCACGATGGCGATTACAGCGACGATGACGCGTTTATCTTTAAAAATTTTTTTAATCATGACGACAGGTTAATCCTCATCAGGCTTCGTTACAACTATTGTACCATTTTAAGGTCAATCGATTGAATTAAACAAAAGCCCCCCAAAACAAGTTGGGGGGCCAGTGCCGAAGGAGGGATTTGAACCCTCATGAGCCCAAAGCTCACTACGCCCTGAACGTAGCGCGTCTGCCTATTCCGCCACTTCGGCATCGGATTCTATTGTATCCAATTATGCTGATTTGTCAACCCGAGAAATGAGGGTCTTGAAAAACGGACAATGATCATCCATCATTTGTCAAAATCCATAAATATTCCATTAACTATAATAATTATCTACATTATCACAACGCGTAGGGGCAACCCTGCCTTAGCCCCCCGAATGGGGGCAGTGGTTGCCCTGCCCAACTCGAAGTGCGCTTCGCAGAGAGTGCTACGCAAAGGGGACACGGAGGTCCGCCCCTACGAATAAATTTGTAGTGAGTATAAATCATTTTCAACACATTCTAAATATTATGAGTGTATTTACCAGACAATGGATATATTAATCTGCTGTAAATGCAGTTGATTTTTGTGATTATTAATAAAATGCAGTGAAAGTATCGAATATCATTGATAATAACTACGCGTAGAGGCGCCCCGCCGGGGCGTCTCTACGGAAGTACAGGTTGTTACGCTCACAAGTTTGGTGAGATATCCCACTTACTCAAGAAAGGTGTTCAGCTAACCTGCCTTTATATTTTGTCCGCTGATTATCAATATGATTGGGTGATAGGAGAGTTTAATAAAATTTTATTCAAACCTCGGTCTGAAAAATGCCATTTTTCGAGTAAAATCATATCAATCGATGTCCCTGTACCTACCAGGGGATGGTTCAGTGCAAAGTGAAAGGATGGTCATTTTGAAGAAGAAATTTTATGCGAATCTGTGGTTGTTTGTTTTTATTATCATGATTTTTATCCCCTTGATCCTGCTGGCGATTTTCCCCCGGCCGCCAGGACGCGAATTTTTGCGCGATTTTTCGGTTTCCTTGGGTTTTTTGACGATGTCGCTGTTGGGGCTGCAAACCATCCCCACATCTCGGCTGAAATTCATCACCCGCTACTTTGCGATGGAGAAGTTATATTCGGTTCATCATAGATTATCGATCTTAACCTTCGTCCTGGCCATTGTCCACCCGGTGCTGCTGTTTATTAATAATCCTGAAACCCTGCGGCTGCTGAATTTCGCCACAGCCCCATGGCGCGCCCGGGCTGCTGTCCTTTCACTGCTGACGATGTTCGTCCTGATTATCACTTCGGTCTGGCGCGAAGCCATATTTATGAAATACGATGTGTGGCGCTGGGTGCATGACGTGATGGCCTTTGCTGCAGTGGGGTTGGGGTTGTTCCATATGTTCAGGGTCAATTACTACATGTCGCTGACCTACCAGCGGGTGTTGTGGCTGGTACTGACCGCGATCTGGGTGGCGGTGATCGTGTACATCCGGGTCGCACGACCGATCATCATGCTTAAAAAACCTTACGTGGTCGACCACGTCAAAGAAGAGCTAGGCCAGTCCTGGTCGCTGTATGTCCGCCCGGTTGGTCACCGAGGATTTAAATACCAGGCCGGTCAATTTGCCTGGATCACGGTCGAATCCCCCTTTATTTTTCGAGAAAATCCCTTTTCTTTTTCCTCCAGCGCAAATCGCGAGGATGACCTGGTTGGATTTACGATCAAGGAGCTGGGTGATTTCACCAGCACGATCAAAGACCTCAAACCCGGGGATAGGATCTATGTTGATGGGCCTTACGGCACATTTAGCTTGGATGAACATTACGACAAACGGCTGGTGTTGATCGCCGGCGGGATCGGGTCGGCGCCTGTATTGAGTATTTTGCGGACGATGCGGGACCGCTGCCGCGAGTATCCTGTAATTTTCTTTTATGGTAATCCGACCTGGGATACAATTATCTTCCGTGATGAGTTGGCTGCGCTCGAAAAAGAGATGGACTGTTTGACGGTGGTGCATGTGCTGGAGCGCCCTCCAGAAGATTGGGATGGTGAAAAGGGCTTTATCACGGCTGATATTCTCAGGCGACACTTGCCAGATGATTACAAGCAGTGGGAATACATCTTCTTCCTGTGTGGCCCAATGCCCATGCTCAACGCTGTGGAAGGCGCATTGGAAAGCCTGGATGTGGCCAACACCCATATCTTCTCTGAGAAGTACGAGATGGCATAAATTGTAAAATTTATTCCTACTCTGTGAAATTAATAGTCAAAGAGACACCTGGTCAGCGGTGTCTTTCTGTTTACACAAAAGCTGCTTGGGGTTCCCAAGCAGCCTGTGTCTGTAAATCCGATCAGGGTGCGAATTATTCAGGGCGGATCATGTTGCTCATGTCCACATTGACCACTTGGGAAAGATCTTCGAGTGTGTCATACAAGAATTGGACAGCATAGCGGGGATTGTGAACAAAGGCACCGGCTGATTCAAGCACCAGGTGGTAGTTATAGGTCGCTTTTACCAGGCGGGGTGTCCAATCCGGGTAGGTATTACCCCGGTTGACCTCATCAGGATCAGCAATGCCGTTGCTGTTGGTGTCAATCACCCATTGGGGGCTTTGATTGGAATAAGCGATCGGTTGCCCGATGAATTCGAGGGCATAGGCCTGGATGGCTTGGAGGAGCACCTCGTGGATGGTGATGATCTCGTAATGGACCCCTTCAGTGGTGTTGCCGTCGCCATCATAATCGGGTGTGCTGGGTTCGCGCACGTCGCGCAACGTGTCAAAGCCGGTGACGACTGGGTGGCAGGAGGCACATTCGCTGGGCGTCACTTTGGCGGAATGGGGGTCATGGCAGTCGGTACAGGTCGTAAAACTCGGCACATGGGGGAAGAGCCCATCGTAGTTCTTTCCGGGGTACTGGTAAGCGATGGTGGCATCATCGCCAAAGCGGGTTGCTCCGCCTACCCGGTAGTGGACATTGATAAAATCGAGATCATCATTAACCTCATCTTCAGGGAGATTCATGATGGCGTTGGCCACATCCTGGTTGGAACGCCGTCCCTGATGGCATTCGAGACAATTGGCGGTCATACCCAGCCCCTCGATTTCAACACCCGACGGAAAGAGCGCCATATCTTTTTCGTGGGCGGTGGGGTTGTGGCATACCAGGCAGCTGACAACCGAACCGATGGGTACGGCTGCATCTACCACGTATGGTTCACTGCCATCTTCACCGAGATAGTCAAGATAGCCATATTCGCTGTGACATTTGGAACAGTTGGTTGGAATCTCTGGTGGATCGCGATCATCCCAATAGGTGAATGAGACCGAATCACGATCCGAGTGGCCGGCTGTAGACCATTTTTCGCTGATAGCCTGGACCGTTTCGGGACGGGCTTGCGGCGGCAGGATCACACCGCCAAACAGAATCACAGCCAAGCCTCCCAATAAAAAGAAGATCAACAGCAAGGGCCAAATAATTTTCTTTTTCATGATTACTCCTTTTTATCTCTTTGGTATAGAAATAATTGTTACTATTTTACCTGAAAATTTTGGGTTTTCAGAAAGCAATTTTAAATGAGAGTTTCGGTATAATCAGAACAGTATCGTTAAGATTTTTAGGGTTGAGAGGGATGCTGGCACGGATGTTGTAACATAGGTGGTTTACCCAGATATCGACCTACGCTGGTTGATCGTCCTGCTTTTCAACATCACAACTGACTGGTGACGGGAATTTAATGACAACGACCGAAATAATCAAACCTAATATCCGAAAATTCTTGCTAAAAGCAGTCACAGCCTATGTACGCAAGGGCGATCAAAGCAGTCTGAAGCCGAGAAATGAGTAGCCCAATGATCACTAAGCGCATGCTACTTTTGATGTTCCTGGGCACACTTTTGTTGACCGGCTGTTATCAACCCGGCCCAGGCGCTAAACCCTGGCAGGCTTCCTGGATAGAAGATGAAGAAGTATATGGGGCCTTTCCCGAGGTGAGTGAAACGGATCCACCCAGGGACCCGTTACTCCACATCACCGAACCCACCCCAACGCCCAATCCACCGATCGAACTTCCTACACCGAGGAGCGAAACGGTGACATATGTGGTTCAGCAGGGCGATACCCTGCGCAGGATTGCCCAGATGTACCGGGTATCGATCGCCCAGATCGTTGCATTTAACGAGATTGGCAATCCTGACCTGATCGAAGTGGGAAAGGTGCTCTTGATACCGCCGCCAACTTTTGAGGCTGTCGCACCCGCTTTTAAGATTCTGCCCGATTCCGAATTAATCAACAGTCCCAGCAACGCGGGGTTTGATGTGGGTTCATTCGTCCGCGAACAAGGCGGCTACCTGGCCTCTTACCGCGAAGATGTGGACGGTATGACTTTAAGCGGTTCGGAAATTGTGACCCGCGTGGGGCTGGAATATTCGGTTAACCCTCGACTTTTGCTGTCGGTCTTGGAATTTCAGAGCCATTGGGTTACTTCAAGCGAGCCGCCTGAAGCATCGCTCATTTACCCGATGCGTTATTACGATGCCTGGCGGAATGGTCTCTATAAGCAGCTGGGGTGGGCGGCCAACCTGCTCAATGAGGGTTATTACTTATGGAAGCTCGAGGCGATCAACACCTGGATGCTGTCAGATTCAAGCATCATCGAAGTGGATCCAACCATCAACCCCGGTACAGCGGGGGTGTTGAACCTAATGCGTTATTTCACCACCCAATCCGACTGGGAATGGGCGGTATCTGAGGCGGGGATCTTTGCCACTTATTATCGATTTTTTGGCTACCCGTTTCATTTCGCCGTAGAACCCATCCTCCCGGATGACTTGACCCAGCCAGAACTGCAGCTCCCCTTTGAAGACGGCGCAGTGTGGTCTTATACGGGCGGGCCTCATGGCGGCTGGAATACGGGTTCAGCATGGGCTGCGCTGGATTTTGCGCCGCCTGGTGAGGCTTTAGGGTGTTTCCCCAGCGAGGCCTGGGTGATTGCTTCTGCACCGGGGGAGGTTGTCTATTCTGACCATGGTGCGGTGATCCAGGACCTTGACGGCGACGGCGTCTGGCAGACCGGCTGGTCAATATTTTATATGCATATTGATTCCTGGGAACGGGTCGAGGTTGGTACTTACCTGGAGACCGGCGACCGGGTGGGGCATCCCTCTTGCGAAGGTGGTTTTTCCACCGGGACGCATTTGCACATTGCCCGGCGTTATAATGGAGAATGGATCGCAGCGGATGGTGATCTACCCTTTGTGATGGATGGATGGGTTTCTTCAGGATACGGTGTTGAGTACAACGGTTTCCTGACCAAAGGAGAGATGGTTTTGGAGGCATGGAATGGGCGTGCGCCGCTCAACGCAATCCAGCGCTAGGAAACGCTATTATCGGCGTCGTTTCAAACGCCTGGTGGTTTTACTGTCCACGGCGCTGATCTTGGCAGGCGTTGTGGGCGGCGGATTGGTCTACCCTGTCCTGGCGCCGGATTCGAGCCTGGCGATCAGCAGTAGGCCCTCGCCGACGCGCACCATCCCCGCAGAACCAGTTGTGGCGGTTGAGCCAGCCCTGCCCGCTGAGGTCCTTACCGTTGAAAGCCCTCCTAACGACCCAACCCCAACCAGTAAGCCCCAACCGCTTCCCCAAGTCCCCTTACCAACCCAGGGTCAGATCATCCCGCCCAGCGAAGATCCCGACATCTTGTATTACACGGCTGCCGGGGACAGCTTGCCCGTGGTCAGCTTACGATTTGGCGTCAATATGGATGAGATCAAATCACCCATGCCGATCGAACGTAAAGGGTTGCTGCCGCCCGGGCAATTGTTGATTATCCCAAATCGGCTGGGTGAGACCAGTTCACGCAGCAAGCTGTTACCTGACAGTGAGGTCACTTTCTCACCTTCAACCGTGGATTTTGATATCTATGGTTTTGTTGAATCAGCCGGGGGGTACCTTTCAACCTATTCTCAATGGTTAGCCACGACCGGCATCACCTCTGGTGCGGATGTGATCGCCCGGGTTTCTAAGGAATATTCCGTCAACCCGCGGTTATTGCTAGCCTACCTGGAATATCAGTCTGGCTGGGTTTACGGCATGCCAGAAAGTCAATTTGCCCGGGATTACCCGATGGGGTATGTCAACTTTGAACAGAGAGGTATGCTGTACCATCAGGCAGCCTGGTTTGCCAGCCGGGTGATGGACGGCTATTATGGGTGGAAAGAAGGCCGACGGCTGGTGGTCACCTTTGCTGAGGGCGGGGTTCTGCGCTTGGCGCCGGAACTCAACGCGGGTTCGGTGGGCTTGATGAACGCCTTCACGCATCTGTATGGCTATGAAAATTGGGCGCAATTGCTGTATGGCGAGCAGAACTTTTTCGATTTTTATGATACGATGTTTGATAATCCGTGGATCAGGGCGCAAGCGGTTGAACCCTTAATCCCAGCGAATATCGTGCAACCCGAGATGATCTTGCCGTTTGAACCCAATACCACATGGGCCTTTACCGGTGGACCCCATGCAGCCTGGAGCGCCGCGGATGTGTGGGCTGCGCTTGATTTTGCGCCGCCCAGTTCTGAAGCCGGTTGTATCGAATCTTTTGCCTGGGTTGTGGCTTCTGTGCCGGGATTGGTGGTTCGTTCAGAACATGGTGTGGTCGTGATCGATATGGACGGTGATGGTTATGAACAAACCGGGTGGTCGCTGCTGTATTTACATATCGCGACAAAAAACCGGGTGCCGGTTGGGACGTGGGTGGAGGTTGGCGACCGCATCGGGCATCCTTCTTGCGAGGGTGGACGGTCAACCGGGACGCATGTGCACATTGCCCGCCGCTATAATGGCGAATGGGTGCCAGCTGATGGACCGCTGCCGTTTGTCCTCAGTGGATGGACAGCCAGGGCATCCAGCGAAGTTTATAAAGGTTGGCTGATCCGCGGCACAGACATCATTTATGCCAACACCTCAGCCAGCGCAATGACCCACATCAGGCGGGAGGAATGAACCGCACGACTGATATGATACCAAGGCTGATATGAATGCTGACCATTGGTCTGAATGGCCTGTACTGGACAAATGGCTTCCCGCGGAGTATGCTTACAGCTCAATTATGATTAATTCACAATCCGACCGAGTGTAATATTCAAATTTTTTACGGTGCGGATAAAAAATCCCTAATGATAACGATACGAAAGACTTTGACCCTTCTGGCTTTGATCGCGCTGTTTTTGGCAGCCTGCTCGCCATCGATGAAGCCAACCATGATCCTGCCAACACCTGCTGAGAATGATGAAGAAGCAGAGGTGTTGAATATCACACCATTCCCAACCCGGCCAGCTTATGAACCAGGTGAGTTGGTGGAATACATCGCTCAAACTGGCGATACGTTGGATGTGTTGGCGGCGCGTTTTAATACGACGGTAGCGGAAATTCGGAAGGCTAACACCTTCATCCCGGAAGATGTGACTACCATGCCGCCAGGCATGCCAATGCAAATCCCCATCTATTACCATCCCCTGTGGGGAACACCGTTCCAGATGATCCCGGATGGCGCCTTTGTCAACGGTCCGGATGCGGCAGCGTTCGATTCAGCCCAGTTTGTCGCACAAACCCAGGGTTGGTTGAAAGACTACAATAACTGGGCTTTCAGCGGACAGCGAACAGGGGCGGAGATGGTTGATAACATTGGTTTGAATTATTCGATCAGTCCCAAACTGTTGTTGGCCTTGCTGGAATATATGGGAGGTGCCTTTTCCCAACCCACACTCAGCCCAACAGGTGAAAGGAATCTGCTCCGGCAGGATCCATATAGAAATCCGATCTTGTATTTGCAGTTATCATCCGCTGCCGACCAGCTCAACGATGGGTATTATCACTGGCGCAGCGGTGATTTGCTGGAATTTGAGCTGGCGGATGGATCATTGGTGCGGCTGGATCCCTGGCAAAATGCGGCAACGGTCACATTGCAGCACTTATTTTCTAAAACAATGGGTGTGGCTGAATTCTATCGGGCGATTGGCCCGGATGGCTTCAGTAAGACCTATGCCGAATTATTTGGCGATCCATGGCTAATTGAGCCGCACATTCCGGGTTCATTACGGCAGCCTGAGATGCTATTGCCTTTTGAGACGAATGAAGTTTGGGCTTATACCGGCGGCCCGCACACAGGCTGGGGGAGTTTAGCGCCCTGGTCAGCGTTGGACTTTGCGCCGCCAGCGGCAGTCTCTGGCTGCGCGCCTTCTTCGGTGCCAACCACTGCGGTCGCCGACGGTCTGGTCGTGCGGGATGGTCCCGGGATCTTGGTGCTGGACCTGGATGGCGATGGTGACGAGCGCACAGGGTGGACTGTGTTTTACCTGCACGTTGCTGCAGAGGGACGAGTTCCAGTGGGGACATATGTTAACGCAGGTGATCCGTTAGGTTTTCCCTCGTGTGAAGGCGGACGGTCAACCGGCACGCATATCCATATTGCGCGTAAGTACAACGGGGAGTGGATGGCAGCGGATGGGGTAATCCCGTTTGTGATGTCGGGTTGGCGGCCGATGCGCGGCGATCTGCCGTACCAGGGGTACCTGGTGAAGGGTGATCTGCGGGTTCTGGCGAGTGAGACTCCTGGCAGCCTGAGTATGATCCCTGCCGAGGTGGAGTAGGGGATTTTGGGGTATTGGATTGACCTAACAATAAATTTGTGGGGATTATGCATCTTTAGTGAAGGGATGGCTATTCCCAAAAATTTTCTTATGTTAGTGTCCTGAAAACCAAGTTTTTACCTGTAATATTTGCGAAAAATTAAAAAAATGAGAAACTCAGGTATTACTCTGCAAGGGCGACGTCGAAGACGTCGCCCCTAGGATTCTATCAAATTTAGATATTTCCAACCCAATCTTATTTATAACAAAACGCATAAAAATCCCGGGGGTCTACCAGGGTAATCGCAAAGTGGGAGAGATGTCTGTAATATCGGATTTCGTGCGTCAATAGAACGACTGCTCCCTTCTCTCTCGCAGGGAGAAGGGTCGGGGATGAGGGGGTTTACATAACTTACATTAAACCAAGCCTGGTGTTATTGACCGAATTAGACTTAACCAATGAAAGTCGGCCAATGATTACGAGTGATAGACCCCCTCACCTAACCTCTCCCCGCCGGGGAGAGGGATATTTTCCTTATCTTCGCAGGGAGAAGTGGGGGGTCCACAGTGTGAAGATCGTTGATCCCGCGAAAATGTTTGACTTTGTGATTGCCCTGGGGGGTCTAGGGAAAATGATCAACATTCCAACTTATACGACATCTTTCGACGATGGCAGACCAAAGACCCCCGGGATTTGTAAGGGGGCATCATTCGCCATAACGACTCTGGGCTCGTATGGGGTGTTGATAGGGGGATCATAAAAAAAAAAAGGCCCCCGGGATGAAACAACTTGTTATCCTGGGGGCTTTTATTTTCGGTTAGCGGCTAGTTCAAGAACTGCCAGGGGTTGACGGGGTAACCGTTCAGGCGCAGCTCAAAGTGCAGGTGGGGACCAGAAGACCTACCCGTGCTGCCCATCGACCCGATCAACTGGCCTTTTTGGACATTTGACCCGCAGGGGAGCATGGTGCCATCTAACAGGTGGGCGTAAAACGACTGCCAGCCGCGGTCATGATCAACCACGATCAGGTTGCCGTAACCCCGATCTGACCAGCCGGAGTAGACGATCACACCCGAGTCGGAGGCATAGATCGGGAAACCCGACCGGCCGGCAAAATCGAGCCCGTTATGCACAGGCGGGTTGTATTCGTAACCTGACAGCCATCTTTCTGAGGTTGGATAAGTAAAGGTTCCGGTGCCGACATTGCCGTAGATGATCCCGCCGCATGCGCCCGGGCCAAGATAGGAGTTGCCCGAAGCAGGGTTATCCCGCGGGACAATCCAGGCGACGGTGGGTCGTTCACCGCCAGGGACGACCAGCATGGTCCCAGGTGGGATGTTGGGGTTAGCAAAGTCACCCACGACTTCCCGGTCGAGGTTATTGCCGGGATAATCGACGATTACATCCGGGCTGACGCCGTAAAAAGAGGCAACGCCATTCAACCCTTCGCCTTCTGACCAGCGGTGGTAAAGGCCGTCCATAGGCAGGATAAACAGCTCCACGCCAATGCTCAACCCATCGGGGATGTCACCAATCACATAGCGGTTTGACCAGAGAACCGTCTCTGGTTTTAGGCCGAATTTTTCCGCGATCCCGAAGATGGTATCACCCGCCTCAACGGTGTACTTGGTGACCTCGTAGCGCACCTCCACCGGTGCGACCTGGGTGATATTGAGCTCAGCAGCGCGCATCAAACCGACGGTTTGGCCGCCAGTCGTGAAAACCGGTGTCGCTACACCTTCCGGGAGGGCAACAGGTGTGGCTGTCGGTACCGCAGTTGGCTCTGGCGGTGCCATGGTGGCATGCACGATCAATGATCCGACCCCCCACACAACCAGGACCATGACGATCAAGGTTACGGCATACATGGCCAGCTTGGGCAGGATCGGATGCTGGAGAAACCGGGATTTCGCACCCTCTGGTGATTCCATGATGGTGTCTTCTGGAGTTGGAGCGATTTCTTCGTTGTTTTCGAGAGGTTCTTGTTGTTTGTTCATAATTAAACTCTTAAGGCATCTTATCATTAAAAAGCAGAATGTCAAGTGCGGGAGGGGATTCAATTAATGTAAATTTAATTGATGACTTTCTTGACATTTACCTATGTGCAGCATCCAGGGGTGACCCATGTGCGCATAGGAAAAAACCTAAGCGCGGCTCAGATGGGCTTTCGGTTAGGGGATGGCAGGGGGTGTTGAGAAATAGCGCGCAACAATATCGCTCAGATCTGCAGCGGTGTGCGCTTGCAGGGTGCGCCAAAAATCTTCACCGGTGGCAATCTGGTAGCGGTGGGATCGAACGTAATCATAAAGAAAGTTAAAGAAGGCTTCTTCGCCGACAGCTTCGCGCAATTCTTGCATGAAACGGGCACCATTCAAATAGACGCTGTTGCGGTAAGCATCATAGCCGGCCTCAAGGTAGATGGTGTTATCCACATACCCGCTTGGCCCATGCCCGTCGACGCGGTTTTCCCACCACCACTCGACCAGGTCAGGATAGTAACGTTCATAGAACAGGACTTCCGCATAGGTTGCCAGGGTTTCATCCAGCCAGGGTTCCAGTGCCTGGTTATTCCCGACCAGGCTGAAGAACCATTGATGCGAAATCTCATGGGGTGTGATGATGGTTAAATTGGTTTTGGGTGTGCCATCATGAAACATATAAAAGCCGCGGCTCAATAGAATCAGCCCGTCAAATTCCATCCCGTGTAAAAAGTCTGCTTCGACAACGCTGATCAAATCGCGTTCAGGCGGGCCAAACAGCTCGCTGTACAGCCTGACGGCATCGACCGTGATGTCTGCGGCTGCCTCTCCTGAAGCCGCATCCTCAGGAAAAGCATAGGAGAGGATCGTGATGCCATCCACCTGGCGTTCTGTGACGGTGAAGATATCGCTGATTGAAATGGTAAAGGTGCGGGCGAGATTCAGCTGGTAGTTGATCACATCGTCAGTTTCGTTGGCCGGCGCGCCCGCCGCAATGCTAAAGTTTTCACGGCGATCTGAAAATGCTAGTGTTACATTGAAGTCGGCCGCTTCAAACACCAGGTGTTCGCCGACGATCATGCTGTTGACGATGGAGATTTCGTAGACCAACCAGCCTTGCTCCTCATCGTAAGGCGGGATGATGGGGAACCAGTAAGCCAAGTTAAGCTGACGCCCGGTTTGCCCGAAGGTGCCCTCCCTGTTGGGCATATACAATTCAAATTCGTGCACAATTTCAATCTGCTCACCCGGCAGCAGCGGTTCTTCCAGGGGGATCAGCATGCGGTGGCTTTCCCAGTTGAAAATGGAGATGGCGGTGCCATCTCCCAATTTAATGGACCGGATAAAGATTGCATCCTGGAAGATGGTGGGGTAGATGATGAACACGATCTCATTCAGCGGTACCTGGGTCTTATTGGTGTAGATTACCCGGCTGGTGGCGGAGATAAAGCGATTATAATAATTGATCGTGGCGTCGATGAAATACTGCGTCTGCTGACCATCAAGGGGAAGGGGCGTGGGTGTGGGTGACGGCTCCGGGATGGCGGTCGGTGTTTCTGTAGGTGCCGCCGTTGGCTCCAGCGTTGGGGTTGCGGAAGGTGCGATCTCGACCTCACCAGTCGGCGCACAGGCCCCAAGGAGGATCACAACCCCCAGGAGCAGAAGCATTGTTTTACGGATTGTCTGATTGATCAACAGGTTATTGTCCTTGATTCAGTCCCTGATTTTACCCAATTAAGTACCGACCTGGGCAATATCAATTAAAGAACCGAAAAGGTTGAACGGTATTTTAAATGATTGAAAATCGTATTTTTCGGATCTTGATCACGCATAGACGTTGCATGCAACAGCTCTACGGAGGAATCTTGACTTATTGAAATGGCGCTCATTCATGCGGCTTTCACGATTGGAGATATGGTTGTCACGATATCGAAATTTCTCAATCCACAATTTATTAAACAATAAAGGCGGCACCCATGTCACCTAAACCATCTGGTCTGCGCGGGTTCGTCCTGGTGTGGATTGGGCAGGTGTTTTCCATGGTCGGCTCGCAAATGACCCATTTTGCCATGGGCATCTGGGCTTGGGAAAAAACCGGGCAAGCAACGCCGTTGGCCATGATTGGCTTCTTCTCCTTTGCACCCTTAATTATCTTTTCACCGTTTGCTGGGGTGCTGGTCGATCGCTGGAACCGAAAGCTGGTGATGGCGTTGAGCGACATCGGCGCTGGGTTAGTGACCGTCGTTATCTTGGTCTTATTGCAGACGAGAAACCTGGAGATCTGGCATTTGTACCTGACCGGATCAGTGGCTGGAATTTTTGGCGCTTTTCAGTGGCCGGCGTATTCAGCGGCCATTAGCTTGATGGTGCCCAAGAAGCACTATGCCCGCACCAGCGGCATGATCTCGATGGCGGGTTCCGGGGTGGGGATCATCGCTCCGATTTTGGCCGGGTTCCTGCTGCCCATGATCGGGTTCACCGGCATCATCCTGATCGATCTGGCAACCTTGGCCATCGCTTTGACCTTTCTGGGGGTCGTTTTAGTGCCAGAACCAAAACGTAAACATGTGGATCGTTCAAAAGGTGCCTTTACTCGGGAGTTGATTTACGGCTTTCGTTATCTTTTCAACCGGACGAGTTTGTTGTATCTGCAATTAATGTTTTTTATGGGGAATTTGTTCTTTTCCGTGGGATATACCCTAATGACGCCGATGGTGTTGGCCAGCACCCAGGGAAATGCGACCATCCTGGGTTCTGTGCAATCCGCCGGTGCGATTGGTGGGTTGGCCGGGGGTTTGATCCTGACAGCTTGGGGTGGGCCTAAGAAGAAGATCTATGGTATCTTATTCGGCTGGGGGGTGAGCGGTTTGTTGGGGCTGGGGTTGATGGGCTTTGGGCGGGCGCTGCCGTACTGGCTGGCTGCGCACTTCATTATGATGTTCGTTTTCCCGCTGTTGAATGGGTCAAGCCAGGCGATTTGGCAGTCAAAGGTGGCGCCAGAGGTGCAGGGACGGGTCTTCTCAGTGCGGCGGTTCATCGCCCAAATCACCTCGCCCATTTCGATGGCCTTGGCCGGCCCCCTGGCAGATCGCGTGTTTGAGCCGGCCTTGGCAGCCCCACAGCATGGGGTGACCCGCCTGTTGAGCTCGATCTTTGGATCTACTCCCGGTGGGGGGATGGCGTTATTGATCCTGCTGAGCGGTGTGTTGGTGGCCGGTGTCGGATTGGCAGCTTACCGGATCAAAGCTATCCGCGAAGTGGAAACCCTGATCCCCGATCATGATGAAGCGGGATAAGTGTCTGTCTCAACGAACGAGTTGAAAGTTTTGTGTGTCAGTCTGCATCCAGAATAGTGATCTTGTGGCTGATCTCAGCTGCTTTTTCCAACATCGCCTGGGCCGGGCAATAGCGGGTCTCTGAGAGTTCGACTGCCCGCTCCACAGCCTGTTGGTCGATGTCCTTCCCAGTCACTTTGTATTCAATGACGATCTTGGTGAAAACCTTGGGGTGTTCTTCCGCCCGCTCAATGTGGGCAGAGACCTCAAATTCAGTGACCTCCTGGCGTTTCTTTTGCAAGATTGAGATCACGTCCATCCCAGTGCAGCCCACCAGCCCAATGGCAAATAACTGTAGCGGCTGAAAGCCCATGTCCTGACCGCCGGCCTTTTTCTTGGAATCCAGGGGGATCAGGTAACCCGAATCCGAACTCCCCGTGAAGGCCATCCCACCTTTCCAAACGACTTTACTCTCCATTTGCTCATTTCCTTTCTGACCTCCAACGGAGGTAGTGGTTTAATTATCAGGTAAATGTCCCGGTTTCTAACACGCCGCACCGGGGACAGATTAATTGCAGCATCCCATCGTAATCCAACTGGGCCTGATGGCAGATGGGACAGGTCATGCCCGCTCGCAACCGTGCGGCTGTTTCCTTACATTTTTGCGAATGATCTGCCTGCTGCGAGGATGGACCTTGAATTAGGTCGTCATCCTTCTTGCTGGGCATCATCATCCAGGCCTAGGCTGGCCAATAAGCGCTGACGGGCATCCGGCGGGAGGGTGGTTTCTCGGCCGTCCTTCCGACACAGCTCGATCGTTTTGTTGAGGGTATTGAGCACCACTTGGCAGTCCGTACAGGTTTCCAGGTGTGATTCAAGCTGTTTGCACAGGCTAGAGTCCAGCTCGCCATCGATATAGGCGTTGAGCTGCTCCATGATTTCCTGACAGTTTGAATGATTGTGGTGCTTCATCAGACTTTACTCTGCATCTTGTCGGAAAAATAACCCGTCAGGCTCTCACGCAAGGCCATGCGGGCACGCATCAGGCGCACTTTCAGGGCGGACTCACTGATATTGAGCACCTCAGCGGCTTCCTGGGTGGAAAGCCCTTCGACATCCCTTAGCAGGAAGGCTGCCCGGTTGGTGTCCGATAAGGTTTTGATCGCCTGGTCGATCGCATGGCGGGTTTCGGCGCTCATCAGCTCTTTTTCTGGTAAGCAGCACCAATCTGTGATCTGCCTGGGCATCAGCTCTCCATCATCTGTTTCAAAGTCCTGGTCAATATCGACCGTTATCCCTTTGCGCTTACGTAAGATCATCAAGGATTCGTTGACTGCAATGCGGTAAAGCCAGGTCGAGAGTTTTGAACGGCCTTCAAAACGATGGATGTTTTTGAAGGCTTTGATGAAAGTTTCCTGCAGTACGTCTTCAGCATCCTGTTCGTTTCCAAGCATTTTTAATGCCAGCCGGTAAATCTGATCGGAATTGGCATCGACCATCAGCGCAAATGCGCCTCTATCGCCGCGTTGGAGGGCTGTGAGCTCAACCGTTTGCGTATTGTTGTCGTTACTCATTGGATGTATAAAGCTGGGGATCGGTTACATGTGACAGGATCACGAAAGCGGCCAGGTGGGCTGAACATCGATATCAAAGGCGCTGAAATCTCCCTGGATGTAATGGTAATAGCCTGCGCCAGCGATCATGGCTGCATTATCGGTGCACAATGAAAGTGGTGGGATGTGGACCGGTCGGGCGCTTTCGGAGAGGATCTTCTCTCGCAGGCGCTTATTAGCGGAAACACCCCCAGCGACGATGATCTCCCTGACTTTGTGCTCATTAGCCGCCAGCAGGGTTTTTACAACCAGGACGTCAGCCACAGCCGCCTGGAAACTGGCCGCCAGGTCTGCGATCGGCAGGGGACGGCCTTCAGCCCGCAGGGCTTCGACCGTTCTCAGGACGGCTGTTTTGACCCCGCTGAAGGAGAAATCCCAGGTGCCTTCCAGGGTTGCCCTGGGGAAGTTAAAAGCGGTTTCTTTACCCGCTGCGCTTGCTTTTTGGATCGAAGGTCCCCCTGGATAGGGCAGGTCAAGCAGGCGGGCGATTTTGTCAAAGGCTTCACCGGCGGCATCGTCCAGCGTGCCGCCCAGCCGCTGGTAGGTCAGGTGCTCCGTCATCAGGACCAGTTCACTGTGCCCGCCAGAAACCAGCAAAGCCAGCAGCGGGAAACGCGGCGCCTGGTGGGGACTGGCGTTGGCCGGGTAGAGCCAGGCCGAGTAGATGTGGCCTTCCAGGTGGTTAACGCCGATCAGGGGTTTACCCGCTGCCAGGGCTATCCCTTTGGCCATGTTAACCCCAACTACCAGCGATCCAGCTAAACCCGGTCCCTGGGTGACGGCGATCCCATCGATATCTTCAATATTCAGATGGGCACCCTGCAAAGCGCCCTGGACGATCGGGTGAATCGCTTTAACGTGCTCACGCGAAGCCAGTTCCGGGAAGACCCCGCCGTACTGGGCGTGCAGGTCGACCTGGCTGGCAACTACGCTCGATTCGATCACACGGCCGTCACTGACAATCGCGGCCGCGGTCTCGTCACAGGAGGTTTCGATACCAAGAATGCGTGCTGGGGGGAGGGACATATCAGCTTACCTCTTCTTTCCACCCATCGGCAGGCACAATGCCATGGGAAAGTCCACGAACTTTTCGAATGTGCCTTCAGGGGTGACATAATAGGTGTCTTCCAGGCGGACCCCCATGCCCTGGTCCGGGTAGTACAGGCCGGGTTCGATGGTGAAGACGGAACCTGGGACGAGGATGTTGGAGGGGTCCTCTTTTTGACTGAACCAGGGTTTCTCGTGGATGTTCAAGCCAACCCCGTGACCCAGGGAGTGCACATAGCCCGACTCAACGGCCGGGTCTTGGCGGGTGGTCGGATGACCCATCGCTTCAAACAGCTCACAGGTGCGGTCCTGGAAATGGGCTGCGTTGAGCCCGGTTTGCAGTTCTGAGACCACCTGGTCGTAGACCGATTTGACCTGGTCATACAGTAACTGGGCTTCATCTGGCGCGTACCCCAGGCACCAGGTGCGGGTGAAATCATAGAAATAACCGCCGCCTTTTTCACAGGGGAAGATGTCGAAGACGATCGTTTGTCCCAGGGCAAGGGGATCGGTGGGTGTGCCGCTGCTGTGGGGCACACCGGCATCCCGACCAATGGCGAAGATGGTATCTTCCGGGTTTTCTGCCCCGAGTTCTGCCAGCCACAGGTTGATCTTCGCTTTGACATCTCCAATCATTAGTGGGACGCCGTCCTCTTTCATTAAGAGCTCGTAAACAACCAGGTGGTTCGAAAGAAATTCCGCCACGCGTGAGACAACTTCAACGACAATCTTTCCCATTGCGCGAATGCGTTCGATTTCAGCAGGTTCCTTGGTGGCCATGGCCTGGAGCAGGATGGCATCTTCCATATCCCCATGGAAGGACAACCCCGGCAGCATCTCCTGGAGCTGATTCACCGTGGAGAGCATTTTGCCAGCATCGGTTCTACCGTACAGGATGACTTTGCCGTGGGTTAGGCCGAGCTCTTCGAAGATGTGTTTGTAGAGCAACGCATGGGCGACCAGGCGGTCACCTTTTGCTTGCCCCAGCCTGTCTTTGAGGGGGTATTTGCTGTAATTCAGGGTGGTTAAGCCCGTTTTGGCGGCTTCATCACGTTCCATGGGGGCATGGCATAGGACGGGCTCTGCGCCTGCTCGCAGGATGACGTCTGCCTGGGTCATGTGACCGCCGCCGGTCAGGTAGACCATGGGTGGGTTGTGCTGGGCAGGCCCGGTGATCCACAGGGCGTCCGCCTGGTTATCTTGTAGGTATTGGTTGAGGTCAGATTTCATCGTGGGGTTCTTTCCCTGGTTTGGCTTATTCTGGTTGTGGGTTTTTTATGGCCTCAAGGAGGACTCGCAGTAAAGCTGCCTCCTGTTCGGGGAAGACCGTTCGGGGGTCAAGCAAAACCCGGTCGTCTTCAATGCGGGCGATCACGGGGGGGTGCGCGTTGCGTAAGGTTTTCATGAACGCATCCGGCTTGGCGGGATTGAGCGCCAATAAGTAGGTCGGCATCTCCTCAGTCGGGAGGCTGCCGCCACCCACGGTGGAACAACCGGCGATCACTTCGCCTTCCCCCAGGTATTGCACCCAATTTTCTGCCGTGGTTTGAATGGCATCGAGGGGTTTGGATATCATCTGCCAGATGGGAATTTCCCGTTCGGCTTCATCCTTGAGGTAGTGGGTCAGGGTAGCGTTGATGGCAGCCAGGGTCAACTTGCCGCATCGCAGGGCACGGGCTAAGGGGTGCACCCGGATGGTTTTGATCAGGTCCTTTTTACCGATGATGATCCCTGCCTGGGGTCCGCCGAGGAGCTTGTCACCTGAGAAGCACACCAGGTCACAGCCGGCTTTCACTGATTCCTGCACCATGGGCTCATGGGTCAAACCGTAATTGGCGGTGTCGAGCATGGCGCCCGACCCGAGGTCGTGCACGACTGGCACGCCGTGTTGATGGGCAGTTGCCACAATTTCTTGCAGGTCAGGCTCGCTGTGGAATCCGATCACCTTGAAGTTAGAGTGATGGGCGACCATCACCAAGGCAATCGCTTCGTTTTCAAGTGCAGCTTCATAATCATATAAATGGACGCGGTTGGTGGTGCCGATTTCCACCAATTTTGCGCCAGACTGACGCATCACATCCGGGATGCGAAAACCACCGCCGATCTCGACCAGCTGCGAGCGGGAGACAATCACCTTTTTGCCGCTGGCCAGGGCCGAGAGCACCAACAGGACGGCACCGGCGTTGTTGTTGACGACAAAGCCGGCTTCGACCCCTGTCAGTTGGGCCAGGATGCGGCTGGCATGTACGGAGCGTTTACCGCGCTTGCCGGTTTCAAGGTTGAATTCCAGGTTGGTATAGCCTTCTGCAGCCTCGCTGATCGCATTGCGGGTCGCCCGGCTGAGGGGTGCCCGCCCCAGGTTGGTATGCAGGATCACGCCGGTGGCGTTGATCAATGGGATCAGGGAGGGCTTGAGCCAGGCTTCTAATTGCTCACGGACGCGGGTGATGATCTCCTGTTCTTCGGGCAGGGGGGCTTTATTGTCGATGTATGCCTGGCGGATTTGATCGAGAACCGCTCGGCAAGCCTCAATGGTTAATGGACGGCCGTAGGACTCGAGAAGTTTGTCCATTTTGGGTAAACCCAGGAGGTGATCGACGGAAGGCAACTGGTTCAGGGGGGACATGATTTCATCTCTTTTTCACTAAACAGGGTTATTCGTCACCATTGGGATTCCAGCGGCTGCGTTCGAATAAGCGCAAGAGGAATTCAATCAGGACGAACACGCCGGCCAAAATCAAAGCCAGGGCAGGTGTCAGGACACGGCCGAGCTGCAGCCAGGTCAGAGTGCTGCCAAACACACCCACCCACAGCGCCTGGCGCACGATCACCATGCCGTCCACCGGTGGGTCGCTGGGAAAACGCTGGTTGAGGTAATAGGTGATCGGGAGGGCAGGCCCGCTCAGGGCGACCACGCCCAGGAAAAAGAACAGCCAACGCGGCCCGAGGGTGGGCAGGGTGCCGCTGACGACGATCCATAGCCCTCCCCAGCCGATCAAGGTTAAAACCAACGAGAGGGGCAAAAAAGTCCGTAAAAATGAGGGTCGTGGTCGCTTCATAATCTGCTCCTATGCTTAAGTATTGTAACGCATAATGCGGCGGTTGGATTGATTAAATCAGCCCATTCGAACGAGGGGGCGCGCAGCCAGGTGGGAACGCGGTAAAATCTAGCCAGAGTGAGAATGACACGAGGAGTCAGTATGGACACAACACGAATTGCAGTGGATATGGGGCTGTCGAACATCGACCTGGTGTGGGAAGATGCCAGGGGTCTGCATAGGGTTAAACTTGAGAATCAATACCAGGGCGTGATTGACCAGGTGCGCCAGGCGCTGGTGGTTGTGGGGGGTGATTTAGGTCCAGACGTGCAAATCGGTGTGACCGGCGGGCTGTATCGGGACTTACCCGAGGTGCTGGATGGGCATCGCTTGCATCAGGTGGATGAGATGTGCGCCCTGGGGTGGGGCGGGCTGGCGGCAGCCGGTGCGGCAGAAGGGCTGGTGGTCAGCGCTGGCACGGGGACGGCGATGGTGGCGGCCAGGGGTGATGAGGTTAGCCATGTGACCGGCTCGGCGGTGGGCGGGGGCACGCTGCAGGGTTTATCGCGGTTGATCCTCGGCACGGCGGATGTGCGGGAAATCGACCGGCTGGCGCTGGCAGGGGACGCGTCTGCGGTGGATATCATGTTGAGCGAAGCGGTGGGCGGTGAGGTTGGCCGGCTGCCGGCGGATGCCAACGCAGTCAACCTGGGAAAATTGATCGAGGGGGGTGAGTTCCGTCGTGAGGACCTGGCCGCCGGGCTGGTGCGGCTGGTAGCGCAGGTGATCGCCGTGATCGCCATCAACGCCGCCGATGCTGCCGGTCTGGATGAGATCATCTTGATCGGACATACGCTGGATTTGGCATCGGTCAAACGGGAGATTACCCTGGTGGGCGGTTTTTACCAGCGGGCGTTTATCATGCCGGAGAACCCCGGATTTGTAACTGCGATGGGGGTATTGGCGGCGATAAAGAGGAGAAGTGGGTTCTGAGCGGTGGATTGTGAATGATAATTTTGGTATATTGACTCGTCTCAATTAATGTTCACATAATTATTTTAGAAATCTAAAAATATAAAAACTTCTCATATTTATCTCTAATCCATATTGTTTTGTGAGCAAGTGGAAAAAATATTGGATTTAATAACCACATTCAATCACCATATTCAATCACGAATAATAATCGTATCAATCAATTTATTCGCCACCGGTCACTAGTTCCCTTCCTGGAGCGAAGCGCCATTCGAGCAGGGAGTGGTTGGGATGGGTTGTCTTATGAATTGCCATCAAACATTTGGATATAAGTTCACTTTCGTTCAACAAATTTACTTTACGATTGGCCTCCACGCTCATCCCAGAGGTGTTGAAAAATGGACAGGCTAACGATTTTCTTGATTAATCGGTTTAGAACCGTCAATATAGTGGTATTTATTTACATTAAACTGTAGGGGCGATGCATGCATCGCCCCTACCTTCCAACCAATAATTAGATTTTATATTTATCAACACCCTCCCACTGAAATTGACTTTAGCCAGCAAATGTGATAAGATTTGTCTCATTATCAGACTCATCCAGAGAGGTGGAGGGACCGGCCCATTGATGCCTCGGCAACCACGATCGATTTCGCAGGTGCCAAATCCGGCAGACCCCAAAACGGGGAGTTCTGGAAGATGAGGTGAAGTTACACCCAGGTATCGGCACCTCTCAACCACTGAGAGGTGACTTGTTTAACAGCCATCGTGCAGAAGATACCTTGAACCAGGAAGGACATGGTATGGCAGCAGACCCCAAAGCATTCACCAACCGGCGTTATTTAGACGCCTTAGATCAACGCGTGCTGTTATTTGATGGCGCCATGGGCACCAACCTCGACCGGCAGGGCTTAACGCCTGAGCATTTCGGGGGTGAACGCACGGCAGGCTGCAACGATTACCTGGTGATCACCTACCCCCAGGCGGTCGAAAAGGTCCATCGCTCTTTTTTGGAGGCCGGTGCGGATGTGATCGAAACCGATTCGTTCCGGGCTAACCGCCTGACATTGGGAGAATTCGGTTTGGGCGAGCGGGTTTTAGAGATCAACCGGGCAGCGGCTGCCCTGGCGCGCCGCCTGGCGGATGAATTTTCGACAGCCGACAAACCACGCTTTGTGGCCGGTTCGATCGGCCCCAGCGGGAAGTTGATTTCAACTGAGGATCCACAGATGTCGGATATCCGGTTTGATGACCTAGTAGATGTGTTTCGGGAGCAAGCCGTAGGCCTGATCGAGGGGGGGGCAGACCTGCTGTTGATTGAAACGTCACAGGATATCCTGGAGGTGAAAGCGCTGATCGTGGGCATCAAAGCTGCCTTCGCCGAGACAGGGCAGGTGCTGCCGATCCAAGCGCAGGTCACCCTTGATACCACTGGGCGCATGCTGCTGGGGACGGACATCGCCGCTGCGCGGGCGATTTTGGAAGAGATGGGCATTGATGTGATCGGGCTGAACTGCTCCACAGGTCCGGATTACATGCGTGAGCCGATCCGCTATTTGACGGAAAATTCACACCTGCCCGTATCTTGCATCCCCAACGCCGGCCTGCCGTTGAATGTCGATGGCGAGGCAGTCTACCCAATGGAACCTGAACCGTTCGCTGACCTGCTGCTGGAATTTGTGAATGACTTTGGCGTACGGGTGATCGGCGGGTGCTGCGGCACCCGCGAGGATCACATTGCGTTGATCGATGCGCGCTTGGATCGCGGTCGACCCAAACCACCCGAGCCTGAGCGGGCAGCAGAATTGGCTTCGCCGGTGCAGGCGGTCTCAATGACCCAGCAGCCGCCGCCGTTCCTGATCGGCGAACGGCTCAATACCCAGGGTTCGCGCAAATTCAAGCGGTTGATTATGGCCGAGGATTTTGATGCGATCGTCGAAATGGGGCGCCAGCAGGTTGAAAGCGGTGCCCATGGGCTGGATTTGTGCGTGGCGCTGACCGAACGGGCAGACGAGGCAGACCAGATGCGGGCGCTGGTCAAGAAGCTGGCCAACGCGGTCCCGGTACCTTTGGTGATCGACACGACTGAGGTTGATGTGATCGAAGCGGCATTGAAGGCCAACCCCGGTCGCAGCCTGGTCAACTCAACGCACCTTGAATCAGGCCCGGAGAAAGCCGGTCAGATCTTCAAGCTGGCAAAGCAATTTAACGCGGCGGTGATCGTGCTGACGATTGATGAAGTCGGTATGGCCAAAACTGCTGAACGTAAAGTTGAGATCGCCAAACGCATTTACGACCTAGCGGTCGGCGATTACGGTCTGCGGCCTGAAGACCTGGTGTACGATACGTTGACCTTCACCTTGGCGACAGGCGACCCTGAATTGGGTGATTCTGCGGTTCAGACCTTGGAAGGCATACGTCGTGTCAAGGCTGCACTGCCCGGGGTGCTGACCTCCCTGGGCGTGAGCAACGTGTCCTTTGGCCTTTCCCGTCCGGCGCGAGCGGTGCTTAACAGCGTGATGCTGTACCACGCGGTGAATGCCGGCCTGGATATGGCGATTGTCAACCCGGCGCATATCAAACCATATGCCGAGATCCCTGACAACGAGCGGGCTTTGGCTGAGGATTTGATTTTCAATAAACACGAGGATGCGCTTGCCAAACTGATTGCATATTTTGAAACGGTTGCAGACGACGGCGGCGGCCAGGCTGAAGGCAGACTTGATCTGTCTACGCTGACTCCGGCGGAGCGTCTGCACTGGCGTATTCTGCACCGTCATAAGGCGGATGTCGCCGCGGATATTGATGAAATCCTCGAGCGTGACCCAATCGCCCCAAAATCAGAAACGGCGGTGACCATTCTGAATGAGGTGCTGCTGCCGGCGATGAAGGATGTCGGCGATAAATTCGGCGCTGGCGAGCTGATTTTGCCCTTTGTGCTGCAGAGTGCAGAAGTGATGAAGATCGCGGTTGGGTACCTTGAAAACTTCCTGGAGCGGAAGGAAGGTGTGACTAAAGGCAAGCTGGTATTGGCGACGGTCTACGGCGATGTGCATGATATCGGCAAGAACCTGGTCAAGACGATCCTCTCAAACAACGGTTACAGCGTAGTCGACCTGGGCAAGCAGGTCCCGGCGGAGACGATCATCTCACGCGCGGTGGAGGAGGGGGCGGATGCCATCGGGTTGAGCGCACTGCTGGTGAGCACCAGCAAGCAGATGCCGTTGATCGTCAACGAGTTGGATCGACGCGGCCTGGCGATCCCGGTGCTGATCGGCGGGGCGGCCATCAACCCCCGCTTTGGTAAGCGCATCCTGCAGACGGAAGCTGGCCATTATTACGACCCGGGTGTGTTCTACTGCAAGGATGCCTTTGAGGGTCTGGCGACCATGGATGCCTTAATGAACCCTGGTAAGCGGGCGGTGTTGATCGAAACCGTCTACAAAGCGGCTGATTTTGAGCTGGGTCGGGAGCTGGGGGGCAAGAATCGGCTGTCCAGCGGTCAGCGCAGCCCAGCTGTCCCCACATTGGAAGAATTACCTGCGCCGCCGCATTGGGGTCCGCACGTTGTGATGGATATGCCCCTGGTGATGGTCGGCGAACACCTGTCGATCAATGAGCTCTATCGCCTGTCGTGGGGCGCAAAAAACACCCACGGTGAAGCCTGGGATCAGCTCAAGGCCGAATTTGATCTGCGGTTGGAACGCATGCGCAAAGCTGCGGAGCAGGAAGGCTGGCTGAAACCCCAGGGTGTGTATGGCTACTGGCCCTGCCAGTCGGAGGGTGATTGCCTGCTGCTGTATGACCCTAATTCGCTTGAAACAGGGAAGCCCCAGGTGATTGAGAGGTTTGACTTCCCCAGGCAGGAGGGGGGGCAGGGGTTGTGCCTGGCGGATTATTTTGCACCTGTTGCGTCTGGGAGGATCGATGTGGTTGCCTTCCAGGTGGTGACCGTGGGGCACGCAGCCACGCAACGCTTTGAAATGTTGGATGCGGCCGGAGAATATACCGAGGGCTATTACCTGCATGGGCTGGCGGTTCAGATGGCTGAGGCTGCGGCCGATTACCTGCATGCGCATATCCGGCGTGAATTGGGTTTATCCCCTGAGCGCGGCAAACGCTACTCCTGGGGCTACCCGGCGATCCCTGAGCTGGAAGACCATCGCAAAGTATTTACGTTGCTGCCGGCCGAATCTGCCTTGGGAATGAGCTTAACCTCTGCGTACCAACTGGTGCCCGAGCAGTCCACGGCGGCGATCATCGTCCACCACCCAGATGCCAAGTACTACACGGTGGGCACCAGCCGCGTGGAACAATTATTGAACGACTGAAGACCAGGAACAAGATCATGAGTGAACAAACCAATAAATTTATCGCTCGACTAGCGCAATCGGATCGCCCCATCATCACGGACGGCGCGATGGGCACCCTGCTGCATGAGCGCGGCATCAGGATTGATGCCTGCTTTGATGCGTTAAACCTGACGCAGCCGGCAGTTGTAGCTGATATCCACCGTGATTACATTCAAGCTGGGGCAGAATTGATCAAGACCAATACCTTCGGCGCTAACCGCACCAAGCTGGATCGGCATGGGCTGGAAGACCGGGTTGAGGAGGTCAACGCAGCGGCGGTCAACCTGGTGCAGCGGGTGGTTTTGGCTTCGTTTAAAGATGTGCTGATTGGTGGTGATGTTGGTCCCTTAGGGGTGCCGCTGGCGCCGTTTGGCAGGATCCAGACCGACGAGGCATTTGAGGTGTATGTGCAGCAAATCAGCGCCCTGGTTGAGGCGGGCGTGGATGTGATCTTGATCGAAACCATGGTGGACCTGTATGCCGTCAGGGCAGCCGTCGACGCCGCCCGGCATGTCGATCCGCAAATCCCGGTGATCGCCTCGATGACCTTTACCCGGGACAGGCGGACCTTGCTGGGGAATACACCCCAGGAAGTTGCCCTGCGGATGGCGGAGTATGGCGTGGATGTGATCGGCGTCAACTGTTCCGGCGGACCTGCCCAGCTGCTGCGCATCTTACGGCAGATGAAGGCTGCTGTTCCGGAGGGTCGCTTTTCGGTGATGCCTAACGCAGGTTTCCCGGAAAAAGTTGGTGGGCGCATCATGTATCCTGCTGGGCCGGAATATTTTCGAGATTATGCGCTATCATTCTGGCGAGCTGGGGCGGATGTGATCGGAGGGTGCTGCGGGACGACCCCAGCGCACATTGCCATGATGGCGGATGCGATTGCAAGGACATCAAAGGATGCATTGGTGAGCGTTATCGCCGATGTGGATAGCGCAGCCGAAGTGGAACAAGCGCCAGCTGAAGACCAGTCGCAGCTGGCGCATAAGTTGGAAGCAGGGAAATTTGTGATTGCCGTGGAAATGGATCCGCCACGGGGTTTATCAACCCACAAGCTGCTGGCAGGCGCGTCACTGCTGGCAGATGCAGGCGCTGATGTGATTGACGTTGCCGACAGCCCAATGGCTCGCATGCGCATGAGCCCCTGGGCGGTCTGCCACCTGATCCAGTCCAAATTCGAGATTGAGACCACGCTGCACTTCCCGACTCGCGGGCGAAATCTGCTACGCGTCCAGGGTGACCTGCTGGCAGCGCATGCCATGAACGTCCGCAATGTGTTCGTGGTGATGGGCGACCCGACCGCCATTGGCGATTACCCTGATGCCAGCGACTCTTACGACCTGGTGCCGACCGGGTTGATCAGGTTAATCAAAGAGGAGTTCAATACCGGCGTAGATCATTCCGGCGGTTTGATTGGTCAGCCCACATCGTTCTTTGTGGGTGCGGCTTTGAACCTGTGTCCTGGGAACCCGGGGCGCGAGATCCACGTCTTGCAAAAGAAAATCAATGCCGGGGTGGATTTTTTCATGACCCAACCGGTGTTTGATGTAAAAAAAGCACGTGCATTCTTAGAGCTTTACCAGCAGGAGAATGGCGCGTTGGGCATCCCAGTTTTGGTTGGTATTTTACCGCTCGTCACCGACCGGCATGCCCGCTTTTTGCACAATGAGGTGCCTGGGATCCAGATCCCAGAAGATATCCAAAACCGGATGGCGGCTGCAGGAGACGCTGCTGCGCTTGAGGGCGAGAAAATTGCGGTTGAACTCATCCAGAACCTGCAAGCTGATTTCCAGGGCGTTTATTTTATGCCTGCCTTCAGCCGGTATGACATGGTGGCAGAGATCATAGACCGCATCCGGTGATGAGTTTTGAATGAAGCTCACAGGTTTTGATTAAATTGCATTCGGAAATTTTTGCGATTATAATCATAAATTGAAGTGTTATACAATATTGTGAACCAATCAAAGGTGAAAACAATGAAGAAAAACAAGCAGCTTATTACAATCGTCATTCTCGCCGTATTAATGGTCTTGGTATCAGCATGCTCTAGCGAGGAACCTGTCGATCTTAACCTGGCGGGCACATATGCAGCGCAAACCTTAGCCGCTATATCGAGTGACACAGCAACGGTTATGCCTTCACCGGCTGAATTACCAACAGTGACACCAACCGAGACATTTACATCTACACCAACACTTTTTCCTACAGTTGGACCCGTTGGTCCGGTTGATTTTCCTGAAAATGTTAACCCACTGACGGGGCTGCCGGTAGAAGATCCGTCGATCCTCGATCGACGACCGGTATTTGTGAAGGTTGCCAATTACCCGATTTCAGGACGTCCGCATGCGGGCTTGTCATCCGCAGATATGGTGTTTGAATACTATACTGGCGGTGGTGGCAACCGATTTATCGGGCTTTATTATGGACAGGATGCCGATATGATCGGGCCCGTGCGTTCGGGTCGTTTGGTTGACCCCTATATTGTGAGCCTTTATGAAGGCGTTCTTGGGATGGTTTCCGCTGATCCGACCGTTTTCGGACATATCAGGAATATTCTTGACAACCGGGTGATCAGTGATAAGACGTTGTGCCCCGGAATTTGTGATGATGGCCGCAATATCGTCACCAGTGTTTTTGCAAACTCCGAAGCGCTCACACAAATTGTTGCCAGGCGAGGTGTGATCAATCAACGTTATGTGTTGGAGGGCATGGCTTTTGATATGAATGCGCCAGATGGCGGGCAGGAGGCCAATCAGATAGCCATCCGCTTTTCACAAGTCAACCCAAACGAATGGCGCTATGATCAAGAAAGTGGATATTACCTGCGCTGGATTGACAACGCAGAAGGGCAGGATATTGATTTGATCCCCCTGGTGGACCGGGTGAATGATCAGCAGCTGGCTTTCTCGAATGTAGTCGTGCTATTAGCTAATCATGATGAAATCACCCCCACCTTGCATGATATTTCGTTGTGGGATAATTACAGCGGCCAACGTGCAGTTGTCTTCCGTGATGGCCAAGCTTATGATTTGACCTGGAGGACGCCCAGCAGGACCCAGCCGATCCAGTTTATTGATTCTGAGGGTGAGGCTTTCAGGCTCAAACCTGGAAATACGTGGGTCGTGATTATGGGACTTTATTCAGGTGTGACATCGGTAGACGGCACCTGGACCTTCAATTTTTACATGCCTTAGTTAATGCGTACCCTGATCATCTCGGATGTGCACGCCAACCTGACTGCTTTGGACGCTGTTCTTGCGGATGCAGGCGAGTTTTCACGCGTGCTCTGTTTAGGGGACCTGGTTGGGTATGGGCCTGATCCCAATCAATGTTTTGAGCGGGTCAGGACACTGCCAGGCCTGCAATGCGTCAAGGGCAACCATGATGCGGCAATTTTGGGAGAAATTGAGACCCTTGCCTTTAATAATGAGGCCAGGGCATCCTTAGCCTGGCTGGAGACCGAGTTGAGCTTAGCCAATCGGAATTGGTTGTCCGGATTGGATGAGCTTAAAGTGATTGGTCATATCACCCTGGCCCATGGTAGCCCACGTAACCCGGTTTGGGAATATATTTTGGATGTGAGCACAGCTCGTAAAAACATGCGCCAATTTGAAACACCCATCTGCCTGGTTGGGCATACGCATTTACCGTGCATTTACCAGATGGAAGGCGAGCATCTCCTTTCAACCCGGCACCAACAAATGGTCCAGGATGAGCCATTCAGGCTTGAATATAAATCAATTGTTAACCCGGGATCGGTTGGTCAGCCGCGTGATCACGACCCTCGATCAGCGTACATGATTTATGATGACGAGGATGACAGTTGGACCTATCACAGGGTGGCGTATGATGTAAGTCAAGTCCAGGAGCGAATTTTAGCTGCTGGGCTACCCAAGAGACACGCGTACCGGTTGGAAGAGGGCTGGTAGTTTCGCATCATTGTTGTAATTTATCAGGCAGTCCTACTGCTGGAGATTGCACTCCCCCCGAGCCCAGCATATGATGAGTGGTTAAAATTTTTTGAAAAAAGGCGTTGCCAAAGCTAAGTAACAAGTTGCGGCTGTATAGGGTGGAACTTTCTAATCAAAAATCACGTCTTTTAGTTATATAATGAATATCATAATTACCAGTGAAGGAGAAGCCAATGAACAAGCTTAAATTGTGGTTCGTGATGATCTTGCTTGGGTTAAGCATGGTGTTGGGTGCGTGTGCGCCCATGCGTGCTGCTCAAGATGCTGTGATAGAAGCGCCAGCAATGGCGCCAGCCTACGACAGCTACGAGATGGCCGTGGAACAAGAGTTTGCTGAAGCTGAAGAGCGTGGTTTGACCTCGGGAGTTGGAGAAACTGCCAAAGAGATTGAGCGCATGGTGATTTACAACGCCGAAATGCGCATTGCAGTGGAAGACCCTGAAGTAACCATGCAAACCATTATCCAAATGGCTGAAGACGCCGGGGGGTATGTGGTGAATTCAAACCTATACCGGACGCAGTCAGATCGGGGAACGCTGCCCCAAGCCAACTTGCGGATAAGGGTGCCGGCTGGACGTCTGAATTCAATCATGGAATCGATCAAAACCCTGACACCAAACCCCAGGGATGATGTGCTTTCGGAAAATGTCTCAGGTCAGGATGTCACGGCTGAATTTACTGACCTGGAGTCACGCTTGCGCAACCTTGAAGCTGCTGAGCAGGCCCTGGTTAAATTGATGGATGACGCGCAAGATCCCCAGGATGTTCTGGATGTCTTCAGCGAATTGACCTTTTACCGGGGAGAGATCGAAATTGTCAAAGGTCGGATGCGCTACCTAGAGGAATCTGCTGCCCTTTCAGCCTTGTCGGTGGATATTGTCGCCAAGCGCTCGCTGCAGCCGATTGAGATCGTGGGTTGGGAACCGCAAGGTACTGCGAAGCTAGCGATTGAGGCATTGATCGATGCCGGGCAATTCCTGGTGGATGCCCTGATCTGGTTTGGCATCTTCTGCCTGCCCTTCTTGATCCCCCTGGGTGTGGTGGTGTACTTCCTGGTTCGATACTTCCGCAAACGGAAGGCACAAAAGAAAGCCGAAAAGGTAGAAATCGAAGAGATCGGTGAAATTGAAGAGCTCGAATAGCTGATTCGACCACAACATCACACAAATTTCATAACCTATCAGAGCGCTCCGTCAGACGGGGTGCTCTTTGCTTTAATTCCCATAGCTTGGTGATGAGGTTGAAGTTGTGACTTGACACCTTATCCGCCTATGATTAAACTTACTTTATCATAAAAAATAATTTTAATGGTCAAGGATAATTTCATAGACAGCAACAATCAAAAATTGCCGAGGTTGATCATCAAGGACCTGGAAACGCTCAAGGTGCTGACCGATCCCTTGCGGTTGCAGATCATTGAGCTCTTAGCCCCTAAGCCGCAAACAGTCAACCAGGTCGCACAGCAATTGGGTTTATCGCCGAGCCGCTTGTATTATCACTTCCATTTGCTGGAATCCTCGGGTTTGATCAGGGTGGTAGAGACCCGCATGGTCAGTAATATGATGGAAAAGATCTACTGGATCACAGCAGACACCTTCGATGTTGATAAAGATCTGCTCAATTTCACTTCGGATAAAGGACACGAAAACATAACCAGGGTCGTCACATCTGCCTTGGATGCCACCCGTGAGGACGTCCTGCGCAGCTTGCAGGCACGCCGCATCGAGCTTGAGCATGGTGCCAAGCCCAACCCGCGTGATATGGTCATCAAGAAACTCAAGAAACGTTTACGCACAGAAACCTATCAACACTTTGTGGATGCGTTTTCCGCATTGATGCAGGAATTTTCTGACCTACCTGATGAGTTCAGTGAAGAAGGCGAGGTTAGCTGTTACGCTGTTGCGTGCTTTCTCTACCCCAGTTTTGGCTTTTGTGAAGAGGAAGGACAAGATTCAGGGGACGACGATCATGAATAAGTCGCGCAAGGGTATGAAAACCTTTTTCATCATTTGGTTTGGTCAGCTTTTTTCAATGATTGGCTCGGGGCTGATCGGTTTTGCTTTAGCTGTGTGGATCTTTGAGCAAACCGGCCAGGCGACCCCCTTTGCGCTGACCGGTCTGTTTGCCATCCTGCCTCGCGTTTTACTTGCACCCGTCGCAGGTGCCTTAACTGACCGCTGGAATCGCAAGAAGATCATGCTGATATCCGATTCGCTCTCTGGGGTGGTGACCGTCGTGACTGCGTTATTGCTGTTTTCAGGGCAGATGGAAGTTTGGATGGTCTACCTGATCAGTTTTATGGGGGCTATTTTTGCATCCTTTCAGCAGCCGGCTTACGCCGCGTCGATCGTAATGTTGGTGCCAAAGGATCAGCTCACCCGTGCCAACAGCATGGTCCAAATGGGAGGCTCGATCAGCGACATCCTCACCCCGTTGTTAGCTGGCATCCTCTTCACGACAATTGGCATGCAGGGCATCATCCTGATCGATGTGGTCACATATTTAATTGCCTTGACGACCTTGATCTTGGTGCATATCCCACAGCCGGAAAAGACCGTTGGAGAAGCAGGGCGGAAGATTTCAGTCTTTGATGATGTCGCTTTCGGATGGCGCTACCTAGCACAACGTCGCGGCTTACTGGGGCTGCTGTTCTATTTTGCAATCGTGAATTTCATGGCAAATCTTTCCAGCGCTACGATCGGTCCGCTGGTGCTTTCGTTTAACTCGGCTGCCAGCTTAGGTGCGGTGCAAACCGTGATGGGAGTTGGGATGTTGGGAGGCAGCCTGTTAATGAGCATTTGGGGTGGTCCAAAGAAACGCATGATCCATTCGGTGATCGGTTTTATTGCCCTGGCTTCAGTGGGCTTTTGGGTGGCAGGTTTTCAGCCCTCGTTGAGTTACATCAGCGCCGGATTGTTCATCCTGATGTTCTTTATCCCCTTTGCTTCCGGACCCAGCTCAGCCATTTTTGCTGCGAAGGTCGCCCCAGACGTGCAAGGGCGGGTGTTTGCTACGCGCAGCATGATCTCCTTATCAATGATGCCCTTTGCCTATGTTCTCAGCGGGGTCCTGGCAGACCAGGTATTCAACCCCTGGCTGGTTGAGGGTGGGGCACTGGCCAACACCTTTGTCGGGCGGTGGATTGGCGTGGGGCCTGGACGTGGAATCGGATTGATGATGATCTGCAGCGGGTTGCTATTGATGGCAGCCAGCGGGATCGCGTTTGCCAACCCGCACATTCGTAATATCGAAACCGAGATCCCCGATGCGATTCCCTCGCAAGTTGGTGAGGATCATACAGGAGCACCAGATGTGCTGTTGGTTTCAGGTGAAATTGAAGGTTAGGAAAATTTGTAAGTAGGTGGTTCTACCGGTTTTAGGTTCGGTGTGGGCTGATTTACGCCTCATCAAACAAGGCTTGCAGGTTTGCCAGGGTGATCGGTCCCTGCCGTAAGATCGTGATCTCCGCTCCTGACAGGTCTGCCACGGTAGAAGCCGTTGGGCCGGGCGTAGGCCCGCCATCCAGGATCAGTTCGATCTTGCCTCCCAAGTGTGCCATCACGCTGGCGGCATCGACCGGGTTGGGGCCGCCGGAGATATTGGCGGACGTGGTTGCCAGGGGACCGGTGTCGTTGAGCAAGGCTAGCGTGAAGCCCAGGTTTGGCATGCGCACACCGATGGTTGGGTAAGGGGTGAGGTCGGTGGGGACCCTGGCGTTTTTGGGCAGGATCAGCGTCAGCGGTCCAGGCCAAAAGGCGTTTGCGATGAGGCGCACACGCTCATCCACGAATAGTACCAGTCCATCCAGTTGCGCCAAGCTGCTGATTAAAACTGGCAGCGCTTTTTCATCCGGGCGTTCTTTAGCAGCATAGATGCGTTGAATCGCTTCCGGGTTGAAGGGATCAGCTGCCACGCCGTAGATCGTATCGGTGGGAAAGGCAATTAATCCACCTGTGTGGATCGTGCCTTTGGCAGTGGGAATGGCTTGCGGGTCGTCGATCTTGAGGGTTAGGGTGTGCATGGCGTGTTTGCTGTAATGTTCCATAATTTAGATACTTAATTGTTGCCTTGTCGAATCACCACGATGCGGTCAAGGCCAGCCAGGTCGCGTATTAGCTGATGTTGGGCATTGGGGAAAGCAGCTTGGGCAGCGGCCAGGGTTTCAGCGCCCAGGGGTGCGTGGATTTCCAGCAGGATCACGCCTGCGGGAGACAGCCGGGTTTGGGCTTGTGTGAGCAGGGCATTGATCAGGTCCAGACCGGATTCGCCGCCGTCCAAAGCCAGACGGGGTTCCGTTTGAGATATGGGCAGACGGTCTAATTCCTGTTGGGGGATATAGGGCAGGTTGGCACAGACCAGGTCGAATTGGG
>JAHYJN010000109.1 GCA_019428905.1 Candidatus Brevefilum sp.
AACGCTTCGGGTGGATCGAACATGGTCGAGTAGGTGAGTTTAAATGTGCTTTCGTTGGTCATAGAGATCCTCCTCATAACTTGGTGGATTTTATAAGTTCATTTTCGTTTCGATTGTATCACGATTCAATCTTCCCAATAGACAGGCGATAGATGGCCGGCCATCGGATTTGATCAATAGGTCATCTATTCCGGGCAGCGCCGGCAGTACCTGTGAACCAGCAGTGCCCCCAGGTAGGCGACCCCCGAGATGAGGATGATGGTTGCGCCCGAGGTCAGGTTGAAAAAGAACGAGAGCAGCAAACCACCGGTGGTGAACACCAGGCTCAAGCCTGTGGCCAGCCACATAATGTGGTGCATGTGTTTCAGGAATAGCGCCCCGATTGCAGCGGGGACGGTCAGCAGGGCGATGATCATGATCAGGCCGACCACACGCATCAGCATGACCACCGCCAGGCCGATCATGGCTACCAAGACCAGGTACAGCAGGTCAACCGGCAGGTTGCGCACCCGGGCGAAGGATTCGTCGAAGGCCGTCGCCTGCAGTTCCTTGTAGAACAGGGCTACCAGGCTGATCACCAGCACGTTGATGCCCAGCATCAGCCACAGATCGGTCCGGGTGACTGCCAGGATGCTGCCGAACAGGTAGCTCATCAGGTCGGCTTTATAGCCGGGGGTCATGTCGGCAAAGATGATGCCAATAGCCATGCCGATAGCCCACATCACGCCGATCAGGGTATCCTGCCTCTGGCGGGTTTGGCGCTGCACGTACCCCATCAGGAACGACGCAGCCAGGCTGAACGCCACCGCGCCCAAGATCGGGTTGACGCCAAAGTAGAATGCCAGCCCCACGCCGCCATAAGCGGTATGGGCCACGCCTCCAGCGATGAACACCATCCGCTTAAGCACCACCAGGGTGCCGATCACACCACAGGCAAAGCTGACCAATACGCCGGCCATCAGGGCATTGCGCATAAAACCGTAGCTGAGCAGTTCGGCCATTAACCTTCTCCTTCATGTTGGGCTAAAACACGGTGGGGAAGTCCATGGGCGATCAGGTCCACCGGGCAGCCGTAGGTGGCTCGCAGCATCTCATCGGTAACCTGCTTTTCACCGTGGTAGTGCAGCCGGCGGTTCATACAGCCGATGGTCTTGACGTAACTTGAGACCACATTCAGGTCGTGTGTCACCAGGAAGATGGTCACACCCTGCTGGTTGATCTGAAACAGCAGGTCATAGATGTGGGTACGGGCTTCCAGGTCAACGCTGATGGTCGGTTCATCCAGCACCAGCAGCTTGGGGTCGGTGGCCAAAGCACGCGCCACATACACCCGCTGGCGTTGACCACCTGAGAGCTCGCGCAGGGCGCGGTCCTGGTGTTCGAGCATATCGACCCAGGCCAGGCGCTCGCTGACAATGGCATCATCTTCATCGGTATAGGGTTTGAACAACCGTTGGCGGCTTAGACGCCCCATGCGGACCACATCCCGCACGCTGATCGGGAAGGCCGAATCATACTCAGCAAATTGCGGTACATACCCGATGTGCTTGCGACCTTTTTCAGGCGCCTCGCCCATCACCTGCACCGTGCCCTGCCGGGGTTCGATCAAGCCCAGCATGACCTTAAGCAGGGTTGTTTTTCCGCCGCCGTTCGGCCCGATCAGCCCGATGAAGTCATCCTGCTGGATGGTCAGGTTGATATCCTCCAGCACGGTCTCGTGGTTATAACCGGCATACAGGTTCTTGATGTCTATCAAAGGTGGATTGAGTATTACAGGGTCTGTCATTTTTATTCCCATTCACAATGGACAATGGTTGATTTCAGGTAAAAGCCTGGGATAAATTACGGAAACTGGACAAACAAACGGTTGTGTTACAGATGCCCAGCAAACGACATTATTTAGCCATTTTCTTGATCTTCTTGCTGGCAATAAATATTGCAGCAAAAGCGCTGAAAAAAGCCAGGCAGATTTGCGTAACATCAATCACCGGTTTTACTTCGACGCCTTCCGGGCCGATACTGATAACCGCCACTGGACGAGCTCTCGAGGAACCACCGCCGCCACCACCACCATTCACTTCTTGGCGAGCTTGTTGGTGTTCTTCCTGACCAGATTCCTTCCTTCCCAGCACAAAACCGACCAATCCAAGCCCGAGGCCGACGGAAACAGCATTGGCGGGGATGACTGTGTGGTCACCCTGCTGGAGAGGCTGACCGTAAACAGCCTGTGGGGAGGCGGCCTCCGTCAATTGACCTAATAATGCCAGTCCTTCCGCTGGTGTTTCGACCCCTTTAAGGAATATTTCGTCTTTGATTGCGTTCATTGGTTTTTCTCCTGATTGCCAAAATGAATGATGACAATAATACCCACAACCGTTAACAGCAGCAGGGATAATAAAATGATCCTTTGATAATCACGGATGGGGATTTTAACAATGTGTCCGTCTTTCTCAACGATGATTGCTGCAGGCTGCTGGAAGATCAGCGCAAACCCTTTATTGGCTCTGACCGATTCAGGCCAACCAAGGCTCAACCGCCTAGAGGAGGGCGTAAGAGTTGATGTTCCCGCTCTAAAGGATTCACCTTGTATGATCTCGAGTTTCAGCATGTGTGTCTTTATCTATTTTAGGTACATTTACCTACGATATTATGGGATCGATTTTACTGGCAATCGGTGTGTCTGCTTTTGCAATTAACAACGATATTGACTTGATTATAAATGCATCTTTTTGGCGTTGAAAAGCTAAGCTTTTCTGGACCATGATTGAGGTTATCTCCGCATGGCTGATGCAAACGCTTCGGCGACGCCTTCAAGATTGGTCAACCAATCGCGGGCCAATGGGTCCACCCTGACCACCTCACCGCCAATTTCCTGGGCGATCGCCTGGGCATTGGCTGCGCTGAATGTTGGCTGAACGAAAATCACGCGGATATTTTCTGCCAGCGCCAGGTCGATCAACGCCGCCAGTTCACGTGCGCTGGGGTCGGTACCGCCCACCTGCACGGGGAGCTGTGTCAGGCCGTAATCTGCCGCAAAATAACCCCAGGCCGGGTGGTAAACCATAAAGTTTCGTTGTGTTAGGCTGGTTAAAGTCTCGGTGATGCGCTGATCCAAATCCTCAATATCTGCAATCAACGCCTCATAGCTATCTTGAAATATCGCTGCGTTCTCTGGGTTGGCCGCTGCTAAGGCAGTGTAGATATTCTCGGCGATGAGCTTGCCATTGCTCGGGGACAGCCACACATGTGGATCAAAACCCAAAGCGTGATCGTCATCATCCTGATGATCGTCATCATCCTGATAATCGTCATCATCTTGATGATCGTCATCATCTTGATGATCGTCATCTTCATCGTGGCTGTGAGGGTTGGTTTCCAGCATGCGCTCAATCCCTTTAGCGCTGTCGACAATCACCATTTCCGGGTTAGCATCCTGAAATTTTGGCAGCCAGGCATCTTCATACTCGACACCGATACTGAAAAATAGCTCCGATTGGCTCAATGCCATCATCTGGTCCGGTTTGGGTTCATAGGTATGGGCATCTGCGCCAGGGCTGACCATCACATTAACCGAGACAAGATCACCGCCAATTCGCTCTACAAAGTAAGCCTGGGGCAGGATGCTGACGGTCACCTGCAGTTGGCTGCCATCGCTGGACTCAGTCCCAGGTGCCGGTTGGCAGGCAGCCAAAACCAGCCCCAAGACGGTCATAAGAATTGTGAACAAGGCTCGATGGTGAATGTGCTTAGCTTTCTTCATCGTTCAACTTCCTCCTGGCATGCAGGGCACAGACCGTAGAATTGGAGCAGGTGTTCATCAATTGTGAACCCAGTCTGCGCTTGAATGCGCTCAACGAGCAGGGACACATCCTCCATGCCGGTGAATTCAACTGCGGCTTCACACTGGCGGCACACCACGTGGTGATGATGCCCCGGGGATGCCAGCACATAGCCCTGGCATTCTTCGTGACCGTGAACCCGGCGCACCAACCCCAGTTCCGTCAGCAGGTCGAGCGTGCGATAGACTGAAACCAGCCCAATCTCTTCCTGCGCCTCCAGGGACCGTTGGTGAATGGATTGCGGTGAAAGTGGGATGTTGGCAGCCTCCAGCACGGACATCACCACCTGGCGGGGGTGGGTCAGCCTGAGGCCGTTATGGTTGAGTTGATCCTGCAAGTTCATGGTTTATCCTTATTGAAAACGTTTTTCAATAAGGATTGTACTGGACAGGAAAGGGGAAGTCAAGGATATCGAGTGAAAAGTGAATAGTGAGTAGTGAATAGGATAAAACATAAGTGTTCACTTTTCACCATTCACCATTCACTACTCACCACTCACCCTTTTTCCCGTATAATTCAGGTAGGATAAACACCATGAGCAGCGTTGATGAAATCAAAGCCAGATTAGATATTGTGGATATCGTCTCTGAGACGGTGAATTTGCGCCACACCGGCAAAAATTACACCGGCTTTTGCCCATTCCACACCAACACCAAAACACCGGCTTTCGCCGTGTTCCCGGATTCACAATCCTGGCGCTGCTTTGGTCAATGCAACGAGGGCGGCGATATCTTCAATTTCGTGATGAAGCGCGAGGGCTGGGATTTCCCCGAAACCCTGCGCTTCCTGGCTGAACGTGCCGGCGTCACCCTGGAGGAATTCACCCCCGAACAACAGGAGCAGGTTGAGGAGAACGAACACCTGCGGGAGGTCCTCAGCATGGCAGTGACCTTCTTCCAGCACCAGCTCCGCAATACCACCTCGGGCAAAGCCGCCCTGGACTACCTCCACAACCGCAAGCTGACCGATGAAACCATCGATGCCTTTGCCCTCGGCTACGCCCCTGACTCATGGGATGCCCTCACCAACTACATGTTCTCACGCCAGATCTCGCAGGATGACCTGGTCAACGCAGGGTTGGTCTCAGAAAGAGAGGGCGGCGGGGTTTATGACCGCTTCCGGCACCGCCTGGTGATCCCGATTCGCGATCACCAGGGCCGGATGTCAGGCTTTGGCGGGCGCGTCCTGCGACCCGATGATGTACCCAAGTATCTCAACTCGCCTAAGACTGCGGTTTTCGATAAGGGCCGCTTATTGTACGGTCTGGATATGGCCCGCCAGGAAATCCGCTCAAAAGACCAGGTGGTGATCGTTGAGGGCTACCTGG
>JAHYJN010000027.1 GCA_019428905.1 Candidatus Brevefilum sp.
CGCACGCAAAATCTGCAAGATAAGGATGTGATCCGAGCCCTGGGTGCTGTGCCGCGCCACCGTTTTGTGCCTGAGGGGATCGTGGACAGCGCTTACCAGGATACCGCACTGCCGATCGGTTACGGGCAGACCATCTCACAGCCATCGCTGGTAGCATTGATGACCGAGCTGCTGGATTTAGATCCCGGTGACAAGGTGTTGGAGATCGGCACAGGCTCGGGTTACCAGGCGGCAATATTGGCAGAGCTGGGGGATGTGGCGGTGTATACGATCGAAATTGTGCCCGAGCTGTACCAACGAGCCACAGCCATCCTGGATGAACTGGGCTACAGCAATGTCTACACCAAACAGGGGGACGGTTATTACGGCTGGGAAGATTTTGCCCCTTACGATGCGATTATTGTGACCGCCGCGCCAGATCACATGCCGGCACCACTGGCTGACCAGCTGGCGGAGGGCGGTGTGATGGTGATCCCGATCGGCCCACAGGGTCACTACCAAACCTTGTGGAAGTTTGTTAAGCAGGATGGGGAACTGACGGCCTATAATATGGGCTTTGTGGCCTTTGTGCCCTTTACCGGTGAGGGTGTCGAAGGGCCTTAACGGTGAAGCCTGTTGCTGGGGGAAAGAATAACGGACAGATCCTACTTTGCTATGTTTCGTTTAACGGCGAGAGGGCAGCCATGCCAGGGCATAGCACCCCATCCCAATCGCCAGTGTCAGGCTGAACCCGAAGCTGAGTGCCAGCAGTGAGGCCAGGATCGAAGCCAGCACCGAGCTGGTCCCGTTGACGGCCCAGATCCAGGCTACCATCCAGCGTTCGGTATCTCCCTGAGTGTCCCCAGCCCTGCGCCGCATCCAAGCCAGTCCAGCCGGGAAGGGGATGCCCATCAGGAAGCCCAGCGGCGCCAGCAGCAGGATGGTGACTGCCAGCCGCAGCAACAGGTGTAGGCCAAGTGTCGCGGACAATATGCTGGGTAAGAGCAGGATATACAATAACAGCAACCCGACCAATCCCATCAGGGCCTGGGATAAGCCCAGCTTACGGCTGCCGTAACGGCTGCCTAACCCCGAGAAGAGCAGGATGCAAAACAAGATCGCGGTTAGGGCATAAGCCGGCTGGTCGAGGTAGAGGATGAAGCGCTGGATGAGGGGCATTTCCACCAGCATGAACCCCAGGCCGATCAGGCCGAAATAGAGCGGGATGCGGCGGTTCCCAGGTCGGATGCTGCCTCGTTTGATCAAAGCCACCGGCAGCAGGATCAGCACAACTGAAAGCAGCAGCGCCAGGAGCAGGATGACCAGGATCACCAGGTAGCCGGCGCCGCCGAAGGGCTGCCAGGTGATCCCCAGGTTGCGGATAGTTTCCGGCAGTTGAGACCATTTGAAATAATGGCTGAAGAACGGGCGGTCATCCGTTGGGGGTTGTACGGCAAAGGAATAGGCGCGATAAAAGTCTGCGCGGGGATTGGCGCCCAGGAAATTCGTAAAAGCCTGGTGGTAAATGGGTTCAGGGAGGATGTTGAAGCGGTTCAGTTGTGATGTTTCAAACGTCGGAGCAATAACGAGGTCGAAAGCCTTCTGGGCGGAAAATTCACGCACAAAATCTACCTCGGTTTGGGTAAAAGGTGTCTTTTTGATCAGGATTGTGCCGGTGTTGTAGCCCCGGGTGGCGATGATCTGGGTGTGCGGGTCCAATCCCAGCTCTTCCAAGGCGGTGACACCCAGGGTGAAGATGCGCAGCCACTCGCTGGGGGTCTCCTGCAGCCAGCGAGTGACCACCAGCAGCCCGTTGGGACGCAGCCCATCGATCATATCCGTGAAGGATTCAAGCGTGTAGCGGTAGTCTTCTCCCAAAGAATAGGCACCAGAGCCGACCGGGTGGTAGCTGTCGGTGAGGGGCAGCTGGATAATGTCAAAACGCTCCCGGGCGCCCCGCAAGTAGCTGCGGCCGCTGGCAAGAACCCAATCGACTTGTGGTCTGTGGTAGACCTGAGCGGATGCCGCAACAATTAATGGGTTGCCCTCCACGGCGGTCACCTGGCCGGCCCCCAGCGCCAGGGCGACCAGGATATCCATCCCGCCGCGCGGTTCGAGGATCAGCACCTCTGCGCCGGGCTGCAGGCGATATGCTGCCGCCGCCGGCAGGTAATCTGCAAAGGCGACCTGTGTGCCTGGTGGCAAAATGGCGCTCAGGTTCTCGCCATCAACAAACAGCCCAGCGATGCGCGGCAGGGGTTCGCGGTAGCGGTAGCTCAAACCGGGCACCGAATGCAGGCTGGGGCTGCTGACCACCTCGACTTTTGAGATGCTGTTCCAGTGTGTGCTGAGGATTTCCGCCTGGGGGTTTTGCAGGGCGTAGGAAATGCTTTTATAGGGTGAGATATGCAGTTGGAACCAGGGGGGGATATGACCCCAAGCGATCTGAGCGGCCAAAAGGATGGATGCTATCCCCAAGATGACTGAAAAGGTCCCCTGCAGGGTGGCTGACCGCTTCCAGGATCTGGTGGGGGTGGGCTGGATGAAGCATATACCAGCCAATGCAGCGACTGCCGCGCTGAGGGCGACCATGCCCTCCGCACCCAGCCAGCCGGGGGCAATCACCGCCAGCAGACAGCCCAAGGCTGAGCCGACCAGGTTGACTGCGTAGATTTCGCCGCTGGCGCCGCTGAACCTCCTTAACAACATGCTGACCAGCATGCCGCTGAAAAAGAAGGGAAAAGCCAAAGCCGCGTAATGCAGCAGCAGGATCAGGACCTGGAGGGGATCGACAAAGATGCTGAAGGCGTCAAAGGGCAGGTGGTTGATCAGCAGGTAAGAGGCGAATATGCTGATGCCGGTGCCGATTGGCAGCCAGGGGAAGATTTTTTCCTCGACTTCACCTGGTTTGATTTTGCGCAGCGCCAGGAAGGTGCCGCTGGCACCCATCCCTAACAGGGCAATGCTGACGGCCATAAAAGCGAAGTGATAAAACTGGGAAACGGAGAACAAACGGGTCAGGTTGATCTGGAAGGTCAAGGCGGCCGCTGAAACCAGCAGCAAGCCTATCCCCTGCCAGGATCGGCTCGTAAAGGTTGGTTGGGACCTATTCACAGACATTTTCTTATTGATGAGTGTTATCTTGCCTCAAAGCACCCATCCTATGATTAGTGTATCATCCTTTACAGTGAAGTTTCAGAGGAAATTGAAGAACATAATACGGTCGTAACCCTTTACTAAAATGACACCTAATCTCTAAATAATAAAATATTTGGTAAAACCCAGAAAGGATGTAGGGGCAACCCTCCGTGGTTGCCCTGCTCAAAGAGTGCTTCGCGAGGCGGACACGGAGGTCCGCCCCTACGGGTAAAAATTAATAGGAATAAACAAAACTACAACTCTCTCTTTTATCGCAAGCCAATATGTCATTACTATTTGGGTTAGCTCGTTGACAGGGTGAAAGGTTTGTGAATTTATTCTTGCTGGTTCTTTCAGGAGGCTTTGTACTCAGGAGACCAGCGAGCATGGGAGGCTGGTATTGGACCCCGCCAACCCACCCTACAGAGGTTAATTTAGCTGGAGCGAGTCTAACAGCGTCTGGGCTTCTTGTAAATCCGCCGTGTGGAAGCCCTCGGTGAACCAGCTGTAGACCTCAGCCAGTACTTGTAAAGCTTCTGCCGTACGCTCCTGGCCCTGTCCCATGCGCGCCAGGCTGATGGCGGCGCGCAGTTCAAAAGCCTTTGCGCCTTGCTCACGGGAAATCTGGAGGGCGGTTTCGAAACAGATTTGAGCGTCTTGTTTTTCAGCCTGTCCATCTTCCGCTCGTATCAAAAGCAGTTCTCCCTTTGTGCGCCAGGCTTCAGCCTGGAACCACAGTTCACCGGTCTTCTCTCCAAGGGTGATGCTTTCAATCACCCGATCAATCCCGCGTTCTCTTTGGCCGGCCGCCAGGCAAGCCTGGGAAAAGTAAACTAGGAATGCGGTGCGGTTGAGGACGGTCTTGGTGGCATAATAGGCTTCGATCACATTGTTCATGGCCTCGATTGCCTGATCCGAATCTTCTTGATGCATGAATTTGACCCAATTCATAAAGAATAGAGCGGCATACTCAAAATTTTTGAATCCAAACCTGCCGGCAACCTGGTTAAGCTGGTAGGCGTGCTCCTGGACTTGCTCCAGGTCGCCTCTTAAAACGCCAATCCAGCAGGCGCGGCTGGTGACATAACAGGTTGTCATGGGGTGCCCGACGATTTCTGCCATCTCGAAGGCTTGGATGCTGGTCCTTTCAGCCTGCAGCGGGAATCCCATTAACCACAGACAATTGCTGAGGTAGGTCAGCGCCATTGCGGCTGGGGCGAAGCCAAAGCGGTGGGATAAGAAGCGCTGCTGGTGGATCTCCTGTGAAGCGGCCGCACGCTCAAACAGGACGCGTGCTTCTTTCAACCGGCCTTGATAAAAAGAGCTGGCCTGAAAGTAAGCAAGGGTGATCATAGCCGGGTCCTGGGTATGTTGGGCGAGCCTGAACAGCCGAGCCACCAGGCGATCCACTTCGGCATGTTCTGAGCGGCCTAACCTGAAGGTCGCCAATAGCCACAAGGCTGGGATGAGCTGTGATGTGTCATCGCCCTGTTCTATCAGCACTTGGGCGCGATTGTAAGCCCTTTCAAGCTCGGGTGGACCCCAACCCTTAAGCGCGGTCAGTGGCGGACCCAGGCTGAGCTGCAAATCCAGTTCTACTTTGTCACGCTGTGGGGAGGGGGGTAAAGACGGTAATAGGTCCAAGGCTCGGTAAAAATGCTGGATGGCTTCCTGGTGTGCTGAAAGGCGCATGGCATTCTTCCCCGCTTGGGTGTAATATTGGACCGCTTTGTCTGTGAGCTGGGCGAGTTCGAAATGACGTGCCAGGGTGTGGACTATTTCCGGATATTGGTTCAGGTGATCCTGGTAGCGCTGTTCCAACTCAGCCCCAACCAGGCCGTGTAAACGCGTTTTCTCAAGGATATCCAGGTGGTTATACAAATAAATCTGGAATAACATATGCCTGAAACGGTAGTGGGTCAACTGCTGGTCGCCAAGGTTTGAGATACCTTGCGGGGTAATCAGGCGATGGCGTTTGCAAACTTGCTGGGATAAAAGGTCAAACACCTCTTTTTCGGGCTTTCCCATCACCAGGGCAAGGGCCTCGACATTGAATACTTCACCCTGCACACAGGCAGGCGGCATCAGTTCTTGGCACTCGATCGGCATCAGGCTGATGCGCCTGGCGATCACGGCTTCAACCCGGGCGGGAAGCTTATGCCACTGAAGGTTAGCGCCTTCAATCCACTGACCAGCTGGATTTTTATAGATTTCTTTCCTGAGCTGCATCCCACGCAGCAGTTCGATGGTAAACAGGGGATGTCCACCGGTATGTTGATAAAGCATTTCATTGAAATTTGGGCTGAAGGCATTCGTCTCACTATCCAGCAGGGCATCGACGAAATCTCGGCCTTCACTTGTCGCCAGGTCAATCGTATTGTCGGAAAAACGCACGGACAATTCGTTGATCACCCCCACCAATTCATGGGAAACTTCTTTGCTGTCCGACCACACTTCTTCGGGACGGAAAGCGCCTAGGATCAGGATGGGTTTGGCCGCAGTCTGCCGTCCAAGGTGGAATAGCAATCCGGTTGAACCTGAATCAATCCATTGCAGGTCATCCAGGATCAGAATCAGGGGATGATCCTTAGCGAGCATGCTCAACACCTGGGTGAATTGATCGTTCAATACCGGTTGGCTCACACGTGTTGATGCGGGTTTGGTGATGAGCGCTTGGATCGCATCTAAGACATCTGCTGAGACACCAGGATGTACGCCGGCAAGCTTGAATTGATTGATAAATGGCAGAAAGCGTTTGATCAGGTCAGGTCCATGATGGACCAGGCTGGTCAGGGACTCGGGTAAGAAACGCCACACCCGCTTGAGATGCGCCAGGCTGATGATCCCACCAGGCAATAGCGGCTCAACATCCCCTGCCAGAATACGAGTTATGTTCATAAATGGAAAGAAGGGATCACCCTGACCGGTAAAGGCGTTGCATTGGCCCCACAAGACCAGCAGGTCAGGATTCTGCACGATCGCCTGGCTGACAAACGCCGTCAGCAAGTGTGTTTTACCGCTGCCTGGCTCACCTATGATAAAGGCGGCCGACCCCGTTCCTCCCAGGGCTTTTTCCAGCCAGGTTTGCAATTGTGCCATTTCCTTGTGCCGGGCGACAAACAACCCGGGCTCAAAACTTGCGTCTGCAATTTCGTGCAACCACCCAGGCAGGGGACCTGGGTCAATTGGTTTAATATTTTGTGCGATGAGGGTTGGCTGATAGGGTGCTGATGGACCCTCAAATGAACCCTGTTTAATGCGTTGAAACAAACTTACAGTCTCTCGTTCGGGTTCGATTCCCAAATCCTCAGCCAGGCGATTCTGACAGGTCTCGAACAGTGCCAGGGCTGCGCTTCGGCGTTCCAGGGTCATTAGAATGCGCATGCCGTGGCGGTAGGCTGCCTCATCCCACGGTTCCTGATCGATCCATGTTTCCGCAAAATTCAAGGCCAATTCAGGTTGCCCCTTTTTTTGATAGGTTGTGGTTAGCAGGCGTAATACCCCGACCCATTTCTGGTGTAAATGTTCGCGGATTTTAATCATCCAGGTTTCAAAGGACGGGCTGTGGATGGTAAAACCAGCCATGAATGACCCCTGATAAATCTGCAAAGCCTGCTCTAGAGGCGCATGACCTAAGTGACTGGCTGATGAATTGGGTTGGGGGAGATCTTTGTCAGAAAGTTCAAGGAAGGCATTCACATCCAGCCAGTAATCTGATGCTGGGTTGAATTGAACTGTAGATTGGGTGGTAAGGATAAAAAGAGGTTCGCTTGAGCTTTCGCCTAGTAAGCGGCGTAAATTCCATAGGGCGTTGCGCAGGTTTGCCTGCGCTTTTTCTTCTGAGCAATTCGGCCAAAAGAGATCAGCGAGATATGACCTGGTCCAAGGATGGTTGGCTTCTACCACTAGGAAAGCCAGAAGCGCACGAATTTTATCCGAGCGAAACGCCGTCAGCTTGTGACCGTTTTGCTCGATTTGGAAGGACCCCAGCAGCCTGATTGACAATTTTGCCACAGGACCCTCTTTTTTGCTTCAATGAAAGAAGAAAACTTACATAATTATTATACAAAATTTTGTATATCGCTGCAATCAAATTAATGAATCCATGCTTTCTCCATATTTTCGAGATGCAGATCTTGTACAAAGTAATGGGAAAAGTGTTCCCAAAACCTGTCAACGATTAGAAAAAGGAGTTTGAAATGAAGAAAGTATGGATTCTTTTATCTGTTGTCCTGATGCTAGTCATCAGCCTGGCTGTGCCGGCCCAAATCGTGAGTGCAGAGGTCATCCGCACCGACGTTGAGATGAATGGAACGCCCACAAGCATGCAGGTTTGTGAAAGGCAATGGAGCGAGGGGGGGATTACACACTTACGCGATTGCTCAATTTCTTTGAATTATTCGTCAACAGACGATCGGTTCATTGGATCAACCCTGATGGTTTTGAGCCGGAATGATTTCCCGGATGGCTCAGCGCGCGGACATGGGAGCTGGGTCAACCATCCCACAGCTTATCCAGATGGCCATTGGGTCGGAACCTTCACCGCATCTGTTGATTCCTCGGGTGTGATGCGGGTGAAAATGCGAGGGCAAGGCTACGGCTCTTTGGACGGATTGTTCTTCAGCGGTCATCTTGAGGGCAACATGCTCTCTACGATCTACGGTGTGATCAAAGAAGTGCCGACTTATGAACCTTAAAGTCACGTGATGAATAAATTTTCACTCAATTAATCAGATAAGGAATTCCTAAAGCATTGACTGAGGTTTCCCTTATTTGATGTACAGAATATTTAGAGAGGAAACTAACATGAAGAAACAGCTTATTCTCGGTATGGTTTTATTGCTGGTCGCCATGAGTTTCGTTGTTCCAAGCCAGTCTGCCAGCGGTGAAGTCATCCGTACAACGTACGAAGCCACGGCGACGAACCTGTGTCCTGGATACCCAGGGTGTACATCTGGTGAGTGGTCATTCCCTGGCGGTAACTTCCATGTGCGGGACATGGTCACAATTTACAGTAGCACCAGTGCAGATGGACGTGTTTCAGGCATTAATACGACGGTGATGAGCGCCAATTGGGATGCGTCCTTTGTGGGTGTAGGTTGGGGCACTTACCGTTTAGAATCCGATGTTTTTGATGGCTATTGGAAAGGAACCTATACCGTCCAGATGGATGAGTGGGGGTACATCTGCAAGATCAGGGGTAAAGGTTACGGCGCATTTGAAGGCCTGCAGCTTAAAGCCATCGAGATCAATGGTTCGGTCGTAGGTGTGATTAGTGAATTGCCGTCCCATTAGGGCCTATTGATTTTGGGCAGTGTCTCAACGCGCCAAGCATTGAGACATTGCCCATCTCATAGCGTCAGTTACAAGGTATCGAAGAGGCGAGGTGCTGCCATGGCTATTACCGGAGAACAACTTCTGGAGGTGTTTGCAACTTACAACCTTCAAATCTGGCCGATGCAAATATTGGCTTACCTGCTGGGGGTTGTGGGGGGGTATCTAGCCTTTCGTAAAGGACGGCTTTCACAGCGGGTGATCCCAGGGATCCTGGCGTTTTTCTGGTTGTGGGTGGCGTTTTTATTTTGGCTGCCCAGTAGTTTACAGGGTTTTACGATCGGTTACCTGTTCATGGCGATGTTTGCCATCGAAGGGGTGTTGTTCCTGATCCAAGTTATGAAGCGGCAGCTTGCATTTGGGACTTACAGCAAGACCCATACGATCCTGGGGTCCATTTTCATGCTGTACGCGCTGCTGGGATATCCCTTGCTTGGGCTGGCGATTGGGCATGTTTATCCCCGCACACCACCATTTGGCTTGACACCTTGCCCTTTGATCGTTTACACTTTTGGATTGCTGCTGCTGACCCGGTCCAAAGTGCCTAAGCGCCTGATGGTGATCCCCTTTTTCTATTCGCTGTCCGGGGTCGTGTGGATTTCGATAGGAATTTGGGAGGATGTGGGGTTGGTCTTGAGCGGATTGGTGGGTGTGTTCTTGATCTGGCGGCGCGATCGAAAACCTGAAGAAACCCTTCCACTTGATGGCAGCACACCTCAGCACAGTAACTGGAGTTTGGATCTAGGTGACACAACAAACGAGAAATGATATGGCTTTTTGTAAGTAAAAGATCTCAGGAAAATTAATGCCAAGGAGGCGTAATGAACCTAAAGATATTAATCATAATCATGGCGATCTTTAGCCTGGTGTGGGGTGTGGGATTTATTCTCATCCCGGGTTTGTTTGGCGCTTTGTATGGGTTTGCCCTGGATGATGGCGGCATTTACATGACACGCCAGTTGGGGGTGGTTTTTTTGATGTTGGGCATCATCCTGTGGCTGGCTAGGCAAGACACCGGTTCAAAATCCCTACGGGCAATCCATATTGGTTTGTTGATCGGCAATACTTTGGGAGCGGTTGTGGCTTTGGTTGGGCAGTTTACCGCACCGGTCAGTAGTTTGGGTTGGGTGGGTGTGGTTTCCTACTTTGTGCTGGCGTTGGGTTTTGGCTATTGCCTTTTGAAGTGAGGATGGTGTGTAACCAATTTTCACAGCCTGCATAATTGGAAATTTCCCTTAGCCATTGAGCAAATTAGATGTTTCATAAAGGGTAATAATTCAAACTGTCAGCTAACAACCTTGGTATATTTAATGTTGTATGTTCGACAAATCTTTGAACAAAATCAGCAAAGATTTGGTTGAGAAACTTCCAATACCCCCCATTTTTTGATCGCAGATAAGTCCGGTTTTTTATATAAAACCTTTGTCGGTATGGTAATTTGATCAGACAGGAAAGCAAAGCTGTCTGATTTTTTGATTTTCTTCCCTGATCGTGATTGCGGTCTATGATTAGCATCAGAGGAGGAGGTCATCTGCCTTTAGATGTATTTAATCATTTTGTTATGATTTAGGGGATTACGTTAGCCAGTTAACACAGGGTAATATCAATCTAAAGAAGGAACAGACAAAGGCTAAAAAACTGATATACTAAGCATGCTTTGGAAATCACAGCCTTGCTGTTGATCCATGCGTGTTAGCGATGGAATAATCATTAAGGAGTCAAATTTATGCAACAAAAGATAAAAGAACAAATCGATCGAATCCGATCGCAGGGTGCGGTTTATGTGGATTCCCGCTGGTATCCCAACGAGGAGACCCATAATCTGACGATGTGGAATGGCAACTTAAAGAATGCCAGTGCAACCCGGGAAAGCGGGATTGGCGTGCGGGTGCTGTTCAAAGGCGCCTGGGGATTTTCGGCCTCGTCTGATATCAACAACCTGCCGGGATTGTTTGAAAAAGCCTTGGATAATGCCCGGACTGCGGCTGAACGCGTCACTTTTCCAGTCCGGCTGGCGGAGAAAGATGCCATCCAGGGGTCCTTTTCCAGCCCAAACCGAATTGACCCGTTTACGATCCCCTTCGATCAAAAAGTGGGATTTCTAAAAAAGATGGATGACCTGCTGAATCAGCCTGGTGTGTCTCAGCGCGTGGCCGATCTGACCTTTATCCGCAAACAAATCCTGTTTTACGACTCTGAGGGGAGCGAAATCGAGAAGAATATCATTGAGGTATTCCCTTCAATTGGGGTGATGGGTGTGGATGCCGATGGGCAGACACACAGGCGAAGTTTTAGCCCAGCACGTCTGGGGGACACGCGCGGCTGGGAGACGATTGACGAAGACCTCTTTACCACCGAGGCGGAGCGGATTGTGCGGGAGCTCAACCAGGTTCTGACCGCGGATTCCTGCCCCAAAGAGGAACGTTCGGTGATCCTTTTGCCAGGCATCATGTTCTTACAAACCCACGAGACCATCGGACATGCGCTCGAGCTGGATCGAATCTTAGGGTACGAGCTCGCCTACGCCGGCGGGTCATTTGTCACATTAGAGGATTTTGGCACCCTGCGTTATGGCTCCGAAAAGCTGACCGCACGGGCTAATGCGACCGTTCCCAACAGCCCCGGCAGCTTTGGTTACGATGATGACGGCGTGCCTGCCCAGGACAACCTGCTGATTGATAAAGGGATCCTGGTCGGTGCCATCACCGGCCGGCAGATGGTCGAAGAAGCCAATGCTACAGCCCGCAAGCAAATCTTCCAGGGCAGCAGCGGGGCTAATCGGGCGACCAGTTTCTACCGGGTTCCGATTGAACGCATGACCAATATCAATATCGACCCTGGGACGGACGGCACCTTGGAAGATATTATCAAGGACACTGAAAAAGGGATCGTGCTGGATGGGGATAAAAGCTGGTCGATCGGCTCTAACCGGGAGCAATTTCACTTTGCAACGGAGATCGGCTGGCTGGTGGAGGATGGCGAGATCACTGATGTCGTCAAGAACGCCACCTACCAGGGAGAAACCCTCAAATTCTATAATGCCCTGTCTGCGGTGGGTGATGAATCCACCTGGGAAGTGCAGTATGTTGATAACTGCGGCAAAGGACAGCCAAACCAGGTCATGCAATTGGGTCACGGTGTGCCTGTTTGCCGGTTCGATAATGTCAGGATTGGAGAATAACACATGACGGAAAAAATTATTTCTGTATTGACCAAACTACGCCAATTTGCCATTGAAAACGGCATTACGGCAACTTTTTTCTACCATGAAGAAGACAGCGCCCTGATGCGCTTTGCTAATTCGGCCATCTCCCTTAATACCAACGAACATCTGGTGCGCCTCGATATCACCGCTTACGAGGGGTGTCAGCGTGCCAGCTATGAGATGATCACCAACCTGGATGCGATTGAGGACATGCAGCAGGGCGTCTTGCAAGCAGGTGAGATTGTCAAACATGCCCAGCCCCTCAACTACACCCCGACCATACCGGTTTACCAGGAGACCTTCATTGAAGAGGACGCCTACGATCCTAACCTGGCGGGGATTAGCAATGACGAGAAACTGGCTTATTTCAACCAGGCCGTAGCGGGGCTTGAATCTGACCAGGTTAAGCTGGGCGGCATCTTCTCCAGCGGTCGGAACATCCTTGTAGTGATGAATACACAGTCGGAACATGCGTTGGCGCATGTCACTTCCGATGCGCAGATTACGATTGTTTTATCGCACAAAACGCTCAAATGGGAATTGATCGCAGAACAATCCGCACAGAAGAAAGATGATCTTGATCCAGAAAAAATACATCAGGAGCTGTCCTTCCTGCTGCACCATTACCAGAGTGACCAAGCTGAGCAGATTCCATTAGGCAAATACGATATCGTCTTTGGTCCGGCTGCTATTGCTGAGTTGGTCAGCACGATGAATTGGATCGGCTTCAACGGCGGGATGATGAAACGCGGTTATTCCTTCCTGAGCGAAGACCAGCTCGGGAAACGGGTTTTGGGAAGCCCGTTCACCCTGGTTGATGATCCGACCCAGGTTGAGACCTTCCCGTTCTCGCAAGATTTGATGGGCATTAAGCGTGAGCCTTTTACGCTTTTTGACCAGGGTGTGTTTAAAGCCTTTACCTGGTATCAGGATGATGCCGATGAGTTTGGCGCTGAGCCTACCGGTCACACGGTGATGCATAAAAGCCTGGTTGTCAGCGCTGGTGAGACGCCGGTCAATACCCTTGAAGAGCTGGTGAAGGCCCCGCGGGAAAAGGATATCCTGTATATCCCTTATATTCATTACATGAACTTTGTGAACCCTTCCAAGGGGTTGGTCACGGGCAGCTCGCGCTTTGGCGCCCTGCTGCTGAAAGCGGATGGCAGCGTGGTGGTGCCCTATAACGTGCGTCTCACCCAAAGCCTGCTGGATATCTTCAGCGAAAAGATCGCCTGGATCTCAGATGGGCAAGTCGCCTATAACACGTCGATGAGCTACGGAGCCCGCAACCCCACAGCTTTGATCGTGCCCAATTTTGTGTGCGTCAAAGACCTGGAGATCTCGCACGCCAACAGTTCGTATTAAGCGCTTGTGCCAAGCCCATCGCACCCCGACCCCGTGACCTAACGTGGACAGGGTAACGATGGGCTTGGTTCAGAGCCGGTTACTGGCATAACTGAACCCGTGCTGGTAGGGGGATCTTGATCCATCAGATTGGATTGTAATAAATGGGGACAGGTAGAACCACCGGGAAATTTATTTTAGATAAAAATAAATAGTGAGCCATTAAAACGAAGTATAGAGTGCAAAAAATACCAGTTAATTAGTTGAAGCTATCCCATTGTCTTTGCTGCTTACCAATCCACTATCCTTTGGGCCACTGTTCTGATCTCCGATAAATTTGTTGGATTTTGTGATGGTCAAAAATCACATTTTGGTCGAAAATGGCATTCAAATCAACGGCCGGGTCAATAAACTATCCTGAGAATAATATTAAAAATATGCATTCCTTGTTACGGTCTAATCATCTTGTCGCTTAACCCGATTGAGTACAGGTCAGGGACCAGGTTGATGGTTGGCATGGTTACGAATGATCGTGATTCTGGTGACAAATGATGCTGGTGATCAATTTCCGTCCGGTGTTCGTAAGGTATAATGGAGTCACAAGTAGGACGGTTATTTTATGCATGCATCGTTTCTAATTGACTCACCACCATCGAAACTTTTCATTAGAATTAAGCATCCTTCCCGTTTAATCACAATGATTAACTGTATCAAGCGAAAGTCAACTCTGAAACTTGTGTCTTTTTTCAATCACGACCACTTCAGAACTGATTTGAAATTTACAGAAGCATGATGGATCAGTCATTCAGCTTAAAGCCTGGCTGGTCTTTAAAACCACCATTTACACAAGGAGAATAATTATGACAAAACCAATTCGTGTCGTTCAATGGGGGCTCGGAGCAATGGGAAGTGGCACAGCGAAGCTCATGCTCGAAAAAGAAGGCTTAGAGATCGTGGGAGCCATTTGCACGCGGCCACAACTGGTCGGAAAAGACTTAGGGGAAATTCTTGGTCTTGATAAGACTCTGGGCATTATTGCCACCAATGATCCGGCCAGCGTTCTGGATAAGGAGAAGGTGGATATCGTCTCTTTAGCCACAAATTCGTGGGTTAAGACCCAAATGCCAAGCCTGCGGCAGATCATCTCAGCCGGAATAAATGTTGTCACCATTGCAGAGGAAATGGCAGACCCAGCCGCGCAGAACCCAGAGCTTGCTGATGAAATTGATGAATTGGCTAAAAAGCATGGCGTGACTGTTTTGGGGACGGGTGTGAATCCAGGATTTGTGCTTGACCTGTTAGTGATCACCCTAACCGGGGGCTGCCATACCGTTGAACGAATCGAAGCACGGCGAGTGAATGACCTGAGTCCCTATGGCGTCTCTGTGATGAGGGGTCAGGGCGTTGGTACCACACCTGAGGCATTCCGACAGGGTGTGGCAGAAGGGACGATTGTCGGTCATGTTGGTTTCCCTGAATCGATTCACATGATCAGTGAAGCGCTGGGCTTGGGCGTCGATCGCATTGAGGAAAGCCGTGAGCCGATCATCAGCAATATTTACCGAGAGACGCCCTATGTAAAAGTTGAGCCGGGAATGGTGGCAGGCTGTGCCCATATCGGCGTTGGTTACTGTGGTGAAAAAGAAGTGGTCCGCCTGATCCACCCGCAGCAAATTCATCCGCACCTTGAAGGGCAGGATACCGGGGACTACATTGATATCTATGGGATGCCCGAAGTCCACATGGCGATCAAGCCCGAGATTGCTGGGGGGGTGGCGACCATCGGCATTACCGTGAATATGATCCCGCATATTGTTGCAGCAACGCCAGGTATGAAACGCATGATCGATCTACCTACGCCTGCGGCATTGATGGGATTGAGCGCTTACTCGCGGCAAATCTAGAATTTCATTTTTTTAGGAGGCGTATCTTATGACACAAGTAAAAGCCGGGACGTGGGTTGAAATTGAGAAGATCTTGCTGACGCCTGAGCAGCGGGCACCCACTTTGCCGGAAGACACCAAGCAGGTGCCCTATGTATTAAATGTCAGTGGTTTTTTGCTGGAAGATGCTGAGCTGGGCTCACCAGCCCGGATCCGGACGCTGATTGGGCGGGAATTGGAGGGCACGTTGAAGACGGTCAACCCGAGCTATGCGCATAGTTTTGGGGAGGTCGTTCCCGAGCTGCTCACGATCGGACTCGAGGAGGAAGCATGAGCCACCACGATATGTCTTATGCAGCGGTAATGAGCCGCAAAAATGAGATCATGAAAGCCTCACTCGGGATTGATTATGATAATTATGTTCAATCCCCGATCGCCTTTGATTACGAGCGCATGATGGATGAGACGGGCTATTCCATTGAGGATGTCGCCCGCATCCAGCGCGAGACCAAGGTTGGAAACACCCCCCTGTTTGAACTACGCAACCTGACACAGGCTGTGCGACGCATATCTGAGCCGGGAAAAGGCGCCACGATCCTGCTCAAGGATGAGGCAGCCAATGCCTCAGGTAGTTTTAAAGCCCGTCGGGCGTCGATTAGCGCTTATGAGGCAGCCCGCAAGGGATTCAAAGGGATGATTGCAGCCACCAGCGGCAACTATGGCGCGGCGGTCGCCTCACAGGCTGTACAACGAGGCCTGAAGGCGATTATTATCCAGGAGGTATTTGACAGCCGGGGTGTGGGTCAGCCTGAGATTATCGAAAAGGGTCGTAAATGTGAAGCCTACGGCGCGGAAGTGCTCAAGCTTTCGGTGGGGCCGGAGTTGTTCTACTTACTGCTGCGCACCCTGGAAGAAACCGGATTCTTTAATGCCAGCCTGTACACACCCTTTGGCGTTCGGGGTGTGGAGAGCTTGGGCATTGAAATTGCCCAGCAGGTGCGGGATGGATACGGTAAAGACCCGGATGCTGTGGTGATCACACATGCCGGTGGGGGTAATCTGACGGGTACGGCGCGTGGTCTGCTGGCGGCTGGGTGCGAGAACACCCGCATTGTGGCTTGCTCGGTGGATTTGAGCGGCTTGCATATGGCTTCGGATCATGACTTCAATCGCAAATCCTTCACCACGGGCCACACCGGGTTTGGCATCCCCTTTGCCACCTGGCCTGACCGGGTGGATGTCCCCCGCAATGCCGCCCGTTCTCTGCGCTATATGGATGAGTACCAACTCGTCACCCAGGGTGAGGTGTTCTATGTGACCGAGTTATTGACCAAGATGGAAGGCCTGGAGCGCGGCCCAGCTGGCAATACCAGCCTGACAGCCGCCATCACCCTGGCCAGGGGGATGGACCAGGACCAGGTTGTGGTCGTCCAGGAGACGGAATACACCGGTGCTGGCAAGCATCACAACAGCCAGCTCAGTTTTGCCCGTGAAAACGGGATCGAGGTTCGCCGTGGTGACCCCAAGGACAGCGTCCCTGGTAAATCCATCGTCATCCCCGAACGGCTGGAGCAGGTCTGGGGTAGCGTCCAGGATATGGACCGGCTGCGGCTTTCATACTTGCGAAATGCTGCCAAACAATACCCAATGGAAAGTTGGAAGGCAGAGGATATCCAGTTCCTGGCTGCGGATATAAAGGTCACCACCGATTGGGTCCACCAGCAAATGGCTGAACTGCCATCCATTGGCGAGGCAGAATAACAAAGATAAAATTCCAGGTAAGCCCACTCAGACAGCGCGCACAGTGAGATTGATCGCGTGCGGGTAAGATGGGTGGGCAAGCCTGGATGAATGCGTCGAGAAAGATTAAGATTCGAGGCAGGTTTTAGTTTAAATTCGAAGGGAGAGACTTTGATGATGGATGATCGGTTTGCCCGGTTTGAAGCACGCCGGGAAAAATATAAGGAACTGTCTGACGAAGCACTCAAAGCCCATTTTTGGGATCTGTGCGACCAAATCGTGGCACCGATTGTGGACCTCGCCCGCACCCATACCTCACCATCGATCGAGCGGTCGGTCTTGCTGCGCATGGGGATCGACAGCCAGAAAGCCCATGGCGTTGTCGATCGGGTACAGCAAGCAGGCTTGTTGGGCAAAGGTGCCGGGCATGTTTTGCTGCGTTTAGCTGAAAAACGTGGATCGGATGTCAGGGAAGCAGCGGAAGCGATCCTGGTGGATAAAGACGTCCTGGTGGGACTTTTCGCCACGCCCCCTGGTTCGCAGGATGAGGAGGTTAAGTGATGAAAGCGCAAAAACCCCTTAATCCTCAGCAAAAAATGGATATTGAAGCGATCCTTAACGATTTAGAAAACTATCGCCCAATACGCAAAGGCTGGACGTGGCGTAAGGTCCTGGAAGATGGCATCGAGATGGGACCATTTCATTTTCACAATATGTCCGAGCCGTTAAAGAACAGCATTGGACTTCCCGCTTCGAAGTACTTTGACCAAATCGACCCGCAGCCGGAATGTGTGATTACAACCGAGATCGCCTCCGGGCGGTTTGAGGATGACCTGCGACGGATGCGGATGGCTGCCTGGCACGGCGCAGACCACCTGATGGTGATCCGCACCACCGGCCAGAGCCACATTGACGGCCTGATGGAAGGCACCCCGGAGGGTGTAGGCGGCGTGCCAATCACCCGCAAGCAGTTACGTGCCAGCCGCAAAGCGTGTGACCTTATCGAAGAAGAGGTTGGCCGCCCAATCAATTTCCACAGTTATGTGTCTGGCGTGGCGGGTCCGGAAGTGGCGGTGCTGTTCGCCGAAGAAGGGGTAAACGGCGCGCACCAGGACCCCCAATATAATGTGCTGTACCGCAACATTAACATGTACCGCTCCTTTGTGGATGCGGCTGAAGCCAAGTTTGTCATGACGGCGGGTGAAATATTCCAGATCGATGGTGCGCACAACGCCAATGCGACTGCTAAAGCGGGGTGGCTGGTGATGCCCGAATTGCTGGTGCAGCACGGCATCAACTGCGCTTACTCGATCGCTTCGGGTATGCCAAAAGAGCTGATTGGGCTTTCAACCGTGCCGCCCAACGCGCCGCCCGCGCCTAAATTGTGGTACGACCTACCCTACGCGGTCGCCTTGCGTGATATCTTCTCGGATTTCAAGATGCGCGCCCAGCAGAACACACGCTACATCGAGTCCGATATCGAGGAAGCGATCCGCACCCACACGATTGATACGTTGATCTCGATGCTGACCAGCGCCGATATTCAGAGCACCATCACCCCGGATGAAGGGCGAAATGTCCCCTGGCATTACAACAACATCCGCGGCGTGCAAACCGTCAAGCAGACCTGGTCTGCCCTGGATGGGATCAAGGAACTGCTCAGCCTGAAGATGGATGGCCCGCTGGGCGAGATGGCACGCGATATCAAAGAACGAGCAGTTGCATTCCTGGAGGAAATCCTGGAGGTTGGCGGCTATTTTGCAGCTGTTGAACAGGGTTTCTTTGTCGATTCAGCCCTCTATCCAGAACGCAGCGGGGACGGCATCGCCCGTGATGGACAGGGCGGTGTGGCGGCCAATTCGATCGTGCCCCGAGACCCGGATTACCTGGCGCCGGTGTGCGCCCATTTTGGCGACAATCACCTGCCAGAGGGATTGGAAAACCCGTGTGACCTGATTGATGGCTGCACGCTGTGCCACCCAGAAAAGATTGTGTATATCGACGAGCTGGACCCCGAAGATTCTGCGGACCGGCGTTTGGAGCAAACCTACCCCTATCGCAAGGGCGGCCTGATTCGACCTGAAGCGGAGTGGGCGGGTGATGGCACCGTCTTGGTGCAGCTGATGGTCCCTGAGAGCGAAGAATATGCGCGTGAAGCCGGTTTGGAAATCGCCAGGCGGATGGGTTTGGAAGATCCCCAGGTGATCAACTTGATGGTGCTCCACCCGGCAGAGGGCTGTTTCCTGGAAGTGAAGGGGAAAGTGACCTTTGATATTGACCGCGATACTCTCAAGATCCCACCCAAGGTCGAGCTGCTGCCCGAGGAAGAACTTCGAGAAGCTGTCAAGCAGGTGGGGCTGAAGGTGGTTGCCGGGACGGTTGGTGAGGATGAACACAGTGTGGGTATGCGTGAAATCCTGGATATCAAGCATGGCGGCATTGAAAAGTACGGTGTCAAATATCACTACCTGGGGACATCGGTGCCGGTCAGCAAGCTGATCGATGCAGCGATTGAAACCGGCGCGCATGCCATCCTGATCTCAACCATCATCAGCCATAATGACATTCACCGCCAGCAGATGAAGAAATTGGCCGAATTGTGCCTGGAAAAGGGCATCCGGGACCAGGTGATCCTGATTGCTGGCGGAACCCAAGTGACGCCAGATATGGCAGCCGAAACAGGTCTGGATGCCACCTTTGGGCGCGGCACCAAGGGCATCCATGTGGTGGATTCGATGGTGAAAACATTAAAGAAGCGCGGCGTTCTGTAATCGAAGCATGCTAGGTAAGAGGACCTGTGAACCGTGACCTGCTAACCATTGAAGTTGGCTCGACCATCACCAAAGCCAACGCTTTCCGACTGCAGCCAGATGGCATTTTTGAACACCTGGCACAGGGTTTTTCGGCGACAACCGTAGGAGATGGCGATGTGGGCATCGGCGTCGACCGGGTGATGGCGGATTTAGAAGCGGGTTTGAATGGGGGATTACACGACCCGCAAATTTTTATCAACAGCTCTGCAGCGGGTGGACTGCGTATGACCGTCCACGGTCTGACGCACAGCATGACCGCCAGGGCAGCCCGCGAGGCCGCCCTGGGGGCCGGCGCGATCATCAAGCTGGTAACTGTAGGCCGTCTGGATGAAACTGACCTGGAGGAAATCCAGGACATTCAGCCGAACATCATCCTGCTGGCGGGTGGGGTTGACTACGGCGAAAAGACGATTGTGATGCGTAATGCCGAAAGTTTAGCTTCATTGGGTTTAAAAATCCCCATCATCTACGCTGGTAACTCCGCCATCCGCAAACCGATCCTGAAGATTTTTAAAACGGCCGGGTTGGAGACCTTGCTGGCGGATAATGTCTTCCCGGATGTGGATGTGCTTAATATCGAGCCGGTACGGCGCTTGATCCAGGACGTGTTTAACCGCCACATTATCCAAGCCCCGGGGATGAGCCGCCTGGGTGAGCTGACCGATAACCAGATCCTGCCGACGCCGGGGGCAGTGCTGCACGGAGCAGAATTGTTTGCTGAAGCCCTGGGCGACTGCCTGGTGTTCGATGTGGGGGGTGCCACCACGGATGTTCACAGCGTTAGTGATGGCAGCCTGGAATGGGCTGACCGGCTGACCGAACCTGAACCGCGTGCCAAGCGCACGGTGGAAGGCGATTTGGGTGTTTTTATCAACGCTGAGAACATTATTGCCCTGGCGGATGATTCTGACTTCAACTTCCGCTTAGAGGACCTGCGAGCTGTCCCGCAAACCCAACAGGAGATCGAGCTGACCCGCTGGTTGTGCACCAGGGCGGTAGAAACCGCTGTTCGGCGCCATGCTGGGGTTGTGATGGATTTGTATACCCCTACCGGTAAACGGCAAATCGTCAAAGGTAAGGATCTGAGCGCTGTTCAGTGGGTGATTGGCACCGGCGGCGCATTGACGCGCATCCCCGGTGGCGAGGACATCCTGCACTCAATTTGCACAGGTCCTGGAAAATACCTGTTCCCCAATCCGGATGCCCGGGTTTTAATTGACCGCAATTACCTGTTTTCTGCGCTGGGTACCATGGCCAGCACCTATCCTGATGCGGTCAAAAGCACCTTCCAGGCATGGGTTGGTCGGCAAATGGCTGAATGAGAAAGGGTTTTATATGTACACGCACACCCCACGCTTGGAAATTTTCTCGGACCGAATTGCAGAAAACGTCCGGTATATCCTCAAGATGTGCCATGATCACGGCGCCCAGGTGGCCTGTGTTTCAAAGGTGTTGTGCGCTCACCCAGCATTACTGGAAACCTTTGTTAATAACGGTGCCGATATGCTGGCTGACTCCCGCACCCAAAACTTGAAACTGATTGCAGAACTGTACCCCCAAATGCCGCGTTTGCTGTTGCGGCCGCCGGCGCTGGGTGGGGTGGCGGATGTGATTCGCTATGCGGATGTTTCACTGCATTCATCGCTTGAAACCCTGCGGGGGCTTTCCCAGGCGGCTGAGGGGAGCAGCACCCCCCACCAGGTGATCATCATGGTCGATGTGGGCGACTTGCGAGAGGGCGTCTGGCCGGACCAGGTGGTTTCCCTGGTGATGGCTGCTGCAAAGCTACCCCACCTGGAAATTGCCGGATTGGGGACCAACCTGGCCTGTTATGGTGGGGTGATTCCTACACCCGAGAATATGCAGGTGTTGATCAATTGCCGGGATGCCTGCCGGGCAGCGACCGGGTTGCCACTGGAGGTGCTGTCTGGCGGGAATAGCGCCAATTTGCCCTTGCTGGCCAGCGGTGGCATGCCGCCTGAGATCAACCATTTTCGGATTGGAGAGGCGATTATTTTAGGGCGCAATGTCCTTGATCGGACCGCTTTGCCCGGTACTCGCCAGGACGGCTTGCGAGTCGTGGCTGAAGTGATTGAACTTGAGTGCAAGCCCTCCATCCCGATCGGTCCGCGCGGTCAGGATGCCTTTGGGAACCAGGTCGAATTTGTCGATCGCGGCGTGCGTCAACGCGCCCTGCTGAACCTTGGCCGCCAGGATGTGGATATTGAAGGGCTGATACCGGAAGATGAGGGGATCATTGTCTTGGGCGGGAGCAGTGACCACCTGGTGCTGGATGTGAGTGATGCGCACACGCCGCTCAAGCTGGGTGATGAGGTCGGCTTCATCCCTTCTTACAGCGCGCTCTTGGCGGCTTCCACATCCCCATATGTTGAAAAAGTCGTCATCCAGGGGTTATAAAAGCGAGGAGACAGGCATGCTTTACCAGACCTATGTCCGTATTCATCTTGATCATATCCGTTTTAATATTGAGGGTGTCCGCCAGACAGTTGGGGAGCAGCGGCGGATCTTGATTGCCGTTAAAGCCAATGCTTACGGGCACGGGGCGGTTGAAGTCTCACGCTTGGCGGAGCAGGTTGGTGTGAATTGGCTGGGTGTGGCGACTGTTCCTGAAGCAATCCAACTTCGTGAGGCTGGCATCAGTCTGCCGATGTTAAAATTTTCGCCTGCTTTTGAAGAAGAGATGCGCGCGGCACTGCATAATAATCTCACCCTGACAGTGTGCGAGATGGAAAACCTCCGGGCACTGCAAGCGGTATGTGCCGCAGAAAAGATCACAGGGCGGGTGCACCTCAAAGTTGAAACCGGTATGGGGCGGATTGGGGTGCCTATCGCAGAAGCGCCGGCGATGGCTGCTTTCATTGAGAATCAATGCCCCGACCTGGTGTTGGAAGGGGTTTTCACCCACCTGCCGGTCAGTGATATTCCCGAGGCTGACTTCACCCAGTTACAAATTGAGCGCTTTAAGGCGGTGGTGGAAGACATTCACAGCGCAATTGGGCGGCGGGTTGAGCTGGTGCACTGCGCCAATTCGGGGGCTGTGCTCGGGCATGAGCCCGGGTGGCTGGACATGGTCAGACCGGGGATCATGATCTATGGACATTATCCCGACCCACGCACACCGCGCACCATCCCCCTTAAACCCGGAATGAGCATGGTTACCCAGGTGTCCTTTATCAAGAAAGTGGCCGCTGGCACCAGCATCGGGTACGGCCGCACCTGGTTTGCCCCCCAGGATACGTGGATTGCCACCATCCCGGTGGGTTATGCAGATGGCTTCAACCGGTTATTTTCAAACCGCGGCAGGGTTTTGATCAATGGGCGGTCTTACCCGGTGGTGGGGCGGGTGTGCATGGACCAGAGCATGGTCGGCCTGGGGTCAGAAACAGATGTGAAGGTCGGCGATCAGGTTGTATTGATGGGTAGGAGCGGGGCAGAGGAAATCACCTGTGATGAGTGGGCGGAAATGCTAAATACGATCACCTACGAGGTCACCTGTCAGATCAACCCCCGCGTCACACGTGTTTACGAGGGGTAAATAGGTTTGGCTGATCAGCTTTTTTAACGAGTTGGTGTGTATAAGAGATCCGTTCAGCAGGTCAGATCGATCATTGAAAAATTAATCTCTAAATGGATCTTATGACGACAACTGTGAAATCATCCTTAATCTGGGAATGATAAACTGAACCTCCAACGGTCCGCCATAGCTGATCACACAGGGATTGAGCACTGAGCTGATCCTCCCTTATTAGCTTTGCACACAATTGAGGTAACCTGGGTAATTCAAGGTGGTCATCAATCGTCTCACTCAACCCATCGCTGTAAATGATCAGTGATCCCTTACTAGGAAGAATGAAACCTCCTGTGTCGATGGCGAACTCATCAAATATTCCCAAGGGTTGGCCCAAGCTGAAGGGGAGGTCAATCATCTGGACGTGGTTGTTCAAAACAAGCGGCGTTGTATGTCCTGCACGAGCATAAACAAATTCACGGCTTTGGGTGTTAAGAATCCCGAACAAAAGCGTAACAAACATTCCTGAGCGGTTGATTTGCAATAAATGATTGTTGACCGCCTGTAGTATGGTTGAAGGGGTTTCATGGCGATGTGCTTCAGCTCGGATTAAGGAATAAGTCAATGCCATGAATAACGCTGCTGGCATGCCTTTGTCACATACATCGCCGATGACGATCGCGATTTGATGCTCGTCGAGGGGGATGAAATCATAAAAATCACCCCCGACCTGCCTGGCTGGAATCATCAATGCCCCAAAGTCCCATCCCTTGTATTTGGGTAAACCCTCCGGGAGAATATTACGCTGCATTTCTCCGGCAATTTTCAATTCATGTTCTAACTTTTCATTCTCGATCATGGCTGCTTGGGCAGCTTGTAAGTCTTCATATGCCTGAAGGAGTTGCCGGTTCTTCTCACGCAAATCTTGGATGGTCAGGTTTTCAGAATTTTCCAATCGATTTGTGAACAGTCTCAACAGCTTATAAGTGATTTCTGGATGGCGTTGCAGCACCTCATCAAACTGGGTGGTGGGGATCATGAGCAGTTTAACTGCGGTACGTGCACGTGCGCTGGCTGTATGCGTACCTTCTTGACTGAACATGCTCATCTCACCAAGAACAGCGCCCTTCTTGCTGATTGCCACACATCGCTCATCAGCGGTATCTAGGGATTTGATGATTTCAACCTCACCATTCACAAGGAAATAAACTTGGTCAGATGATGAACCTTCAGTAAACAAGACTTGTCCGGATAAAAAGTGGCATTCTTGCGTAGATTTTTTTAGAGCACGGCATGCGCTGCCTGGCAGGTCTGCAAATAATGGAAATTGACTGATTTTTTCTTCATACATGGTGCTCTCTCCAAAAGTTGCCCCTAAATAAATTTAACCAGAAATAATAATGGTCGTCTTCCGTTTTTTCCCCGGTTGACCTGACCATCATGAAATCCGCATTGATGAGTGGTTAAATCTTAAATAAAAATATTAACCGTCACAAACGCATCTGCGGTTGGTGAAAGTCTGCTTTCAATTAGATAATAATCTATCTGCCCCAGCCAATCGGGGGGTCACCCACCCAATCTTTGATTTTTGCTTCGGCAACTTGGCCAGTATCGGGTGGTAAAATATGGAATTCATGTTCAGTATTATTGAAGATGACCCATTTATTACCATTCCAATAAGCTAATTTCAGTTTTTTGAAGCTCCCTTTGTTTTCCACAACATCTTCGATAGTGTAACCCACCCGAATCTCGAGCGGGGGATTGAATTTCTTAATCGGTTTCGCTCCATCATATTGATCATCATCTCTTTTGGAATACAAGACAATGTTTGCTACAACCCGGATTAATCTGAAGTTATCCGTTTTCTTGGGGAGGTCTTTTGGAATCAGGGCTTTCTTGTCAATTGCAACAATCTCGCCTATTTCCGGAACCTGTTGTGGCACAAATACGGTGATACCTGGGAAGCTGTAGGGAATTTTATTCATCGCTAACTCCTTTTAAGATTGATTGTAGATGTTTTTATGGTGTTTTGGCTGTTCACACCTCCTTTGCAAAGCGATAGATGGCTGAAAATTAAGGATATATCGATTGAAATTTCACCAGAGCTCGGTGCTCTGGGATGGATTCGAGGAATATTGTCTGCCAGTTTGCCCGGCTGATCCCCTCGAGGCGGGAATTCAGCTCTTGGCGCCCCTGGTCAAGGATATGCTTGAGTAGGTTAGCTTCTCCTGATGCTTTGATTGCCTGAGCGCAGGTAAGATAAACTAGGAACGGCAGCTCGAAGCCCTGTGCTCCATCTTGATCGATATACTCAATGACCTGAAGAGCTGTGTTTTTTGCCCCTTCCAGATCATGCCGCTTTAACGCCATGCGCGCTAACCCAGCTAGAGCTTCCATCATTTGCGGTTTAATACCCAACGCGTCAAATGCATCCCGTGCTGCTTGATAGGCTGCAGCGGCTGCAGAAATGTTGTCAGCACCTTCGTTTGCGAGTCCGAGGTAAAACTGGCGAGAAGCCAAACCCATTTGATCCCTAAGAGCTTCCAAACGGGCAAGGCTTTGGTCGATTATTTGGCAGGCTTTTTCCGGCTTTCCCAGTCGCCACTCTGCCAGGCCTAAATTGAGAAGGCAATATGCTGTGAGTCGCCGTGCTTCCATGCCACGGGCTAGCTGTAAAGCTCGTTCAAGTTGGCTGTGCCCGATTTCGAACTGACCAATCAAAAGGTAATTGTAACCAAGGTTGTTCAACCCGATCGCTTCACCCAATCGGTTGCCTTGCTGTTGATTGATCTCTATTTGTTGATGCATCAAATCGATACTGCGGCTGACATCACCGATGGCAAGGTAGTACATGGCGATATTTGTCATCGCCCGCGCCAGGATGTTGGGATTGTGCGCCTGTTGAGCGATGTCTAAAGCATGCTCGACGATTGCAGCTGCAGATTGAAATGCGCCTTCGGCTGTCAGGATGAGGACTTGCATGGGAAGGATTTCAGCTTGGATCATTAAATCCCCAGCAGCGCGTGCGGCATGGAGCGCATCATTAAATGCCCGGCGTGCGCCAGCGTTATTGCCTTCGTTGTAAGCTTGGCTGCCAATCATGTAGTATGCTTCGGCTATTCGTCTCTGATCGTTAAGTTGGCGAGCTAAATCCAACAGTGCATTATCATCGACATGTCGTTCTTCGATATACCCTAGAACTCCCAATGCCTCGCTGTGGCCTAATGTCCCACGCCATCGGCGTTCAACGTCGTCCGGCCGGATCATACTTATTGCCTTCTCAAAAAGATCCTTTGCCTCTTTCATCGAATATTGACTGGCAGCACGTTCCCCAGCGCGTAATGCCCAATCTCCGGCTGAATCCGGTTGACCACCATCGGCATAATGGCTGGCGATCAGTGTTAAATGTTCCTCGAGACGTTCGCCGGAATTTTCCTCAATCCAAGCTGCGACTTGGCTGTGATAAGTTTGGCGATGTTTGAGGAGTACAGTTTCATAAGCTGCATCGCGCACCAAAGCATGTTTAAACAGGTATTCCTGATTTCCTTCAATGCTGGACCTTTCGAGCTGGTAGATCAAACCGCGCTCCCGTAATGCGGATAAGTGCTCATCGACATGTTCTGCTTCTCCCTCCACACTGGTTAATGCCTGGATTAGCCCATCCCAGAAGGTTCGTCCAATTACAGCTGCACGTTGTAAAACAAATTTTTCAGCTGGGGGTAGACGATCCATTCGGGCTTGCAAAATGCCGATCAAGGTGGGCGGGACGTGAATTTCTGACAGCAATTCAAGGTTGATGTGCCATTCGTCGTTTGATGTCTGAATGACACCCTGATCCATCAGCATTTTGATCAATTCTTCGATGAAGAATGGGTTTCCTTCAGCAACATCCGCAATGCAGTTAAACAATGATTCGGGGACAACTTCAACTTTTCTTAAGATTTCTTCAATCAATGTTCGACTGCGTAATCGTGAAAGGCGGCGTAATTTTATCTGTGAGAAACCCGTAATGCCTTCACCCCAATTCGCTCTGCGTTCATAAAATTCAGGTCGTGCTGTGCAGACGATCATCAGGCGGGAATTTTCCTCCTGGCTTAATTTCTCCACGATTTCGATGATCAAGTCAAGGGTGCTATCGTCCATCCATTGCAAGTCTTCAAATAACAGTAATAATGGACTTTCAGCTAATTTCCGAAAATAATTGACCAAATACAGATGGGCGATCTTAGCAAAGTCTTGATCGCCTAATAGTCGCTGAACAGCTGGGCTGATCTTAAAATTAAATCCAATAAATTGGCCTACCAGGTCAGCTTCCTGATCACTTAGAACCGCGTGTGTTCCCTCTCGAAATTTTTCCAGGGCTTCCGTGTTGCTGTCGGTTTCCATGATTTTAAAGACTTTAGCGAATAAATTCCTCAAAACACCAAAGGGTACAGGCTGTGTATTTGGGATTGCGCGTCCTCGTAAAATGGTCGGTGCAGCAGGTTGTGAGTCTGCCCAATCGCGAAATGTATTTAACAAGCGGGTCTTGCCAATGCCAGGGTCACCAAAGATTAGAACTAGGGCTGGATCGCGGCCGATGATTGCATCCTGGTAATAGTTTTGTAAGGTCGCTATTTCAGGTTCTCGCCCAACCATGGGCGTTTCGACACCGATGATCCCTCGCCTTGAACGCCTGTGTTGCAGGGGACGGACCTGCTTGACCAAATATGTTCGGGTGATCTGCTGGCGTCCTTTAACAGTGATGGGTTTTTGTGGGATAACATCGAATAGGCCCTGGACGTGACGATAGGTCTCATGACTGATGAGCAATCCGTCCGGGGGTGCGAGTTGCTGAAGGCGGGCAGCCAGGTTGACCGCATCACCCAGGGCGAGATATTCGAGATGTTTTTCAGGGTTCAGGTCCCCAACGACAACCAACCCCGTATTGATCCCAATCCGTACCTGGAATTGATCCAATCCTTCTTCACTTTGCGCCTGCGCAGCATAGGTCTGAATGCGCGTAATGATCTCTATTCCTGCAGCAACGGCTCGTTCGGGGTCGTCTTCTAGAGCAATGGGTGTGCCAAAATAAGCCAACACGCCATCACCCATCACTTGGACCACGGTACCGCCAAAAGTCTGAATGGGTTCGATAAGACAGGGATAGGCTTTCTGCATGATCTCCAACACCGATTCAGGGTCCAGATTTTCAGACAGCGTTGAATAACTGGCAAGATCGGCAAACAAGATGGTTACCATCCTGCGTTCATAGCCCTCTGATTGGATAGGGAGGGGGCTGGGAATTTGCTCAGGTTGTGTGGTTGGGCTGGATGAGGATGGTTGTGATAGCTCGTTCTGGGTTGGGAGGCGCGCGCCACACTGGGCGCAAAATTTCGCACTCAACTGATGTTCCGCTTCACAAACAGGGCAAGCCAGTTTGAGTTGCACACCGCAGTTGGAGCAAAACGCTGCCCCATTCGCGACCTCAGTCTGACATTTCGGACAGTACATCGTTTAATCCCGTTCTGCAGGTAGAAATGTACTGTAATTTTCCTATACCATTATTATAGCAGATCGTATTTATGAATGAAATATTGAAACTGCATTAAGGGTGAAGGGTGTGGATTAGCAGCTTATTTTCATAGAAGTTTCCCGATCGCATGGGCTAACAGGCCAGCCAACGGGGGTACGACAAATGTGATCCCATAGCGGATCAGGGCGGCTTTCGGGCTGATCAGCGCCATTTCAACCGGCAGCCGCGAGAGGGACCATAACGACCAAGCTGTCACAAAGCCAATCATGGCGCCTAAGCCCGCACCAGCCTGGTAGAACCCAGCCACGATGGGGAAGACCGCATAAGGAGAACCCGGGATGAGCCCCCCGGTGAGACAACCGATCAACACCGCTTTGACACCTGCTGCTTCACCCAGCCAGGTGGCGATCAGTTGTTTGGGCAGCAACACTTGCATCAAGCCTGCGATCAAGAAACCAGCGATTAACAGGATCAGGTTGCTCCACAGGGTAGCCCCAGCCATTTTGATGCCAGCCATAGCCAGGTTTTCGCCGCGGATAAGCGCGTAAATCAGCAAGCCGAACGCTATTAGGACCGGGATGATGGTCTGAATGTTCATCGATGATCTCCTTTGATGGTCAGGCATGGTGTGTGACTCCTCAATCAAACAGGGATACATTGATTGTAATGTTAAATCGATCGTTATTGTTAATAGAAAACCAGAATTACGAATTTTAATATTGCGCAATTGATTTGTTGTTTGTATAATGGACATAAGCTTGCTGGCAGAAAAAAGCCGCATTCTCTTTCTTCTCGGAAATCTCATCCATCACAGCCTTCATCACAGTCTCTGTCGCTATTTTTCTTTTAATCATTTGACGAGAGGATTCAACGATCGAAAAGGAGTTGGGAAATGGATTCAAAGTCTTTGTGTAAGGTTTTACTGACATTATGTCTCGTCATGTTGACCCTGAGTTTGCCTGCTTGCAGCCTGTTTGATCCAGGCGAAACGGCGTTATCCTCTGAGCAATTGGCGCAAACAGCGATTGCACAGACGGTCGCTGTTGAGCAGCAGGTTCAGACGCTGGTTGCGCAAACGCTGGCTACTTCAGGTCAAATCGATGAAGGTCAACCTGAAGCCACCCAGGTGCCAGAACCCACCAGTACCGATGCGCCTGAGCCAACCATCACACCTACAGCTACCATCACCCTCACGCCCACACCAGAAAAACCAATGGTCAGCGTGAGTGTGAATACCAATTGCCGTACGGGTCCAGGTTTGCAATTTGATTTGATCGGGTCGTTATTGATCGGGGAGCAGGCAGAAGTGGTTGGTGTATATCCTGACGGCGATTATTGGATTATCAAGAATCCCCGACGGGCAGGTGAATGCTGGCTGTGGGGCAACTATGCAACAATTGTGGGGCAGACAGCAGGTTTACCTGTATTCGCGTCTCCACCAACGCCGACCCCTTCCTTTACACCCACCCCAGTCTATAATTGGACCGGCACCTGGACAACATCCTTCGGTAAAACTGGTCTGATGCATGAAACCCATATCATCAGCCTGACCCAGACGAATGCAACGGTGACAGGATCGTTTTCGCTTGGTGCAAGTACGGTGACCCTGAATGGCACTCTGTCTACTGATTATATGACGCTGACGGGAACCTGGTCTGTCTTAACCGACTCGGGGACCTTCGTGTTCAAGCTGATCAACATGGATCAATTCATCGGTAACAGGGACAATGGTGAGTATGAATGGTGCGGGTACCGGGCAGGCGCTGGGTTCCCATCCCCGTGTATGGGTCCTTAGAATGAATGGATTGCTGACGAAGTGATTTGAATATGCCCTAAATTTTGAGCGTCTGAGGGTTCACCAATGGATTTATGGATGCTGTACGCCCTGATGAAGAAAAGCCGCCTGTTTGAGGAAGCAGTGGCTCAACTATGGCAGCGCGGCTTAATCTCTGGTGAAATGCACTTGGGGACAGGTGAAGAAGCCATTATTGCAGGGATCGTCTCTCAGCTGATGCCCGGAGACGCGATGGCTGTCGACCATCGCGGCACCGCAGCTTTTCTTATGCGCGGCATAGACCCCGTTGCGCTGTTGCGCGAAATGCTGGGTCGTGAAGATGGGCTGTGTGGGGGGCGGGGCGGTCACATGCACCTATACTCAAAAGAACACCTGGCTGCTTCTTCCGGGATTGTCGGTGCCGCTGGTCCACGGGCAGTGGGATTTGCGCTGGCTGCACAATACTTACGACCTGCATCCGTTGCGATTGCTTTTTTCGGTGAAGGCGCCATGAACCAGGGTATGTTATTGGAATCGCTAAATTTAGCGGCTGTGTGGAACCTGCCCGTGATTTTTGTGTGCAAAGACGATGGCTGGGCGATCATAACACAACCCCAAGAGGCAGCGCGGGGTGACATGGGAGAAAGGGTGCATGGACTGGGCGTAAATTATGTAGCGGTTGATGGCCTCGATGTTGATGCTGTTTGGTCAGCTGGAAGCCAGGCGATCGAGCGTGCACGCACCGGCGGTGGCCCAACATTCCTGCATAACAGATGTGTCCATCTTGAAGGGCATTTTTTGGGTTATGAGCTTCTGCGCGTCACAAGGCGACCGTTTCAAGAATTACCAAAGCTAACTGTTCCTGTTCTGCGTTCATTTCTACGTAAGGGTGGAGGGAGCCTAAAAGAACGATTAGCTGGCATGAAAATGATCCTCTCAAAATTATGGAGCACGATGCGCGATCCGCGAGAAGATGAAAACAATGACCCCATAATTCGTTTAAGACAACGCCTGATGGTGGACCCTGGGCGTTTAAATGAGGTTGACCAAAATGCCCTGACGGAAATTTCGGCTGTCCTATCTGCTGCCTTGGTTGAGGTCACGAGATGAGACTTATGTACTTTTCTGAAGCGATTGACGATGCATTAGCACAAGCCATGGTCGAAGACCCAAACATCATCGTTTTCGGTGAGGATGTGCTGTTGTTACGCCGTAATCTTCTCGCCAGGTTTGGGCCCGCACGGGTACGGGGAACGCCGATCAGCGAAAGCGCTTTTTTAGGCGCTGGGGTGGCGGCCGCCATGGCAGGGCTACGCCCGGTTGTAGAAGTGTGGCAGGTTGATTTCCTCAGCGTTGGGTTAGATGCATTGATCAACCATGCGGCGAAATTGGAAGCCTTCACCCATGGAAATTGGACGGCGCCAATCGTGGTGCGCGTTCCGTGTGGTGGGGGTTATGGTGATGGTGGACAGCATGAGCAATCCCTGTGGGGATGGTTGGCGCACATTCCCGGACTTTCGATTGTGGTGCCATCCACACCCGCTGATGCGGGCCGATTGATGTTGAGCGCCTTAAGACAAGACGGCCCTGTTGTGTTCTTTGAACATAAACTTCTATCAGAAATCTATCTGGCTGCCTTAGGTTCTGGTGGGCGGGAGTCGGTTCAATTTGATGTCCCAGCAGAGGGCAACCGTGGACCTGTGCCTGATAAGTGGGCACCGCTCCCGCTGGGTGAAGCCATTATCAGGCGGGATGGCGGTGATCTTTCCCTGATCAGCATCGGTGTTGGCGTCCATCGAGCCCTAGAAGCAGCACAGGCTTTGGGTAAAGATGGTGTCAGTGCGCAAGTCCTGGATCTGCGGACAATCCAACCCATTGATAAATTTCAAGTCTGCCAGGCTGCAGCTAAAACCGGGCATGTGCTCATCATTGATGAGGATTATGAAGGGTTTGGGCTTTCAGGTGAGCTGGCAGCGATTTTGTTAGAGGCCGGCATTTCGGTAAAATATGCCCGAGTCTGTACACAGACCACAATTCCATATGCACAACAGCTGGAAAAACAAATGTTGCCTAACACAGAGTGCATTATCGCCAGTGCCAAATCGCTCTTAGTGGGATGATTTAAGCGCTCACACCCTGTTCGGAGCATGGACACGAAAAGGTAATTCATAAAGCGGAATTGACCAGGTGATTTGAATCATATTTTGTGTGTCCTGATTTTTGCCGGGTTGCTTGTCGCCTGTTCAGGCGTCCAAGACAACCCCCCGGAGGCGAGGATAGAAGATATGCGTAATGGAGAAGACGAAACCCAGGTCATAATTGTCGCCCATCGTGGCGCACGTTCTTTAGCACCAGAAAACACGCTCCCCGTGGCAGTTAAGGCGCTGGAAAGCCATGCTGATGGGTGGGAATTGGATGTTGCCATGAGTAAGGATGGGGTGCTGGTCGTCCTGCATGATGATACATTGGAACGTACGTCGAATGTTGTGGACATTTTTCCTGAAAGAGGGCCCTGGTCTGTGTATGATTTTTCATTGGATGAATTGCAGCAATTGGATTTTGGCAGCTGGTTTGTTGAAAGTGATCCCTTTGACCAGATTGCCCAAGGGAACCTAACGGCCAATGACATTCAAGCTTACCAGGGTGTTAAAATCCCCACGCTGCAGGAGGCTTTGGAATTCACCCAATCCAACCATTGGTGGGTCAATATTGAAATTAAAGATGCCAGTGAAACGCCAGCAGATGCCATCATCGTCCCAGAAGTTGTTAGGCTGGTCGAAACGTTGGGCATGGAAGACCAGGTGCTGATCTCTTCCTTTAATTGGGATTATCTGCGTCAGGTTAAGGCGCTGAACCCAAACCTGGCAACTGGCGTTTTAACGAATAAACTTGTGATGGATCCTCTGGCCTTGATGGCGGAGCTTGAGGCGCAAGCGTTTCATCCCGGGATGAAGGTCACCTATGCTGAGCAGGTCAAACTGCTGCGTGAGAACGGCTACGCTGTTAATGTGTGGACCGTCAATGAAGTGGCGGATATGGAAAAGCTGATCGAGATGGGTGTGACGGGTATCATCACGGACTTTCCCCAACGGTTGTACCCGGTTTTGAATCCGTAAACACAAATGTGATTTTGTAACCACTAAGCGTGCGAGGGGATAGGGGGTGTGGTGTGCCGGCGAAACCGGCCTATCACACCCCCTACTTCTTTAACAGCAGTCTATCTGAGTGTGTTAGTGGATAAACCTCAAGCCGCTTCTGTTTCCATCTCGAAGCCCGGAATTTTTGTTTTCCGTTCGAGCCACTTTAACAAGGCGCTCATGGCAAAGACCATAACCAGGTAAATCACGGCGATCGCCAGGTAGCTGCCAATCGGGTTGTAAGTGATGGATGCGGCCCGCTTGCCGCGTGCCATCAGGTCCTGCACGGCGATCAGGAATACCACGGCGCTGGTCTTCAACAAGGAGATGGGCTCGTTGGACCAGGCGGGGATGACCAGGCGCAGCGCCTGGGGCATGATAATGAAGCGGATGGTCTGCCAGCGGGAGAGGCCGATCGCCCGGCCGGCGGTCATTTGTGATTCGCCGATGGATTGGATGGCCCCACGGATGTACTCGGCCTGGTAGGCAGCGCTGTTAAACCCCAGTGCCAGGTAAGCTGAAACGGATTGCGAGAGGGTCAGGCCTAGCGACGGCAGCCCGTAATAGATCAGGAACAGCTGGACCAGCAGGGGCGTTCCCCGGAACAACTCGATAAACCCGATGGCGATTATGCGCAGCGGCTTTGACCCATAGGCTCTCATTAATGCCAGCGTTAAACCGAGGGCAAACCCCAAAAGGATTCCAACCGCCGTCAGCTCAAGGGTAACGGCAGTTCCTTTAAGGAATTCTGGTAAGAAGCGCTGTAGAATAACGAAAACACTGCCCATTTATGAATCGCTTTCTTTCTTTCCATACAATTCGGTGATCTTCCACAAGAATTCGCGCGTCCGTTCAAATTTTGGCGTATAGAACAGCACCTCAGGTGGTCCTTCTTCGACGATACTGCCTTTTTCAAGGAAGATGATCCGGTCTGATACTTCCCGGGCAAAGCCCATTTCATGGGTCACCACCAGCATGGTCATGCCGTCTAGAGCCAGTTTGCGCATGACCTCGAGCACCTCCCCGATCAATTCCGGGTCAAGGGCTGAGGTGGGCTCGTCAAACAGCATGATGCGGGGGTCCATGGCTAAAGCGCGGGCGATCGCCACGCGCTGCTGCTGACCGCCGGAGAGCTGCCCCGGGTAATGATGCGCCCGATCGGCCAGTCCAACCCGGTCGAGCTCCTGCATTGCTTTGGCCTCAGCCTGGTCATCTTTGAGCTTTTTGACTTTGCTCAGCCCAATTTTCACATTGTCCAAAGCTGTCAGGTGATTAAACAGCAGGAAGTTCTGAAACACCATCCCTACGTGCTGACGGACTTCGTCTTCATCATAGCCGGGAGCCGTGATTTCCTCGCCATCCAACCAGATTTGGCCTGAATTCGCTTTGGTCAGCAGGTTGATGCAGCGCAGCAGTGTGCTTTTCCCGGTACCGCTGGGTCCAATGATGACGTCCGTATCACCCTCGTTGACAGTCATATTAATGTCATGGAAGATGATATTATCGCCATATTTTTTTGTCAGGTCTTTTACGACAAGAATCGGGTTGGGCATTTCTTTCTCCAATTTATGGATTTGCGGGGATGCGCATCCGTTTATCCAATCCATCCAATAGGCGATTGGTGACAAATACCAGCATAAAGTAAATCAACCCTGCGACGATGAACGCCAGGAAGGGCTGTTGGGTACTGGCGCTGATCAATTGTGCGCGGCGCAAGATTTCAGGTACACCCAGTGCATACACTAGAGAGGAGTCTTTGATCACAATCGCTGCCTCGTTGGACCAGGGGCAAATGGCCATGCGAAAAGCCTGCGGGATGATGATATGTTTGATCGCACGCATCCTGCTCATACCAATCGCCCGTGCGGCCATCATCTGGGCGCCGCTGACGGATAATAAAGCGCCGCGGATGATCTCCATCTGGTAAGCACTGCTCACAATCCCTAAAGATATCGAGCCGGCCCAAAAGGGCGACAGGTTGATATTGCCTGAGACCATAAAATACAGGATAAACAGCAAAACGATGGGTGGGATGCCGCGCATGACCGTACTGTAGATGGACATGATGCGGGTCAAGACTTTTCCGCCGTAGACGTATAATAATGAAAAAATGAGGCCTAAGAACAAACCTAGCGGTAAGGCGATCAATGTGACCGATACGGTATAGGCCGTGCCTGAAGCAATGTATTGGATGAACCTACCCACGTCCATACGTAACTATCTCCATAGCAACACTTATGTTTGGGTACCTGTTAGAACGAATTTTTCTGGGAGAAAAGGTGGTTTATTTGATCTTTTCTCCCAGGTGTTGTCGATGAACCTTACTCGCTGAAATATTTGACCGCTAAGGCATCGATGAAGCCTTCAGCCTCCAGGTCAGCGATGATCCGGTTGACTTCGGCCTGCAGGTCAGCGGCGCCATCCGGTAATACAATGTTGATCGGTCCTGTGTAGAGCATGCCCTGATAAATGATCTTGAGGCCGTCATATTGACTGACAATGGCCTGGGCAGGCACATCATCGGACATCAGGATATCAATCCGACCAACTTGCAGGTCAAGCGCGGCCTGGTCAACCCTTTCATAGCGGGAGAGGTTGGCTTCACTCATCAGCCCGGCATCCACCAGCTCAGCGGTGAGCCATTCATCCTGCACGGTACCTGATTGGACACCCACTTTAAAATTCGCTGCGTCTTCGGGTACGGTAAATGTGCCGCTGAATCCATCAGTTACGATGAAGGCATCTTGCGAGGTGTAGTAGGGGTCAGAGAAATCCACCAACTGATCCCGCTCTTCAGAGTAGTTGAAACAGGAGATCGACATATCGATCTTGCCCTCTTGCACAGCGGCAATCAGGCTATCAAAAGGCATATCCTGCCAATCCAGTGCAACATCCATCCGTTTGGCGATCTCTTCCATGAGCTCGATATCAAAACCGACCATCTTACCGGTTTCATCAATGTACTCATAGGGGGGATAGTCCGCTGATGTACCTACCACAACTTTGTTGGCAGCTTGGATCTTATCGAGGACAGAGCCTTCTCCTGCTTGTTGACACCCCGCAAGCAAGACGCCTAAAACGATCGCAAGTGCCAAAACAATCCTGAATTTCATTTCTTCCTCCTCCGTGAATAGTCGACAACCTGTTGTTTGCTGATCCCTATTATATCGCACCTTTGCCAATAACAATGATCCCAAATATGATTTTGATCCCCACTTCGGGATGACAAGTTTAGTATTCGCGGGGAAATTTGTGATGATTGGGTTCTTGTCCTTTGGTTTCTTTAAAACTTGGTTAACCCTGTGAGATTGGTTTGACGCTTGTGGTAAAATATTGAACGTTGTAAAACAAGGGTTTATGACACCTTTGCTTGATCCAATTATCTTTTGAGGAGGTCTTATGGCGCCCATTCTTGAGGTTCAAAATCTTGTCAAAAAGTATGGCGATTTGAGGGCCGTCAACGGCATTTCGTTTTCTGTTCAGGAAGGTGAGATCTTCAGCCTGCTGGGTCCCAATGGGGCTGGAAAAACGACCACCATTTCGATCCTCTCCACCCTGTTTGCACCCACAGCCGGGGATGCCTTCGTCTGCGGTCATTCGGTCACCAAAGAGCCGATGGCGGTCAAGCGAGCCATTGGTGTGGTACCGCAGGAGATTGCGCTATATGAAGACCTGACCGCACTGGAGAATTTGAACTTTTGGGGGAAGATGTACGGTTTATCCGGGGGCGAGCTGTCATCGCGCATCGATGAGGTGCTGGAACAGATCGGGTTGAAGGACCGAGCCAAGCAGCGCATCAAAACCTACTCGGGTGGGATGAAGCGGCGGGTGAATATTGGCGTTGGTCTGCTGCACAAGCCGCGTTTGCTATTTATGGATGAGCCAACCGTTGGCATCGACCCGCAATCACGCCGGGCGATCCTTGATTCCGTCAAAGAGCTGAACCGCTCAGGTATGACCATCCTGTACACGACACACTATATGGAGGAAGCGCAGGAGCTCTCGGACCGGGTGGGCATCATTGATCATGGCGAGCTGATCGCGCTGGGCACCCAAAAAGAATTGACTGCCCAGGTAGGGCAGATGGATACCCTCATCCTTCACCTGGGTGAGAATGAAGACCCGGTCCACTTGGCACAGAAATTGAGCTCACTGCCGGGGGTGCTGCAGGCCAACCCAACCGACCATGAAGTTGCGATTGTCACACCTTCTGCGGAG
>JAHYJN010000110.1 GCA_019428905.1 Candidatus Brevefilum sp.
CCGCTGATGAGATCCCTCTTCGATAGGTAGGATCCGCCGGTCTTGTAATCGATCACGCGGATCATGCCGTTATTGTTTTGATCCACCCGATCAATTACGCCATGCACACGGACCGCCTCCCCACCCGCATCCAGCTCGAGCGCTGGTGTGTGATGGATGCCAAACTTGGCCTCAAAGCGGATCGGGGTCCAACCCTGGCTTTCTACAAACAGCGCTTCGATCGTTTTTCGCAGCATCTCGATGAACTGGGCCTGCTCCACCGCCCACAGCGGGGATGGGCGGAAGCCTTGCTTGCGCGGCGCATCCGCGAACACACTAGCTGCGCAATCTTCCAGGATCGCTAAGAGGGATTCGAGGTTGGTCGTGACATCTGCCTCCTGGTAGACGTTTTCAAGGATGGCGTGCAGGATGGTGCCGATTTGGGAAGCGTCCAGCCCCAGCTCGGGGGTTTCCTTGGGTTCAAGATTCAGCACGTTTTGGACATAGAATTGGTGCGGGCAGGTGGCATAGGTCTCCAGGCGGGAGGCGCTCCAGGTGTGGCCGGGTCCGAATTTCTCAATCAGGATCTGTGTAAGAGATTCGGCATCCCCTTCATAGATGCTCCCGAGTTGTTTTGACCGGCGGGCGGACAGGATGGTCCGTGCCCGGTGGAGATCCTGCCAGTTGGATATAAGCTGTTCATCGTTTGAGAAACGTAAGGCCTTGTGCTGAACAGCCCAGAACAACAGCTCCTGGGGAGAAGCGGCCTCCGACTGCGAACGGGCTGTGTTCGGGCTGATCTTGTGAATGGCGTCTTTTTCTAACAAGCTAGCCGCTGCCTCCCAGTAGGGGGAGGGGTCCCAGCTTTCGCCGTGGTCTGCCAGGTAAGGCCGGGTGAGTAATAAATGCCGCTCAGCCCGGGTGAAGGCCTGGTAGAAGGTACTGGCTTGCTCACGCCCCAGCTGCGGGTCCAACCCCAGATCTCCCCGGGTTGTCTCATCCAGGAAGGGATCGGGGTGTTCCACGACCGGGAAGAGGCCCTCGGAGAATCCCAGCAGCGCCACCGCCTTAAAACGGGAGGCTGCGGCATGATGGATGCCACTGATCCAGACGGCGTTTTGACGTGCACCCCGCGGCTCATCGATGTGCGCACCCTGTACCGCACCGATTAGGTCTGAGAGGAAGCGCTCATAATCGATCAGCCGTTCCCCAAGTACCTGCTCACTGAGCACCAGTGCCCTCAGGGTCTCATCCAGGGTCTGCCAGGCTTCCAGATCGCGCTCGCCGGAGAGCTGCTCATAAAAGCCTAAGTCCGTCAGGAGCGCTTCCAGCCAGGCCACCCACCCGGTCTGGGAACGGTTTTCGGCGATCCCGTCGAACAAATCCCAGAAGCGTGAGAATTGATTTTGCAATCCAGGTAGATCTACATCCCGCAGCGGGACACGCTCCCGGCGCTCATCGTCCAGCGCTTCCCCAGCATCCCTTTTGACAGGGGCAAGCATTTGCCAAGCTTCTTCCCACTGCGCACGGCCGCTGACAATGCGGCCCTTCTGGCTGACCAGTTCTAGATGGTCGATGTCCTCTCCCGATAATCCGAAATCAAAATAGGGCGAGCGCAGGGCGTTGAACACAGCCCGGGTTTTGTAATCCGCTCTGGGCATCTCCAGCAGGTTAAGCAGGGATTGAACGGCAGGAGATGCCGTCAGGGGGTCGGGGTGGGAGAAGTGCACCCGCATCCCAAATTCGTCCGCTGCCGCGCGCAGGTAAGGGCGGTAGGATTCCAGGTGGCTGACAAATAGCGCACAGTCCGAAAGGGGCACACCATGACGCTTGTGCAGGCGCTTGACCCAACGCAGCGCCTCACGGGCTTCCTCCCCCTGGGACTGGGCCTCTAGGAAGATCGGTGTGGACGCCTTGATCTTCGGGAATACGCCGGGGTCCATTACGTGCTGCGCCAGATAATGGCTTTGGGAGGGGAGGTGGGGAGTGTTGGTCAGTTCGATCACCTGGGGGGCGAGCTCGCGCTGCAAGGCCTCGATCACCGGCTGTATGCGGCGGTGCACCGGGCGGGTTGAACCTTGTAAGCCGGGCAGGGTGATCAGCAGCTCGCCGACCTGGGCTGAGAGCTGCTTGAGGAAGGCCAGCCGGGCACCCGCAAAAGCGCTGAAGCCATCCACCACCAGCAGGTTGATGTGGGCTGCAGCCTGCGGATTGTGGGCCAGGATGTCGATAGCCTCCCAGATCTGGCCATCCCGGTCGATCCAGCCGATCGCCGCCAGCTGGGTGACAAAGCGGGTGTAGAGGTAGGCCAGTTCTCTTTTTGCAGGCTTGGCTGCGCGGGTATATTCGCTGAACCGCTCAGGCGAGATATAGGCGCTGCGTAGCTCGGAGAAGATGTCCTGCAGGGCGGCGATGAACCCGGGCTTGGTCCGGATAGCGGCGTAATGCGCCAGCTCACCAGCAGCGAAGGCCGCGTCCACGGCACCCTGGACCAGGCGGTGCTCGAGCGCGGGGGTGATAACCGGGGTGAAATTGCCCTGGCGCTCAAGGAGGTCGGTGTACAGCGCCCGGAAGGTGCCGACATTCACGCCCAGCCCACCGCCGGCGCGGGCAAGGCGCTGGCGAAAGTATGCCGCGTTTTGCGCGTCGGGCACCAGCGCCCAGACAGGCGTCAGCGGGTCAGTACCCCTAAGGGCTTGGATGCGCTGGATGCAGGCGGCAGTCTTGCCGGCCGCTGGGGGAGCGAGGATAAGTTGAACAGGCAATGAGATCCTCCTTAGTAAAGTCAAATAATCTTGAAGAATGATGTTTAAATTTTCAATTCAAAGCCAGCATAACGATCCTGTAATTTCGGTTTGACCCGCTCATCAAAAAGCTGTTTGATGTGATCATCCATGGCAAAATAGATAATCTGCCAGCCAATCGAAGCCAGGTCTGCCATTTGGTCCACCATCCATTCCCGGCGCTGCCAGTCCGAATGTTGGAAGGCGTCGTCAAGGATAAGAAACATTTGCTTATCCTTTAGGAAATGAGCGGCGATGCCGATCCTTAATGCCAGCAGCACCTGCTCTTGGGCACCAGTGCTCAAATTATGGAGTGGATACCGTTCGAATTGGCTGAATACATAAATATCATCTCCTTCAAAATCTACACCCTGATAGTTGTGGGTTAGTGCCATAATTGGTTGACACAATTCGGGTGCTGTCAGTGCCTTTGTGATACTTTCATCTTCTCTTTCACCGATCTCACCGATCACCTGCGTGATGACGACGCCAGCACCAATTTTTGCTTTAATTTCCTTCATGGATTGGCACACCTCATCGCGATGGTTTCTCAAAGCGTCGATCAATTGATCCCAAGACTCGGTGATGGCCATGCGGGTTGCATCACATACCCTTTGTTTTAGGTTATTAAGCGCGTTCTCTTTATCCTGAATCGATTGGGAGAGTGCTGCTTTCTGGTTTTCATATAACTTCAGCATGGCCGGGTCAAACTTTGGTAGGGGTGATTTCTCTGGAACCATGGCTGGTCCACCTGCATACTCATCCGGCTCAAGCCCCAACTTGGCAAGCTCAACTTCTTCCTTTCCCAACTGATCATCAAGTGCCTGGCGCTGTGTTTGCAGTTCCCGGATAATTGATTCCACATCTTCCAGCGCAGGTTGTTCCTCAAGAAACCGACCCAGCTTGGAAATAAGCACCTGTTCTAGAGCAGACCGTTCATCTTGACCCTCTTCCAATTGCTCTCTGGCTCTTTGCAGACTGAAGAACTTCGGCGAAAGGCTTTTTTCTAGCGCTTTCAGATCTGTGATCGAGCGCGCTTTCTGACCGAAGCTGTCTTCAAAGGTTTCAAAGATCCCTTCAACCTCTGCGATTTGTTCGCTGTTACTCAGCTTTGAACGATACTGAAAAACTGCCAGGACGAAAAACACCACTGCTAGTACGCCTGAAATCAATGAGACCCAGGGCAGGTTTAGAAAGGCAAACACGATCCCGGCAAGGATGGCTACTGTGGTCAGGATGATCAAAAGCAGGTCGGAGGTTTTCTTGAGGGCGTCTGGCCGTTTCTCGCATTCATTGATGGCCGTTTCCAGCCAGGGATAGTGCTGGCACTGCGGCTCAAGGGTTCTAATCTCGTCCTGATCCTTGTGGATTTGTTTTTCCAGGCCTGAAAGCTGGGTCTTGATACGCTTGATGTCATCCAGGTCCTCCTGGGGCAAGCGGGCCAATGTCTGGTTTAATCGCTTGATCTCCTGCGATTTCTGATAGGCAAGCAGCCGGCGTGCCTTTTCCAGTGCACCGATGCTTTGTTCCAGGTTTGCTAACTCGATCTTTTCTTGTTGGATTTCTCCCAGTGCATATTTTTCATTTACCTCAGCTAAAAGAAGATCAACGCTTTCAAGCTGATCAAGATAATTATTGTAGGTTTTACTATCTCCTGACAGAAGCCCCGGCACCAGGACCTCATTCTCCCACGAACTTCTTTGAATGTTTGCTGGAATGCCGGCGAGGATCGTATCCAAAATTTGTTGGTCTGAGAGGTAGTCCTTGAGGATGCTTTTGTCGATCCCCTTCTCAAGTTTTGGAGAAAATTTTGATTGCCCGGCTTTGACCACCAGCAAGCGCGAAAGATCAACCGGTTTATCCTCCGTGAACAGGTAGTCCTCGATCTTTTTCCTGGATTTGGGGTCGAAACGAATACTGGATGTTGCCAGGCCGGAGATATTGATCTGGCCTGAATCTGTCAGCGCGCGGGTTTTTGGCGCATTTTTGAACAGAGAGCTCAAAATATATTCCACAATGAAGGTTTTTCCTCGTTCATTTTTCCCATAAATGAGGTTGACATCTTTGAACTGCCATTTGATGGGAGCAATTGGTCCCAAGCCACTTACTGATAGGGTATCAATTTTTATTTGCATGTTTAACCTCCGTAAACCTGGTGCATCGCTGACAGCATGTAGTCGTCCAGCGTGGGTTCATCTGCTTCATCCGGCAAACCCAATGCCTCAAGCTGCTTTTGCACGGATAAGACAATCTCCCCCCGCATTTTATCAACTGAAATTCTTACTTTGCTGAGATCG
>JAHYJN010000111.1 GCA_019428905.1 Candidatus Brevefilum sp.
ACCTTGTAGGTAAAAGGTATTAGGTAAGAGGTATTGGGTATTAGGAGAGAAGGTAGTTGGTCATAGGTAGTTGGTAGATGGTAGAAGATAAGAAAATGCTGGATTTGTTTGATGGATGACGGCTTAGTGGCCCCGGATTTTGGGGCGGGACTGTCGTTGGATGAGATGGTGGGAATGATGGCCTGGGAAATTTCCCAGGCCGTCTTGCCCACAGGGGAGGTCTACCAGGCTGTCAACCAGGCGGCAGGGGCGATGGTCGCGGACGGGCTGGACGCTTATATGTTGATGGAAGTTTGGGCCGATGGGCATACGCTGTGGCATGGCATGCGCCGGGATGACCCGGTGGTCGTCACGCCAGCCGGTGCGTTAATCCGTACGCGCTGAGGCTTTGAATGTGTGGGTTATTATTGCAATGAGGACTTAAGGTCAGCCTGGATCTCCTCAGGGAAGGCAGACAGGCAATTTTTCACCAGCCGGGCGGTTTCGGGGGAGTTACTGACGGCGAGGATTTGCTTGAGAAAATAGGCGGTTTCATGGGGGGAAAGCGCAACCAGGGTTTCGACTAGGTCTTCTAAATCACGGGTATAGGCGCTGTGCGGGTCTCGAATAAAGGGACTGGCCAAACGAAACAGGGTGGGAAGGTTCTTGAAGGTGGGGCTTTTTGCGCCTTCACTCAAAGCCTGGATGCCGAGGGCGATCTTCTTTGGCTCCGTTTGGGTCAAGAATGTGAGGATCAAGGCTTCCCAGGCTTGTGGGAAAGCCTCCTGCAATGAACGCGTGCCAATTGTGAACAGGTCCGATCTGAGCGCCTGGTCAAGATCAGGGGTCAGCCATGCTCGCAGTCGCTCGAGCACAGGTTGGGGGTCATCCAGGGGCAGGTTGCCGAGGATGCGAATGGCGGTGTGCCTGACCTCATAATATTCATCACGCCATAATTCATCGGCGACTGCCAGGGCTGCCGCGGGGTCGGCTGCGATGCGGGTTTTTAAGTCCAGGGTCAGCTGGCGTATCACCGGGTGGGGCAGGTGATACATCGAGATCAGCGGGCGGGTGGAGACGTCCTCACCAAAACGCAGGGCGTAGTTGGCATACAGGCTGAACAACCCCTGCAGCTTGTGATGAAAATCCACCGGCGTATCAAAGGTCGCCATCAAGCCCAGGATTTGAAACCTCAGGCGGGTGGGATTAACGGCCGTCATCGTACCCCGAATGGGTTGTTTGATACGCCTGCTCAAAACCATTGGTCATGATTGGTCCCCCCATCGGACTCGCTCAATAAGCCTTGGCAAAATAAGCTTTTTCTGTGGTCTCTTCACCGCTGAAGATGCAGCGGCCTTTCCCGCCAGGCTGGTCTATGGGAATACAGCGCAGGGTGGCCTTGGTGTCCTCTTTGATCTGGGCTTCGTTTTCGGCGTTCGCCTTCCACCACACATAACACCAGCCGTCCTCAGCGATGACCTGTTTGAAGGCCTCATAATCCTGCGGTTCGTGGATATTGGCATCTCTGAATTGGGTCGCTTTTTCGAGCATGTTGGCCTGGATGGTCGTGAGCATTGCGGCAACCGTATCAGCAATCCCATCCTGGGGAACGAAGGACTTGCCCTCCCGGCCGGGGATATCGCGCCGGGCGAGGGCGACACTGTTGTTGGCGACATCCTTGGGGCCGATCTCCAGGCGCAAGGGCACGCCGCGCAGCTCCCATTCGTTGAACTTAAAGCCCGGGGTGACCTCCATGCGGTCGTCGACCTTGACGCGGAAGGCGGACAATTCGCCTTTGACCCGCTCGACAGCAGCCATCACCAGGTCTTTCTCCTCATCCTTGCGGAAGATGGGCACGATCACCACCTGGATCGGTGCCAGGCGTGGGGGCAGGACCAGACCCTGGTCGTCGCCGTGGGTCATGATAATGGCGCCGATGAAGCGGGTCGAGAGGCCCCAGGAAGTGGTCCAGCAGTGCTGCAGGGTGTTGGTTTCATCCAGGTACTGGATGTCGAAGGCTTTGGCGAAATTCTGCCCCAGGTTGTGACTGGTGCCAGCCTGGAGCGCCTTTTTATCGCCCATCATGGCTTCGATGGTGTAAGAGCGCACTGCGCCGGCAAACTTCTCGCTCTCGCTCTTGCGCCCTGGGATGACCGGGACCGCAGCTTCGTTACGGGCGAAATCGGTGTAGATGTCGAGCATCTGCAGGGTTTCGGCTTCCGCTTCTTCCGCGGTGGCGTGGGCGGTGTGACCTTCCTGCCAGTAGAATTCCAAGGTGCGCAGGAACAGGCGGGTGCGCATTTCCCAGCGCACGACGTTGCCCCACTGGTTGATCAGCACGGGCAGGTCACGGTAGGATTGGATCCACTTGGAATACATATAGCCGATGATCGTCTCGGAGGTCGGACGGACGATGAGGGGCTCTTCCAGCTCAGACCCGCCGCCGATGGTGACCACCGCCAGCTCAGGGGAAAAGCCCTCCACGTGCTCCTTTTCTTTTTCGAGGAAGGACATGGGGATAAACAGGGGGAAGGCGGCGTTGACGTGCCCGGTTGCTTTAAAGCGGCTGTCGAGAGCCGCCTGGATGTTCTCCCACAGCGACCAGCCGTAGGGCCGGACGACCATACAACCGCGCACCGGGGCGTAATCGGCCATTTCAGCGCGCTGCACGAGCTGGTTGTACCATTCGGAATAATTTTCTGCTTTTGGCGTTAGTTTTTTCTCATCCATAATTGCTTTCTTTTTGCTAATTTTTTGGGGGAATGACCGTTTATGCCAGTCCCATAAAATGGGTTAATAATTCCAGCGCTGACTGGGCATCAGGCGCAAAGGCCAGGAATTGGCGGTCGTTGATCGAGACATACTCGCCCAGCTCGGCGTACATCGTTTCGATCACCTTCTGCCAGCCCACACCGATCAGGATCAGCGGTTTGGGTTCCAGGATGTCGATCACGAGCTGGTTCCAGGTGAGGGCGATCTCGAGCAGGGTGCCGATGCCGCCCGGGAGGGCGATGGCGGCATCGCATTTTTCGACCAGGGTGTTCAAGCGCTCCTGCAGGGTGTGACGGCGCCATTCCTCGGCCACCCAGGCGTTCGGGCCGATCGGGCGCCAGGCTTCGATCTCGTCACTGGTGACGCCGATCACATGCCCGCCGGCTTCACTGGCGCCGCGCGAGGTGGCCTCCATCGTGCCGGTGTAACCACCGGTGAGGACGGTCATCCCCGCCGCACCGAGCAGCTGGCCCAGCTCGTAGGCTTGCTGGTAGGCTGGGCTGCCGGGTTTGGGGGCGGACCCACCAAAAACGCTAATCTTGTGTGCCATGTTGGTCCCTTTCTGCTGGCGGGGGTTGATCCCAGGTGCGGTGGTAATTGGTCTTGAGCTTGTCGAGGACGGCGGTTTCCAGGTCGATCCCTGCTACCCGCGCCAACTGCAGCAAGTAGAGGGTTACATCAGCCAGCTCGCTTTCCAACGCAGCCTGGTCGGAAATTGCTTCTGACCACTGGAACAGCTCCAGCACCTCGGCGGCTTCGATGCACAGGGAAGCGGCCAGGTTTTTGAGGGTCTGCGGGCGCGGGGTGCCGGGTTGGTACCAGCCCTTGGCGGTCACAAAGCGGTCCATAGCCTGGGTGATTTCGTTGATATCCATCAAAGGGGAATTATACATGATAAAGCGGGGAAGTGCACTTAATGATCTCGCTGGTCTCCTTACCTGAGTGTGTCTTTGATCGTTGGTCTCCGTGAGTGGTGAATTGTGAGCAGTCCTTTCAGAAGGTAACGCAATGAATAGGAATCAGGTGCCAGTTGATTAGCAGAACAGTGGAGTGCGTTCTGGGTTTGACTGCACCGGCTCTTTAGACCTAAATCATCTCGTTGGTCCCTTGACCAGCGAGTATGATCGATCGCAGGTCCCAAGATGATTATGTCCAGAGCACCGAAATTGCTTAGGGTACTGGAACAGGCTAACAGATCAGCACAGCGAGGACCAAGGTTAGATAATTCGCCATTAGACTTATGCTAAAATTAGGTTGTTAAGTAAATTTCTTTACCAGGGAGTAAAATGGCAAAAAGTAATAACCACACCGCCAATTTGGGCTTTGAAGATAAACTCTGGCAGGCCGCTGATAAACTGCGCGGCCACATGGACCCCTCGGAGTATAAGCATGTTGTTTTGGGGTTGGTATTTCTAAAATACATCTCTGATTCCTTCGAAAACCGTCGTGAAGCGCTCAAAGTGGAGTTAACTGACCCTGATAGCTTCATTTGCACAGCAGATCCCACACAGCAAGCGGAAATCCTGGAAGACCGGGATGAATACCTGGCGGAAAATGTGTTTTGGGTTGTGCCTGAGGCGCGCTGGTCGTATTTACAGGATAATGCCAAACAGCCTGAGATCGGTAAATTGATCGACGAAGCCATGGTGGCGATTGAGAAGGAAAACCCACGCTTGAGGGGTGTACTGCCCAAGGATTATGCCCGTCCACAGCTGGATAAGCACCGGCTGGGTGAACTTGTTGACCTGATCGGTACGATCGGCTTGGGCGACGAGGTCAGCCGGCGCAAGGATGTGCTGGGGCGGGTGTATGAGTATTTTTTGGCCAAGTTTGCCAGCGCGGAGGGCAAGGGCGGCGGTGAGTTTTACACCCCGGCGCATGTGGTGCGGGTGCTGGTGGAGATGCTGCAACCTTATCAAGGGCGCGTGTATGACCCCTGCTGCGGCTCGGGCGGGATGTTTGTGCAATCTGAGAAGTTTGTCCAAGCCCACGGCGGGCGGACGACCGACATCGCCATCTACGGGCAGGAATCTAACCCGACTACCTGGCGGCTGGCGCAGATCAATCTGGCCATCCGCGGCATTGACGCTGACCTGGGCGGCACCTTTGCCGACAGCTTCCACAACGACCTGCACCCCGACCTGAAAGCCGATTTTGTGCTGGCCAACCCGCCCTTCAACGACAGTGACTGGGGTGGCGACCGGCTGCAGGATGATCCACGCTGGGCTTACGGAGTACC
>JAHYJN010000112.1 GCA_019428905.1 Candidatus Brevefilum sp.
AGGAAGTTGTCCTGCAAAAACACATCCAGGGGTAAATTGGTCGTGTAGCCATGCTCGGCATGCTGCATGACGAAGCGTGCTGCGGAGGTGGGGGTGATCAATCCCTCTTCGACCAGCATTTTCGGTGAGATGCCCTCCCATTCGGTGTCGAATTTGCTCCATGTCGTGACGCAGTGCAAGTCCAGGCGGATTTTTACCCGCGGCAGGTCTAACACCTGGTCCCAGGTCCACTCGATCGGTTTTTCGACCGCCCCCCAAATGCGGAAGTCCCAGGTTGAGGGGTCAAAGGCCGGGATCGGCCCGTAATGCAGGGTTGGAAAGCCGCTGGTGGGAGTTTGCCCTGGCGGCAAGCGGTCTTTATCCGGCATGTTTTGCCCTTTTAAAGTGTTTAGGCTTAAGGATAGACAAACTGCTCACCGGGTTGGATCAGGTGCACCTTGGCATCCGTTTCGTAGGTGACTCGCTCAGCCCAAGCATCAGCATCCTGGGCGATCAGGTCAAAGGTGTTGTAATGGATCGGAATCACATGTTGTGGTGTGAGCGTCTTCACCGCTCGCAGGGCATCATCAGGCCCCATGGTGTAGTTGTCGCCGATGGGGATTACGGCCAGGGTCAGACCTTCTTCCCCGATCAACTGCATGTCGCCAAACAAGCCGGTGTCCCCGGCCATATAGATCTTTTCGCCGTCGTTGGTGGTGAGCAGCAAGCCCGCCGGGTTGCCGCCGTAGCTGCCGTCTGGTAAGCCGGACCCATGTAAGGCCAGGGTCAGCTTGAGGTAGCCAAAGGGGTGCTGGAAGCCTCCGCCGAGGTGTTGCGCGTGAACCTTGACGCCTTTTTTGCGCAGCCAGTCGCTGATCTCGGCATTGGAGATTGCTGTGGCGCCTGTGCGTTGGGCGATCTCGACCGTGTCGCCGATATGGTCACCGTGGCCGTGGGTGATTAGGATGTAGTCCGCTTCAACCTCCTCGGCGCTCACCTTGGCAGACGGGTTGTGACTGAGGTAGGGGTCGACCAGCAGTTTGAAACCGCCGGTTTCCAGGGCCAGGGTGGCGTGCCCGATCCAGGTTAGTTTAAAAGCCATTTACAGCTCCTTTCGTAAGTGAGGTTAATCCACCTTAATTATACAGGGCTTATGAAGGCCTTCAAAACCCTCTTTTTGCTTTCTCAAGGCATGCGGACCGTTAGATTCTTTTAGTAAAAATTTCAAGCACTTGTTTCCTGTTTAATTTAAGCCAAATTTGCACTTCGACACTGATTTAACGATTCACCTGTTTCTGGGTAACGCCACCCTAACTGTTAAGACCCGGCTTTTGGATTAATTGTTATGATTAATTGCTAACTGATTAATCACCCTGATTATGTTAAAATACTCCTATCAATCCACCCCCGAGTCCGAAGAGCGTTAATTAGCCCGGGGGAGTCAGGATGCATTGGTCGTCATCGGCATCAGGCAATCTGAGGAGACTAAGTTGAAGCAAAATCCCACTAAATATATCGGCCTATCCACCTTTTTAACCCACTATACCGAGTCTCATCACGCTGAAAACGCGCACGTCTCGCCCATTTACCAAAACTCGGTGTTTGTGTTTGATGATTGCGACATGGGTGCTGCAATTGCAGCGGGTGAAACCCCGGGTTATTATTACTCGCGCCTGAATAACCCCAACCACCAGCAATTAGCCCGTAAGCTGGCTGCGCTGGAAGCGTGGGACCTGATGCGGCAAAACCCTGAGGCAGATCCTGAGGGACTGGCAGGCGGTTTGGTGTTTGCTTCGGGAATGGCAGCGGTTACGGCAGCGGTTTTGGCAACGGTCCACGCGGGGGATACCCTTCTGACCCAGGCCGCGCTGTATGACGGCACCTATTTGTTGTTTAAGAACCTTCTCCCCAAGTATGGGATTGAGGTGGTATGGATCCATGATGTTTCACCGGAAGGCTGGGAGAAAGCCTTTGCGGCGCATCCGGGGACAAAATTGGCCTATCTTGAGACCCCGGTCAACCCGTCCTTACGTTTGACGGATATCCGCGCGGTGTCTGACCTGGCACATCAACATGGCGCCCGGGTGGCGGTTGATAACACCTTTGCCACCCCGTTTTGCCAGCGACCCTTCACCCTGGGGTCTGACCTGGTGGTGCATTCCACCACCAAGTTCCTTTCGGGGCACGGGCAGTTGATCGGCGGCGCAGCCCTGACCACGGACCTGGCGCTGTTGAAGGGAGAGTTGTATTCGGTCTACAAATTGATGGGCGCTACACCCAGCCCGATGGACACCTGGCTGGCCAATATTGGCTTGAAGACCTTTGAATTGCGCATGCAGCGTCACTGCCGCAATGCCTTACGCGTGGCTAAAAGCCTGGAGAGTCACCCTGGGGTTGAGCGGGTCTATTACCCGGGCCTCACCAGCCATCCGGATCATGCCCTGGCACAATCTCAGATGATGGATTTCGGTGGGATGATCTCCTTTGAGTTGAAGGGCGGGCTTGAGGCAGGCCGGCGGATGATGGACCGGGTGAAGGTCGCCACGCTGGCAGTCAGCCTGGGGAATGTGGACACCCTGATCCAGCATCCAGCCAGCATGACCCACCGCAACACGCCGCGTGAGGAGCGCCTGGCGGCCGGTATCACCGACGGGCTGGTGCGCTTGTCGGTGGGGATTGAGGACTCGACCGACATCGTCAGGGATTTGTTAGGCGCGATTGAGGGGTGAGGTCGCAAGATACTGTATTTTGTAGGGTGGGTTGGCGAGAGATCAAAACGCGTTGATGCAAAAAAACAGTCTTCAATAGCCGAATGCTCGCCAACCCACCATGAAATTATGTATATACCCTTTATGGTCGGTTGGCAGGGAATCTGCGTTAAAACGATTATCTTTGTTGGATGATAAAGTTGTTGAGCGCCTGCCAACCCACCCTACAAATGACTATGTTTATTATTGATATCACATGCGACAATTCTTCGTATATATTCTCACGAATAAGCAACACACTGTTCTCTACACTGGGGTAACAGGGAATCTCTACGAAAGAGTGCAGCAGCACCAAACTGGTCATGGTAGCAAATTTACTGCTCGTTATAATGTAAACAAGCTGGTGTATGTTGAATCTTTTTCAGATCCTTATGATGCTATTTCCAGAGAAAAGCAAATCAAAGCAGGTTCTCGACAAGATAAGCTTGACCTGATCCATGAGGTTAATCCTGCATGGAAAGATCTACTAACGGATTGGATCTTCTGATTACTGACAAGAATGGCGGGTGGAAGGTATTTCCTGCATATTGAAATGCTATTTCTGAGACTGCCACGCTCCCTGGCAGGGGCTCGCAGTGACAGATGAGATAAATTAAAATAGCTCTATAAGCCCAATTAATAGTCGTCACTGCGAGGAGCTTACGAAGTAAGCGACGTGGCAGTCTCTGGAGATTGCTATCTTGCACCTTATGAGTGCTCTTTACGATGGGATATTCGTGTTGAAATTAACGTTTCTCCACGAGATTGCCACCTCGCACCCTGCGGGTGCTCGTCGCAATGACGAAATTAAATATTCGTTCTTTTCTATATAGACACTTGCATATTGAAATGCTATTTCTGAGACTGCCACGCCCCCTGGCGGGGACTCGCAGTGACAGATGAGAGAAATGAAAATAGCTCTATAAGCCCATTTAAAGTCGTCACTGCGAGGAGCTTACGAAGTAAGCGACGTGGCAGTCTCAGGAGATTGCCACTTTGCTCCTTGTGGAGGATCGTCGCAGTGACGGAAGAGAGAAAGAGCAGATTAATGCTGAAAATCCTGAAGACTAATACTCGTAAATACTCCCGCCGATGAACTCGCGGATGACCGAGTTCTCCGGGACGATGCGGTCGTCCTCAATCGGTTCCAGGGACTGCATCAGCCGGTACACCCGGCTGGCGCGCTCGTGGGCATCTCCCCGTAAGGGATCATCGGCGTATTCCTGCGTCCAGCGGGCGAAATCATCGAACAGCTTGGCTTTGTATAGGGGCATCTCGTACGGCATGGCGCTGTTGACAATGTAATCGGTGGTGTTGATGTACGGGATGATGTTGCGCAGCTCACTGGTGCGCACATAATGCCAATGCAGCAAGGTCTTGGTGGGATCATAAGCGCGGTGCGAGGCGTCCCGCAGCATGCGCCGGATCAGGCGGATGTCCGTCCAGCGCACGTAATGACCGTCAGGGTCCTTCAGCTGTAATAACGGCTCTAGATACAACCGGAATTTCTTCTCAGCGGGGATATCCGCCGTCATTGCCGGGTAGAGGCCGTGCAGGCTGTCGATCAGGATCACCTCGTTTTTGGACAGTTTCATGGGTGTCTGATCCAATTGGCGGGTGCCGGTTTTGAAATCATAAAACGGAATGCGCACTTCTTGGCCTTCAAACAGGCGCGAGAGGTGTTCATTGATCAGCGCCAGGTCCAGTGCCTGGGGTGTTTCGAAGTCGTAGTCGCCGAACTCGTCCTTGGGATGCATGGCCAGGTCAAAGAAGTAGTTGTCCACATTCAGGGTGACCAGGCGCATCCCCAAACGGGCCAGTCGCTCCCCCAGCTTGATGGTTGTAGTGGTCTTGCCCGAGGAGGATGGACCGGCGATGATTACCATGCGCAATTCTTTCTTCCGCTCCGCGATCAGGGTAGCCGCGTTCTCAACATTTTCTTGGTAAAAAGCCTCAGAGGCGCCGACAATTTCAGATAGCTCACCCTTACGGATGCGTTCGTTCAGGCTTTCAACTGTATGCAGGCCGTGATCCACTGCCCAGTCGAGGATGCGCCACAGCTTATACCAGGGGATGTTGCTGGAGGGCTCCACGCGGCGTTCGGCGCGTTGTTCGCGCAGCTTGGCGCGTTCTGCCCGGTAGAGGATGTAGGCCTTGGCGACCTTGGCGTGGCCCTCTTCAATCAGGACCTTTTCAACGACATCCTGGATTTGCTCAACCGTGGGGATCTCGCCAGGAAGAGTTTGCTCTTCCAAGACG
>JAHYJN010000113.1 GCA_019428905.1 Candidatus Brevefilum sp.
ACGGATGACCTCAAACGATGTTAAGCGAAAATACTTCGGGACGGATGGTGTGCGCGGCCATGTGGGTCAGCACCCACTGGTGCCCGAATTTGTGTCCCGCCTGGGTTTTGCGGCTGGAACCGTGCTCTCACGCCGGGCTTCGCATCCCACCTTTGTGATCGGGCGCGACACGCGTCAATCGGGTGAAATGCTGCAAAGTGCCCTCACCACCGGCTTGTTGGCCAGCGGCGCTACAGTGGTTGACCTGGGGGTGATCACCACGCCTGGGGTGGCCTTCATGGTCCGTAAGTTGAGTGCAGAAGCCGGGATCGTAATTTCTGCCTCCCATAACCCCGTTAATGAGAATGGAATTAAAATCTTCGATGAAAACGCGTTGAAATTAAACGAAGCAATTGAACTTGAGATCGAGTCGCTGCTGGAAGAGCCCATGGATTTGAGCCAGACCCAGGCACACCAGTTTGGGCGGCGAATTGACGGTGCGGATATGCGCGAGCTGTATGCCGACCACCTGGTCGATGAACACCAGGACTTATCCCTGCGGGGTTTGAAGCTGGTATTGGATTGTGCCAATGGGGCCGCCTCGTGGTACGCCCCCGAAGTGTTCTCACGCCTAGGCGCCGAGATTGTGACGATCCATGCCTCACCGACCGGTACCAATATCAATGAGGAATCAGGGTCTGAGCATGTCCGTCAGCACCCGGGTGACTTGAGCGCGCTGATCCAGAAATACCATGCCAACTTTGGCGTGGCCTTCGATGGTGATGCCGACCGGGTGATCTTTGTGGATGAAGCCGGGCGCCTGGTGGATGGGGACCACATGTTGGCCATCCTGGGCGATTACCTCCAGGCTCAAGGCCGGTTGCTGGTGAACACGGTTGTCAGCACGACCATGCGCAACGGCGCGCTGGTCAATTATTTTGCTGAACGTTCGATTAATTTCGTGGAAACGCCGGTGGGAGACAAATATATCATGGCAGAACTGCGGGATTTGATGGTGAAAGCGGATCCGGGGGCGCAGATCGGCCTGGGCGGAGAGCAGTCAGGGCATATCATATTAATGGACGAACATCACACCACCGGGGATGGGCTGCGTTCAGCGATCTACCTGATCCGAGCGTATTTGGCCAGCGGACGCCAGACGCTTTCGGAACTGGCCGAAAGCATTCATAAGTATCCTCAGGTGATCGCCTCAGCGGTGGTGGCTGAGAAAATTGACCTTGAGGAGCTTGAACAGGTGACCGCCCTAAAGCAAAGGATCAAAGCTGACCTGCCGGGGGTGACCCGACTCAACCTGCGCTACTCGGGGACTGAGTCCAAAGTGCGCCTGATGCTTGAGGCAGATCATCGTCACAGCGAGGCAGACCTGGCCCAGAAAGCGTTTGTGTTGTGTGAGGCGGTTCAAACAGCGACCCATACACCCCCCGGCAGCCACCTGGAGGTGTTAAATGTGACCAGCGGCGGTTTGGTAGACCGGGCTGGGTAATTGTCTGATATTGATCTGGAAACCAGGGTAAAGTTACCCTATAACCGAGCTAAGTAATGGCATTCAGGAGGATTTGATGAAGAACTTAAAAATTGACTTTAATAAAATTGACATCCCCCAGTTGGGGAGTGCCTTTAACCACATCAACCGGGCGTTGATGATGGCTGAAACAGAGTCAGCCTGGCATTCTGCTGTCAATGCAATGGGTTCCTTTTTGGAGGTGCTGGCGACCAAGGTGATCTCTGATCAGGAGCTGGTCGCCCAGGACCACGCCAATTCTTCGCGCGTTTTCAGTATGCTCCTGACCCTAATCGCCACCGGCACCCAGTACCGCCTGGAGCAGTACCAGGCAAAGGATGCCCAGGGGAAAGCACAGCGTGCGCTGATCGACGAGGTTTATATCCCCCTTACCGGTGCGCTGCGCCAGGAGGCGATCGGCCTGGCTAAGGATTATTTGGCCGCACCGGTATTTGACAGCCTTCGTGGGGATATCGACCATGAGATCATCCCGTTGCTGGATCGTATGGACTACCAAAAAGACCCCCAGCGCTGGATGCCCTTCCGGGTGATCCAAATTGCGAACATCTACGAGCGTTTGATCATGTTCCGCTTGCGAACCCAGGAGCCGCTGTTGATCGGTGATGAACATCGGTTGGGTTTGCTGCGCATGATCTACGACCGCAAGTACCTGCGTTTTGGCACCTCCGGGGTGCGGGGCAGGTGGTGCGCCGATTTTACCGAACGGCGGGCAAAACAGGTCGTCCAGGCGGTGTGCGACTACCTGAACGATATCGATGTGCCGGATTTTGTCGGTCGGGAAAACGTGGCAGGTCGGAAGATGGTGATCGGTTATGACACACGCCGCAACGCCGACCGGGTTGCGGAATGGACGGCAGAGGTATGCCTGGCCAATGGTTTTGCGGTGGATTTTGCCAACCGGGACGTCCCCACGCCCGCCCTGGTGTATTACCTGACGGAGTACCTGGCGCCGGATGAGGTGGCTGGGCTGATGATCTGCACCGCCAGCCATAACCCGCCGGAATGGCAGGGGATCAAGTTCAACCCGCGTCTGGGTTACCCGGCGCCAACCAACCTGACGGATTTCATCGCCTTCCATACCAATGAGCTGCAGTTGGTTGATGCTGATGCTCGCACCACCCCCCTGGCCGACGGCCGTCAGCAGGGGCGGTTGCACGGTTTCGACCCCCTGGATGATTATGTGGCCTGGATCAAGAATAATGGCAAGGGTAACGCCCGCATCCCGGTCGATTTTGACCGCATCCGGGACTTTTTTAGCGATAAGATGATCGTGATTGACGAGTTTCATGGCTCCGGACGGGGTTACCTGACCCGGCTGGTGGGTGAAGCCGGTGTGCGCTACACGGTGATCCATGCCCAGCGCGATCCGGAGCTGACGGGGTTGTCTTATGCTAACCCGGAGGAACCGTTTATCAATCCCCTCAAAGCGAAAGTGGCAGACACCGGCGCTCACCTGGGCTTGGGGATGGATACCGACGGCGACCGTTTTGGCATTGTGGACATAGGTGGGGTGTACTTCCGCCCGAACCAAATCTTGCCCATGCTGATCCGCTACCTGGGTGTGGAACGCGGCTTGACAGGCCGGGTGATCGCCACCCAAACCGGCTCGCCCCTGATCGAGATCCTAGCCGGTATGATCCCGGGTAACGATGAAAATAAGCCGGCCGAAGGAGCACTCCCGGGTTATGTCAGCCATCCCTTTTATAAAATCACCATTGGGGGCCGTGAAGACCGCATCTTAAAAAATGCGTTTTTAGTACCGGTGGGGATTAAGTACATCGAAGAGATTCGCCGGGTGGACCGGGCTTACCAGGCCCAAAAGCCCCTGCCAGAGGACTGGCGTGACCGCATCCTGATCGGCGGCGAGGAATCCTCCGGCCTGACCACCCGCGGGCACATCACCGATAAGGACGGGCCCTGGGCGAATTTGCTGGTGATGGATATGCTGGCTTATTTTGGAACCCGTGCAGAGAACCCGCTGACGACCATCGCTGAGATCTGGGAGGATACGGTGCGCCTGCCCGGGTTGTGGGACTCCTTCGGGTGTTCGCCGGATGACGAAACCTCCCATACCGGGCGGGTGGATGTGGATGCGCCCCTGGAGGCGAAAGAAGCCTTTATCGATTATTACCTCAACCTGGCCGGATCGGGGGAGGACCCTAAGGTGGCCGGGATGGGCATTGCCTACCTGGGCGGGATCAAGTATGAAGTGGCTGAGATGCAGTTGAAAGATGCGCAGGGCGATGACCGCTACCAGCTGCGGGTGCGCGCCTCCGGCACCGAACCGATCAACCGTATTTATGTTGAGAGTGTGGATCCCCAGCAGGGCAGGGTGATCATGGATGCCGCCCTGGCCAAGCTTGAAGAACTGACGATTGTGGAGATTTCACAAGCCCACAGCGCCTGGCGGTTGGTGGATATCCTGTCGCAGACCCGCTTTACCGAGAAGACCCGCGCGGCGGTTGAGGGTAAGATAGCCCAGGAGGGATGGGCGTTAGCTGAGGTCAGAGGTAAGTTGATGCTCTTGATGGCGGCCCTGGAAGCGCGCAATCGCAAGATCGCCGCCGCTTGGATGAGGGTGTTAGATTGATTTGTAGGGTTGGTTAACAGAGTTTTTTGTAGGGTGCGCAGGGCACTTCTGCGCACCATCATTTTCTTATGACCCCCGGGATTTTGATTGGCATGTGGAGGATGATTTCAAATGCCAAATCCCGGGGGTCTTTGTTTTAAGGTAAGCAAGGTTGTTTGTATAATCGAAACCCTTAACGATTTCCTCAGACCCCCGGGATTTTAACAGCGGCGATGATGGTGGGTTGGCAGAGTTTTTGTAGGGTGCGCAGGGCACGTCTGCGCACCATCATTTTCTTATGACCCCCGGGATTTTGATTGGCAAGTGGAGGAACATTTCAAAAGCCAAATCCCGGGGGTCTTTGTTTTAAGGTAGGCGAGGTTGTTTGTGTTACCGAAACCCTAACGATTTCCTCAGACCCCCGGGATTTTAACAGCGGCGGTTGTGGTCGGCGGGTTGCAAGTGATTTGTAGGGTTGGTTAACAAAGTTTTTCGTAGGGTGCGCAGGGCACGTCTGCGCACCATCATTTTCTAATGATCCCCGGGATTTTGATTGGCATGTGGAGAATAATTTCAAATGCCAAATCCCGTGGGTCTTTGTTTTAAGGTAGGCGAGGTTGTTTGTATAATCGAAACCCTAACGATTTCCTCAGACCCCCGGGATTTTAACACCGTCGGTTGTGATCGGCTGTCTGCAAGTGATTTGTAGGGTTGGTTAACAAAGTTTTTTGTAGGGTGCGCAGGGCACGTCTGCGCACCATCATTTTCTTATGACCCCCGGGATTTTGATTGGCATGTGGAGGAACATTTCAAATGCCAAATCCCGGGGGTCTTTGTTTTAAAGTGGGCGAGATTGTTTGTTTAACCGAAACCCTAACGATTTCCTCA
>JAHYJN010000114.1 GCA_019428905.1 Candidatus Brevefilum sp.
GCGTTTGACGAAAATCACCAACCTGGCAGCCGACCTGTCCTTGTATGCGGTCAGGGCTCGCCTGGCGCGCTTCCTGATCGAGCTGGCTGACCTCACACCCTCCCCCTCGGGCTGGACCCAGGATGAAATCGCCGCCCATATCGGCTCGGTGCGGGATGTGGTCGGCCGCCTTCTGCGGGATTTTGAGGCTGCCGGGTTGATCCACCGTCAGCGGGGACAGATCATCCTGTTGAACCGCCAGAAACTGATGGCTGCAGCACAGGATCAGGACGCCTGACCCCGTGCAATGCTCACAGGCTTCCCCCAGTGTGACTAAAGTCGTATCCCCCATCCAGTTTATTGTGTATCATAAGCAAGTAAGCCAACAGGAGCACCCATGACTGAGATAGCGCTACCCACCATTAACCCAACCCTCTGCAATCGCTGCAACCTGTGCGTCACCCATTGCCCGGAGGATGCCCTCAGAATGACGGACCAAGGCCCAGCCTTCAATCACCCAGTCACCTGCACCTACTGCCTGGATTGTGAAGGGCTGTGCCCAACGGGCGCGATTCGGGCGCCATTGACCGTCATCTGGAAGGTTCAATCATCAATTCAATATTAACCATCATCATCATCAATTGGAGGTACCCATGAGTGAATATATCGATAACGCCAGCAAGCGCAAACAAGCCCTGAAAGAGGTCATCCAGCGTCTGCACGCAGGTGAAACCGTTGAGGACTTGAAAGAAAAATTTGGCGGTGCCATCAGCGGCGCCACCGCAGCCGAAATTGCTGAGGCAGAACGTGCCCTGATCAGCGAAGGCGTTTCCGTAGCCGAGATCCAGCGCCTGTGCAACCTGCATGTGGCGGTCTTCCGCGATACCCTCGAAGAAGAACCTGCGCCCGAATCCCTGCCCGGTCATCCGGTGTTCACCTTCCGTATGGAGAATGAGGTCACCATGCGCCTGCTGGAAGCAATGGGGGATACCTTGCAGGATTGGCAAGATGGTGATCCGGAGGCGTTAAAAACCCTCAATCAGCTGACCGAAAACCTTACTGCTATTGAAAAGCATTACTCCCGTAAGGAGAACATCCTCTTTCCTTACCTGGAGAAAAAAGGCTTTGAGGGGCCTGCCACAGTCATGTGGGGCGTCGACAATGAAATTCGGGCGCAGATCAAACAATTCAAAGAACATCTCGCTGATCCCGAACCGGAAATAAGTGCCGCAGCCGATCAATTCAAAAAAATGTCCCAGGATATCATTGAAATGATCTATAAAGAAGAGAAAATCCTCTTCCCCGCAGCATTACAAAGGCTGACCGAACAGGAATGGGCTGAAATTCGCGCCCAAGAGGACGAAATCGGTTATTTCGATGTCAAAGTCAGCGAGGCATGGCAGCCACAAGATGTAGCAGATGAAACCGAACCGGCCGCTTCTCCAGCAGCCGAAGCTTACGCCCTCCCTGACGATCTGATCCCCCTGGCAACCGGTGCCCTGACCCGCGACCAGATCAACCTGATGCTGACCCACCTGCCCGTCGATGTGACCTTTGTCGATGAACACGATCGGGTGCGCTATTTCTCACAGGGACGTGAGCGCATTTTTGACCGCTCTCCTGCTATCATCGGACGGGAGGTCACCAAGTGTCACCCACCCCAAAGCGTACACCGTGTCACGATCATCCTTGACGATTTCCGAGCCGGCAAGCGCGATCTGGCCGAATTCTGGATCCAAATGGGCGGTCAATTCATCCATATCCGCTACTTTGCCCTACACGATGCCCAGGGCGCCTACAAAGGCTGCATCGAGGTTTCGCAGAATGTGACCCACATAAGAGCCCTGGAAGGCGAACGGCGCCTGCTGGATGATGCCCCCGGGTATGATCAATAAAACCGGGCACTTTAACCCATAAAAACCACAGGTTGCTGAATATCCATCAGCAGCCTGCTGTTTTTTAAGGTCTTAGGTTATAAATCAGGATTATTTGATCATCAATTTCAGTGTCTTAATCTCGAAGGGTCGGAATGCCAAATTCAGCTCACCAGCAGAGATCTCTAAAGGTTCCAGCACTTCCTCCAGCATGTTCGTCTGGTAAGCTGCTTGAATTGGGAGGCTGGTCCCCAGGCGCGTGCGGGTTTTGGCCCCCATGGCTTCATACAAGCGCAGCACAATCGCCTTCTGGGAACCATCCTCAGCCGGTTTGACTGTCTCCAAAATGATGTTGGGTTGATCGATCTCAAACAGGCTTTGTGTTTCCCCCATCCCTGAAAACACCCGGGGCGGGATGTTCAAGTCATATCCCTGCTGCACCAGGCCTGATCCGACCAACGGCCCATTCCAGAAATACAAGGCATAGGTAAATTCCTGCCGTCCCCGGTCGGTGTTCATGTCCGGCGCCAGGGCAGATTTCAGTAACGTTAGGTTAATGCTGTTATCTAACACATCCACACCATATTTGCCGTCGTTCAAGATCGCACATCCCCGCTGACCTTCAACCAGTGCCGTCCATTTTTGCTGCGGAACTTCAAAGCGATCCTGGTCGAATTGTCGCGAGCGATGGGTGGGCCGCGGCAGGTGACCGAATTGGATCTCATGCAGCGCTTCTCGAGCGAAGTAGTCCACCGGGAAATTTACCTTGAGCAGCTTATGGCGTTCCTGCCAATCGATCACGGTCTGAAAATCAACCCGGCGTGCATGCCTGCGCAAGGTGATCGTCTGCGTCATGCTCGAGTTGTTCAGCACCCGCTTCACAACCAGCCTCACAAACAGAGGACCCTCTGCGATGATTTCGATCTCCGCATCCTGTGCCAGCTCGACTGGTGTTTGGCGGTACATGCTGTCCAGATCCCAGGCATCAAATGCGCTGGGGATGTCCTGATACATCCTGAACTGATTGCAGAGGCCGGCCGAAAGCTCACACTGGTTCACTTTGTCAAAAATGCTGGTGATCTCGCCGCAAGGGTTCAATCTCACCCGCACTAGGTCATTTTCCAGCAGGTCGAGGTCAACTTTGAGGGTATTTTCGGGGCTGGCACCCTCCCCGGGTAAAAAGCTCACCCATCCGCAGGCTGGCAGGTGCACTTCAGCAAAGCACCTGCCCCCGCTGGTTTGGATGGGCAGCGGCACACCGTCTGCGGTCTGCAAGCCCTCCCAGCCTTGTGGCAGCGCCAGCAGCTCATCCCTTGTCCAGGAAAGGCCGTTGAAAGCCGTCAGCCCTTCAGTCCCTTCCACCAGTGATGCGCACGCCACACGGGTGATCTCATCAGCACAGTCAATCACACCCGCCAGCTGGGCTTCGGCCTCCTCGTATACCCGCGCAATCGAGGACCCGGGCAGGATGTCATGAAATTGGTTGAGCAGCACCGTCTTCCAGGCCGCTTCCCATTGTTCAAACGGAAATTGATAACCAACAATTGCCATCGCCGCAGAGCCCCACAGCTCAGCTTCGCGCAGGGAATATTCGCTCTGGCGGTTCAAACGCTTTGTCTGTGCTTGCGAGGTATAAGTGCCACGATGCACCTGGAAGTATAGCTCACCAACATAACGGGCATCCGGCCATCCCGCTGCATCCTGGGCTGTAAAGAACGCCATCGGGTCATCAATCTTGAATTTCGGGACGCCTTCCAGGTTTCCCAGCCGTCGAGCGTATTCCAGGTGTTCCCGGGTGGGGCCGCCTCCGCCGTCACCGTAACCAAAGGGGAATAAGCGTGATGAAAAGCCGTCCTTTTGCACCCGCTCTTTCCAGCGCTGGATCACCGCAGAGGGCTTGACCTCGCTGTTGTAATCATTATGAAAATGCGCCTTCACCTGTGAGCCATCTATCCCCTCCCACAGGAAGGTGTTATAAGGGAACGCTTCCCCACCATGGTAAGCCCAGAAGATCTTTTGGGTCGAAAAATACGGCACGCCACAGCTCAGCATGATCTGGGGTAGTGCACCAGAATAGCCAAACACATCCGGCAGCCACAGCAGCTGGCAGTCAACGCCGAATTCTTCTTTAAAAAACCGCTTGCCATACATCAATTGCCGGATCAGGCTCTCTCCGCCTGTCAGGTTGGTATCCGGCTCCACCCAGGCTGCCCCATCTGCGATCCATTGACCCCGCGCAACAGCAGACAGGATCTTCTGGTACAGATCGGGGTATTTCTCCTTGACCATCATGTATAAATGCGGCTGGCTTTGGAAAAATTTATACTCTGGGTAACGTTCCATTAACGCTAGCTGGTTGCTGAAGGTCCGCACGCATTTGCGTTCGGTCTCAGCCAGCGGCCACAACCAGGCCACATCCAGGTGTGCGTGACCAAACCCGATCATCTCCGGGGTTGTGTCGCCGTTGGTTTTCTCCAGCAAGGGTTTAAGCCGTTCCCTGGCCGCCCCTAAACTAGCCAGCATCGCCTGGTGCGGCGCTTCAAAATCAGCGATCAGGGTAAAATCCTGCAAGCCTTCATCAATTTCCATCACCCGCAGGGAATCTTGATCGATAGCCTCACGGACCTCCCACAGCGTTTCCACATCGATCGCCAGCTGGAAAGCGACCTCCTGCCAAACAGCGAATAGGCTTTGCCCAACTGCGCATTGCTGCTCAGGCGGCTCCGGGACGGTCTCTCGCTCGGGAGGGGTCGGTCCGCTGCGCCATTCCTGCGGCCCATGCCCAGCATACGCTTCCAGGAGGATGTCATACGACCGTCCAGGCTGTCCGGCGTCTGTGATCAAAATGTATTTGTGCTCTTTATCGAAAGCGCCGGCATACTCGCCATCCACGTACACGGCTGCCTCGCCGCCTACATCCATCATCACGGCAATCATCTGCCCGGATGCAGCTTCGGGTAAGGTCAAGGCACTTCGAAACCACCCATATTCCCATTTGGCTCCCCAGGCATCCCCTGGTGAGATAGGGTTAAATGTTAAGCTCGTCAACGCGTCCGCTGCCTGGTATTGATCTTTG
>JAHYJN010000115.1 GCA_019428905.1 Candidatus Brevefilum sp.
CAGGGCTAGCGTTGAAATTCGATGCTTTTTCATGGGTTAAAGTGTAGCACAAGAGAGGGAGAAGGGTGAATGGTCCCACTCCGCTTCGCTTCGGGGATTACATGAATAGTGAGTGGTGAATAGTGAGGAAGGTATTAGGAAATAGGTATTAGGGATTAGGGATTAGGTACTAGGAGAATGGCTGCCGTTTTTTTGGACAGCAGGCGATCATATTTGAAATAAGCGCAGCAGTCCAGCGCCGGTGAAGGCGATGAAGGCAGCGTTGATGATGTACATCAAAACCGTTGTCCACAGGTATTTTCCATAGGGCACCTGGTAGGCACCGCACACGATGCTGAAGCCGCGCTTGCCGAGGGGTAAAAGACGGCCGGCCATCAGAAGATAGGGGGAGGTGATCGGCAATTTTCCAAGGCCCAGGGGCAGATTTTGCATTTTTGCCTCGAAGTTAAAGATATCCCCCACGGTACTGCCAATTTGATATTCTAATAACGCAGCGAGGGTGTTCCCAATGGTGGCTACCAGCACCGTCTCCCAGGGTCCCATGAACACGGCGAGGAACAAGGTCAGCGGTGAGGCGGGGATGAAGGTAAACCCCATAAGAAAATAAATCACGATGCTGATCAGGACGGCCTGGCCTCGGTGTGCCCGGATGAACGCCTTTGCATCCGGCAGGTCAAAATTGACCATAATCAGAACACCAGCAGCGAGAAACAGGAGGATAAATCCAATTTGGACGGCTTTGTTATGCCGGAGGGTATTGAGGATGTGGGTGAAGGAGTCTCGAATCATCAGTAAGGTACGTTTCCCAGAGGGCGTATCCTCCCATTATAACCGGTTCTATAAACTGAAGCTCTGGAGGGTGTTGAAAAACATAATATCCTCAGAAAACCATTACCAAATGACACCGAATTTCTAAATAGTTACATATTTATTAAAATAAAGACAAGATGTAGGGGCAACCCTTCGCGTAGCACTCTTCGAGCCGTGGTTGCCCTGCTCAAAGAGTGCTACGCAAGGCAGACACTGCGCCCATTCGGGGGGCTAAGGCAGGTCTGCCCCTACGGGTAAAATTTGATTGAAATAAACACTATTTTCAACGCCCTCGCTCTGAATGAGAAAAAATCAGGTGAATAGCAAAACCTAATTAAATCTAAGCCAAATTACATCCATCCCCAACCTTTTCGTTTCAGGAGAAAGTGGGAAAAACTGTTGGATTGAAAAAACTTTTTCACACACGAGCAATAAGATTATCAGAAAATTATTTTCTCTACCTATCCCTAAATCCCTTCCCTGAAAGGAAGGGACTTTAAACCCCTTCCTTTTGCAAAGCACTCTTCGAGTAGGGTGCACACCTACGCTTTGCTTCGGGTGTTTCGCTTTGCTTCAGGGTTGGGGTGGGTCCTCATACGATATTTCAATAAACAATTGGTTAGGATGTTTGGTTTCGTTTCAACAATTTACTTTGCGATCGCCCTGGATTTTAGGTGTGGGATTTTGAAATTTGCCAATTGTTTGATAATGGCTTTGTCAATGGATGTTCGTAAAATGTCTAACTTAAATGTAAGAAACCATTTGATTCGAAAAGTTAGAGAATTAAATTTTATTTCAATAAGCTTATTAGATTATGCTATGCGCTGGCAAGATAACATTAGCGATATTTTTGATGATTACAGAAATTTATTTGATCCGGTTGATCAATTTAACTATTTGGATTTATCACTTGTAATAGCATAATAACTGTGATATTATATACTCATGATACAGTCCTTCAAGGATCCTGGAACCCAATCAATTTTCAATGGTGAGAATTCCAAATCTGCCAGGAAGACCTGTCCTCCAGGGTTATGGCAAGTCGCAGCAAGGAAACTTGACTTGTTGGATTCTGTGATCAGTTTACACGAATTGAGCATACCCCCGGGTAACCGGTTAGAAGCGTTGAAGGGTGACCGAAAAGGACAACACAGTATCCGAATCAATGACCGTTACAGAATCTGTTTTGTCTGGACAGAAAACGGCCCGGATCAAGTGGTGATCCTTGACTATCACGAGTAGTGACTGGAGTGATATTATGATTAGAATACCAACAAATCGAACGCCGACGCATCCTGGGGAGATGCTTTTAGAGGAATTTTTGAACCCTATGGGGTTGACACAACGCGCTTTGGCGGAGGGGATCCATGTGCCATATCAGCGGATCAACGATATCGTCAATGGGCGACGAGGGATCACGCCCAGCACAGCACTGCGATTGGCTAAATATTTCAATATGTCGCCAGATTTTTGGATGAACCTTCAACAACGATGGGATTTATATTTTGCACGCCGCAAAGAGGCGCCAGTGTTAAACTCTATTCAACCCGTTGAATATTTAAGAGAATAAGAAACTGCTCAGGTCGCCCTGCAGCTGTAGGGCGAGGTGTGGGTATTGCCAAAGCAATCGGATTTGATTAAGTGGAGAAAATTGCCCGGTTTTTTCCAAGAAAAGCATGGTATTCAAGCTATGTTTTGGATGATGGCATCCTATGTAAAAACACGCTGGGTTTACCCATGCGTGCTTGAATGAATCCTTAATATTTAAGACTATCTGTTAAATTCCGAGTTCTGTGTTGCGAATTAGTGATAATTACCCCTGTACTAACTCTCCTGAATATTCACTTCATCTACAATTCCCACGATGACGGAGATGATGCAGCCATCCGGCAGGTTTAACACCTGGCGGGCGCCGTTGCCCTCACGGTTGACGAGCACGGTGTCGCCAATCCCGGCGTGGGTGTGATCAACCGCGATAAAGTCGTCGGTTACGGCATCACCCTGGAAAACCAGGGGTTGAACTACGAGCAAACGGCGCTGGTTGTAATGAGGATGGCTGATGGTGGTCACCACCGTGCCGACAACTTTTCCAATGATCATGTAAGTTCCAGTCCCATAGTACGCTCCGACTCAGGTATAGCGGTTTTTGCCTGGTTTGAGGGTGAAGTCGAATTCGCCGTCGGGTCGGACGACAAGTTCGTCGACGATACCCACCAGGGCCAGGTCAACCGGTACGAATTGGATCTCCGGCATGGCCAGGGCGGCTTCGCGCGAGCGCACCATCACACACAGGTCCCCTATGCCAGCCTGGACAACGTCCGCTGCGACTTGCAAGGCGCCGATCGGCTCAAGGTGTTTGTTGAGGGGCTGCACAATCAGCAGCTTGAGCCCTTCTGTGCCGGGATATTTGACCGTGCAAACCGCGGTCCCGTGGACACGTCCGAACAGCATCGGTTACTTCGCCCCGATATTATCCAGCACGCGGGTGATGATCGATTCGAGCAATGGCGAGTCGATTTCATTTCCGAGTTTTGCCTTGACCGCAGAGCGGATGCGCTGGCGCAGGGCCTCGTCATCCTTGAGCGATGGGGCGGCAGTGCTGCCGATTTGCGCTGCTGTGGGAGTCACCGGTTGTGAAAGGTAGGGTCTGACCGGGGCTGCGGGCGGTTGCGGGTGTGTTTGGACCAATTTGACGCCTAAGCGCTCAGCTTTTTCAAAGGCTAACTCGGTCAGCACTACATCATCACACACCGTGAGGGTGAACACACCCCGGGCGGCCAGGTCCTCAATATCTCGTTCTGTATAGAATTGTTTTGGCATAAACTGCTCCTATCCGTTGCGCTGAGATCAATCAGGCGGGTACGCCTTCCAGTGCTTCTAAAGCCTGGATGGCAGCATTCTTGGCCGTGATGATCTCCGCTTCGCTGCCCGATAGCCACATGCGTCCAAATCGCCCAACCGATGAGACATGGACAATCTTGATATTGGCTTTCTTTTCAGCTTCATTGCAGGCGTAATTGATATATGCTGCCGGTGCGCATTCCAAGACCAACAGGGTCTCACCGGGCACGAGCATGCTGCCGCGCCGGAAGCGGTTGAGCAGCTGTGCTTGGTAGGAATCAACCCGGGTGATGACCTGGCTGGAAACAACCTGCGGTTTGATGCGGTCTTCTTTTTTCAAGCCCAGGCGGTCCAAGACCACCTGTCCGGCTTCGAGTACTGCTGCCTGGTTGAGGGAGTGCACTTCGAACATACCGAATTCGCGCTCGACGATTTGGGCGCCAGGTTTTGCTTCGGTTGCCTTGACCGCGATATCCACCACGCGGAAAACCTCGTTACCAGGCGCCATTTCGACATACAGCGAGGCCATCCCCTCGACGGGCAGGTCACCCTGGGTGACGGTGCCGATGAAGGCGGAATATTGCGCCTGCATGCGGTCGATAAAACAATAACAGCGTAATGAAAAATCTTCAGCCATTCTTACTCCTTTATGTGTTGTACCCATGCCCACCAGGCTGATCGTGCATGGCGATCCCAACTGGTGTGACGAACAGGGGGTGCGGCGCCACCTGGGTGGGCACGCCGGTGACCTCTTGGATCACGGTGTCTAGCCCCGGGAAAAGGCTTGTCCCGCCAACCAGGGTGATGGACTGTGCGCCATGACCACGGATGTGTTTTTCGACGATCGTGCCCATCTTCTCCATCACGGGTCGGATGATGGGGAATAGCCGAGCTTGCTGGGCGGGGTCTTTTTTCTGGGCTTCCGCTGCCTCAAAAGAGATGCCTGCCCCACCCGCGATGACGAGTGACATATGCGTCCCACCCGTGGCTTCGTCGGCGGTATACGTGACCCGGCCGTCTGTGAAGATGGCAATGCCGGTGGTGCCTCCGCCGATATCGACGATGACGCCGTCGGTGATCCCAAGCACGCTGTTGGCAGCGGTGGGCTCGGGGATCAGCTCTGGGCATTGCATGCCCGCTGCTTCAACCACATTGGCTGTCGAGCGGACTTCAGCCAATGAGACACCTGGGGGGTACCCGCTGGCGGCGTGGGTTAATGGACGGCCCAGGCGCGTTTC
>JAHYJN010000116.1 GCA_019428905.1 Candidatus Brevefilum sp.
ACTTGTGGCGCGGTATCCGCCACCACCCGGCAACCTTGGATGAGCTGGATCATTTCCGCCACGGTCAGGTTCCGTCGCTCACAGTCCTGGTGCCATCGTATAAAGAAGAGGAACGGGTTGTTTTCAACACCCTTATGTCAGTCGCCTTACAGGATTATCCGAACAAGCGGGTGGTTTTGTTGATTGATGATCCGCCCAACCCCAAGAATAGGGATGACGTTTTAAAGTTGAAGGCGGCACGCCGGCTGCCCAAACAGATCAGCGCCCTTTTAGCTGCACCTGCCAAACGATATAAAGCTGAGATGGCGTATTTTAATCAGCGCCGGGGAAGTTGGCATTTTAATCCGCGGCGAGAGACTGCGCAGTTGGCATCCCTGTACGCTGAAGCGGCGGATTGGTTTGGGCACCAAGCCCAAACGCATCCCCGGGTGGATCATGCTGATGTGTTGTACATTGACCAGGTATTAGAATGGCACCGAGATCGATTACGGGAAGTTGCTGAACAGTTGGCTGGGTTGCTGGAGGAGCGCTACCTGGCGATCAGCGCTGAGGAATTGTCTCAAAGGTACCAGCAATTGGTTTCATTATTCAGTGTTGAGGTGACCAGCTTTGAGCGTAAGCGCTTTGAAAATTTGTCGCATGAAGCCAACAAAGCGATGAACCTGAACAGCTATATTGGGCTGGTCGGCCGGTCGTATCAAGAACAGCGGGTCGGTGGTGATCTGCACCTGGTGGCGGTCAGTCCCTGGGTGGCGGATTTTATTGTCCCCGATGCGGATTACTTGATCACATTGGATGCGGACAGCCTGGTGACCCCCGATTACGCCATTCGGCTGATCCATTTTATGGAACAACCTGAAAATCAGCGCGTGGCTGTTGCGCAAACGCCCTATAACAGCATTCCCAATCCGACCGAGGCGATCGAACGCATTGCTGGGGCAACCACGGATATCCAGTACATCATTCACCAGGGATTTACCAAGTTTAACGCCACTTATTGGGTGGGCGCCAATGCGCTGTTGCGAAAATCAGCCCTGTTGGATATCGCTGTCAATGATACGGTGCGTGGATTTCCAATCAAGCGGTTTATCCAAGATCGGACCGTCATCGAGGATACCGAATCAAGCATTGATTTGGTTGCCCGCGGCTGGCAGCTGTATAACTATCCGGAACGCTTATCCTTCAGCGCAACCCCGCCCGATTTTGGTTCATTGATCATCCAGCGCCGCCGTTGGGCCAATGGGGGCTTGATCATCTTACCAAAAATGCGCCAATTGCTTAAAGACCAACCGTTTTCGTTTTCGTTGGCAGCACAGAGTTTTATGCGGGTTCATTACCTGATTTCGATCACCGCGGTCAATTTAGGGCTGCTGTTGTGGCTGCTGATTCCCGCGGTGGATTCCCTACAGACGCTGTGGCTCCCAATCAGCGCATTGCCGTATTTCCTGATGTATACGCGTGACTTACGCTGGTTGGGTTATCAGCGCAGGGATATGTTGTCGGTGTATGCATTGAATCTGATGCTGATCCCGGTCAACCTGGCAGGGGTTTATAAGTCGATCGTCCAGCTGGTCAGCAAACGCAAAATTCCTTTTGGGCGCACCCCCAAGGTGCAAAGCCGCACGGCCGCTGCCCCGGGATTTATCCTGGCGGAGTATGGGCTTTTCATGTTTTGGTTGTCGTGGGGAATATTTGATCTATTCTCAGGACGCTGGTTGAATGGCGCCTTTGGATTGATGAATGCTGCCTTCATGTTGTACGCAATCCTGCGTTTTATTGGGATAAGAGAAAGCATCCAGGACCTCTTCCCGCGCTGGGCCGCAAGACGCGCCAGGCGGGCGAAATTGGCATCTTCAAGCGGGACTCAGCTGGCGATGGATGGGGAAATATTATAGTTGGTAGTCGGTAGTTGGTAGTTGGTAGTAGGTAGCGGGGCCAGCGCCTGTTGACGCTTGGCACTTCGCTGGTGCGGGTAGCTCGAAGAGCACTCTTTGAGTGTGCCCGCCATCTTTGGAGACTTGCGGTCAAAGACGCTCACTGGTTCCATCAGGAGGCTTCGCACTCAGGAGACCAGTGAGATCAAAGTCCCTTCCCTTCAGGGGAGGGATTTAGGGAGAGGTGAGACTGTGTAGCTTATCTAACTCCGCTTCGCGACAAGCTCATTTGCTGAGCTCCAGGGGTTCCGCTTTGCTCCAGGACGAACAAGCTGAAAAGTAGGCCACCATTCACTATTCACTACTCACTATTCACTACTCATCTAATCACCTACGCCTAATACCTACTTCCTACTCACCATTCACCAATCACCATTCACCAATCACCATTCTCTGCCTTAATAAGGTATCATATATCATCAGTATCAACCCGAAAAGAAGGGATGGCGGAACCGATGCGTGATGAGATAACCCCTGAATTATTTACCAAGCTGGTGGACCTGGCAGCCTTTGCCTTTGACCCGGCAGAAGCGGAATACCTGCGCACAGAGCTCAATAACCAGCTCAAGGCTATCCACCAACTGGAGACCGCCCAGCTGGACCCAGACGTCCCCCATGCATTTCATGGGGTGACCTATTCACCCGCGTCCAGCCCGCCCCTGCGCGCCGATGCGTGGGAGCCCTGCGAGAACCCGGATGAGATTCTAGCCCAGGCGCCCCAGGTCGACGACGGTTACCTGGTTGTGCCAGATATCCCCCACACAGAATTGGATTAAAGCGATGGTCATTATGGAATCTTGTGCCTTTGAGATTGCACAGCAGGTGCAGCGCGGTGAGCTTTCCGCAGTGGAAGTATTGGAAACTGCCCTGGCGCGGGTGGCCGCGGTGGACGGTCGACCCGGTGCCTTGGATTACGGCGAGCTGACCGATGAAGACCAGGACAAGGTACACGCCTTCATCACCCTGACGGCGGACCGGGCGCGGCAGCAAGCCGAGTCGATTGACGCGCGGGTCAGGGCCGGTGAGGCGGTAGGTCCCCTGGCGGGCGTACCGATCACGGTCAAGGATATCTTTTGCCTGAAGGGCGTCCCCGCAACCGCAGCCTCTCGCATCCTGGCTAATTTTTCGCCGCCCTACACTGCCACACCGGTGGCGCGCCTGGAAGAGGCCGGGGCGGTGACCCTGGGAAAGGTCAACCTGGATGAGTTCACCTATGGCTCATCTTCGGAATCCTCGGCATTCCAGCCCTCAACGCGCAACCCCTGGGACCCCTCCCGGGTGCCGGGCGGCTCGTCGGGCGGTTCAGCTGCAGCTGTGGCAGCCGGGGAGGGCTGGCTCTCCCTGGGAACGGATACGGGCGGGTCGATTCGCCAGCCGGCAGCGTTTTGCGGTGTGGTCGGCCTCAAACCAACCTACGGACGGGTCTCGCGCTACGGGCTGATCGCGTTTGGCTCGTCGTTGGACTGTCCCGGGCCGTTGGCGCGCAATGTGCGCGATGCGGCCTTGATGCTCTCGGTCATGGCTGGGGCGGATCCGCGTGATAGCACTGCTGCGACCGTACCTGTGCCGGATTATGTGGCGAGCATTGACCAGGGCGTTAAGGGCATGCGCATCGGGCTTTCACCGGATTATTTACGCATCGCTTTCCCCGATCCAAACACGGGCGAGATCCAGACCGCAGACCTGGAAAAGGAAATTTATGAGGTGACCTTGCGTGCGGCCGATGTGATGGCTGCCCAGGGTGCGGAAATTGTTGAGAACGTCCCCTTACCGAATATCGCCTACGGCATCCCGGTTTATTTTGTCATCAGCCGGGTAGAGGCTTCGTCGAACTTACACCGCTTTGACGGCGTCAAATACGGCTACCGAACACAAGCAGCATATGCTGATCTGCACGAGATGTACCGTAAAACGCGGGCGGAGGGTTTCGGGTTGGAGCCCAAGCTGCGCATCCTGATGGGGATGTACGTCAGCGCAGCCCAGTATAGCGAACAATATTACCAGCGCGCCCTGAGTGTGCGCAGTATGATCCGGGCGGATTTTACAGCAGCCTTTGACCCGCAGGGAGACTATCGCCTGGATGCCCTGCTGGCGCCCACCACGCCCACCCCAGCCTTCAAGATGGCGGACATTTACGGCGATACGGTGTTGATGCAGTATGCTGACCAGCTGACCGTGCCGGCCAACCATGCCGGCGTGCCGGCCATCTCGATCCCGGGCGGGCTCTCGTCGGAGGGCTTACCGATCGGGTTGCAGTTGATCGGCCCGGATTTTGCGGAGGAGACCCTGTTCAAGGCCGGTTATGCCTTTGAAATCGCCACGGCGGACGAAGCCTGGCGGGGGGTAAAACCACGTGTATTAGGGGAGGCCGGGTTATGACCAGTAAGCAGGAGGCTACGCCGATGAGCAAATATGAAGTCGTAATTGGGCTTGAGACCCATATACAACTCAATACGACCACCAAGATCTTTTGCGGATGCAAGGCAGATTCGTGGGAACAGCCGCCCAACAGCAATATCTGCCCGGTGTGTTCCGGGTTGCCGGGCGTGCTGCCGGTGCTCAACCAGGCGGTTGTGCGCAAGTGCGCACTGCTGGCGGCCGCCATGCACGCTGAGATCCGGCTGGTCTCCCATTTCGACCGCAAGAATTACTTCTACCCCGACCTGCCCAAGGGGTTCCAGATCTCGCAATTTGACCAGGCGTTGGGCAGCGGCGGGTACATGGACTTGCCAATGCCAAATGGGGACCAACGGCGGGTGAACATCACCAAACTGCATCTTGAGGAAGACGCTGGCAAGACGAAATACGAGGGTGGACGGCGCTATGTGGACTTC
>JAHYJN010000028.1 GCA_019428905.1 Candidatus Brevefilum sp.
AACTTGATTTTCTGGGCATTTCTGAATTTCGGCAGCAAATCAAAACTTTCCGTTTGAAGTATGTTTTTCTGGCAGGGAAAATTATTAGAACGGCAAGATATGTGGTGATGAAGCTGCCGGCAAAATATCCCTTTAGAGACGTATATGAAAAATGCATGGCATAATCATCGGTCTCAATAAACCCAACCTGTTTTTCTATTTAACCAATAGGGCGAGATCACATGAGAATACTGAAACACCCCTTGCTGAAAGTGATAAGTTATCCGAATTTGTGTGATTTTCAGCAAATATTTTGTTCACTATAAAGGTAGATGTGAACAGAACGAAGAATCAGCCAAAAGTTTCACCCGGTTTTTGAAAAAATGGTGTAAAATTATTGTTGATGTGGAATTTCGATTATACTTATATTTAGATGGTATGGGAACCGACTTGGTTTAGGTGGTAAATCAAGGACAACAATCGCGAAAGACTGGTAAGAATGATTGCCAAAGTATTTCTGGATAATAGGCAAAGACAATGTTTCTCTTGTAAATAGACCGGAAGTAAATTATGAGAAAGAAAAAAAGCTGGGTTCCAGCACTTCTTGCGCTTCTAATAATTGTGTTCGGTCTCGTGATCTACACAGAAGCTTCAGCACAAGCGCCAAAATGGCTAGGTTGGCTAATCCCTTCCGGGCAAGATCCCGCCGCGTCTGTTCAGGTCCAAGAAGCCCCTGTTCCTAACCCAATCGGCGCACAATCTTACCCCACTACGAGCGACCCTATTTCAACAAGCTATCTGGAAATTCAACAGGTTATAGAGAAAAACAATACAGAGGCAATAACGCTCTTGGCACCTGGCCTTTTGCATATTTCCAAGGAAAGGCAGGTTTTCTCCAGCAATTCCGCTACTTTTGCAAACGGCGAGCTCATTCCAACCTTCGAAAAAATTGATGAGTGGTATCAACTGGGAGAAGGTGGTCAGGTGATTGCATATGTAAGCATCACAGACACTGGTGATCCTGCAACTACCCAAACGGTTGTTTATAAGGATAAGAAGTTTACGAACCTTACCTTCCCCAATCTGGCCAGTACCGAACCCGAGGATTTCTTCCTAAAAACACTCGATTTTGGTTTTGCGGATATCTTTTCGGGAGAGAAAACAGCCGATCTTGTCGTGAGTCAAGAAGGAAATGAAACCAAATTTTCCATAACGACTCCAATAGACAACATAGAAGTAAATCCTAAAGGAGTTAGTTATAGCGCGATCAGGGAAAACTATAGCATTTCAAATGATACTGGGCTGATTAGGCAGATCGGGCGCGATTATATCGATCTTGAGGGAAATGAGGTCCAGGCTTTCACCCTACAAATTCTCGGCATTGAGCGCGTTGAGGCCTTTCCTGAAGACATAAGCGCATTTTTTGAGTGATGGAGACAAAATTAAAAAGACAATTCTACTCATTTTCCTCACTGTTGTTCTTTGCATGGCAACGGTTTCAGTAGTACGAGCTGCCTCATCTAATTACCACAATATTACCACGATTACCTACAACAACAGAATTACCGATCAAGGGAATTATCGTTGGAACGGCGGGTACTCTATGAGCACGTCCCCGGTGACATATATGGATCAATTAGGGCTAACGTACTGGCAAACCTATTGCAGTTGTAACTACACTATCGATTACGCATCAATCATAGCATACGATAGCAGTTACAGTTGGATGATGGGATATAACATTTCATCAAGAGCGGATGGCATGGCCCAACTGAAGACCAATTGTTCCGGTCAAACTCTCAGGGGACATGATTACATCCAATACTACTGGCAGGATTCCGGTTACGCCGGAGATGGCGGTACGCTCAATACTGCGTCAATCATGACTTACCCATAGATTGATTGTTAATTTAGAACACAAAGCTAATGAGGACTGGACTGACAAATGCCGTTTCTAGTTACGGAAGTGATTAGAAGTTAAAAATATATTATAGAGTACATCTATTGAAAGCTTTTTCAATCAACGACATAGATAAACTCAAAAATCGGAATGGAAGGGGACAGGTGAATGTAATGAAGTATCAGTTTTTTAAAAACAGGGTCATCACCCTTGCCATGACCTTATTGGCAGCGTTGGTCATGGTCACTCCTGTTATGGCAAACAGTAGCGGCTGGTATTTTCTCGCCTATTACGATGGCCGAGTAGTGAATGGTCACGACAATGGGGTCTTTCACCAGATGAATGCCGGGTATTTAACCATCGCTGGAACCCTTGAAACAACTGCAATATACGGATCACCTAATGGGAACCAGGGATGGACTTTCGAAGTATGGAAAGATACCCTTATACATCAAAAAATGTGCGCAGTTGGAAAAGTCGCTGCTCCAGCAAGTTGGGGAGACACAGTCTCTTTTAGTTACGGATGCGCTAACGTAACATCGGGAAGCTACTTTATGAAAATTTGGAGAGCAGAAACGGATAATCGTGAAGTAGAAGGGTCGGGTACACTAAGTACACCATGAAAAGTATCTCGATTCTCGTGGACCGATGCTATTCTCGGTCCACGAGAATCCTTATTCAGAGGATCAAGAATGTATATATACACTGGTAATCTAGGTATTCCAGTATTCCCTTTAGTAACATTGGTGTTCATTGTAATTCTACTTACCCAATGGAGACGAAAGCATAATTTGCCATACATTTTTTTCTTATCTCTGTTTGGTGTGTACTTGATGTACGGAATTGACAAAGTATTTTTTCCCTTAGAAATAAGTGGATCATTTTCGGATGCAATGAGGCATTTACGGATATTGTCTTCTGTAAATTTTGTGCCGTTCTATTTTGGTCAATTTGGGTTGACCGCGGGTGGATTAAGATTCTTAGTTTACAACATTCTTCTAACTTTGCCCTTTGGATTTGGTATAAATTTTTTAACAAGGATGAATGTCAAAAAAATAGTTAGTGTTTCCATTTTCCTTGGATTAGGACTTGAGATAGCGCAATTTCTACTGTCTCTTGCATTGAGATACCCTTACCGTGTAGTTGATATTAATGATGCAATGTTTAACGCATTTGGAGTTTTATTGGGTTATGGCTTATTTAAGTTGTTTTCACGGCTATACTTGTTGATAATAGGACAGGACACGAATAACGAGGACACATTGTCATTATATTTACATGATGTGGTCCATCAAAAAATAAGAGAAGAAGACATTGATAGTTTTGTACTGAATTCCAAAGAATAGGGTTTATATCCATGGCGAAAGTAATCGTTCTTACGTCATAGGTGAAGTTATAATTTTTGTTTCTTCCAACCACTTTTATATTTTCTCTGCTTTAACTATTCTTCCTAACTTTAGGTATGCTTGATGCTCGTATTCCAATGAAAGGACTGGAATTTTCATTTCTTCAAAATTCACCCAATGTCGGTATTGTTCGACTTTGAAAGGTTCTTCCCAGACTTGATTGTCTGACAATTTTTGAATATCACCTATGATTTCAACAGTGCTATTATTAATTTCAAAGAGCCAAAGTAAGAGCGTATGCGTTCGGAGGCTGAGTACCGAACTGTCCTGACAATGTATTCAGAAAATAGACTTTCAATATCATAGGCTCCATGCTCGTCTGTCTGAATGGCTATATCGTGGATTTCAATTACATGATAATTCTGCATTTGATGTTGTTTTTGAGTATAGAGAAAATATTATTTTCAACACCCTCTCAGAATTGATAATATTTTCCTATTATGGTTTTGTTAATTTATTTGTTTTTCAACACGCCCAGAAAAACACTTGCTTTTAAGTAACCAAATCTACTATAACAGAGGTAAGGATTGGAGGGACCGATGTCTGAACAGGATGCCTACTGGCACGAACAGATTCACAGGGTAATGCCTGAGTTGGAGATAGCCGAGTATGAGCTCCATCAAGAAGGCCTGGTCAATGATGTCTTGATCGTTAATAATGAATGGGTGATCCGCTTCACCAAGACGGAGTGGGGCAAAGAACTGATGGCCAACGAAGACCGCCTGATGCGTTTTCTCCAACCCAGGCTGTCGCTATCGATCCCTACGCCTGTGAAGCGCGCAGATGGGGTGATCGTCTACCCACACCTGATTGGTGAGACACTATTACGTCAGACCTGGCAAGGAGCAGGAGAGGCGGTGATACAAACCCTGGCGGATCAACTGGGGCAATTTTTGCATGAGCTGCACAGCATTGATGAGGAAGATTTGGATTGGGAGGTGCCCCACAGCTTTGCACCCACCACCCGTGAGACATGGTTGGAGATTCATGGCCGAGTTGTGGATAAAGTCTATCCTCTCTTACTGCCGCACCAAATTGATTGGGTTGAAGCGTTATTTCTTCCCGCATTAAGCGCGCCTGATTTCTTTAATCATGACCAAGTCCTGGTGCACGGCGACTTGGCACCGTACCATATCCTCTTTCATCCCGAACAAAAACGGATAACGGCTGTGATCGACTTTGGCGTGGCAGGTCTGGGCGATCCGGCCGCTGACATCGGCAGCTTGCTGAATTATTACGGCGAATCCCTGGTAACCCGGTTAGGGAACACCTATCCCAACATGCAATCGCTGCTCACCCGGGCACGATTTTATGCCCACGCCATTGAATTGCAATGGGTGGTGTTAGGCATTGAATCCGGTGAACACTATTGGTTTACTTCCCACCTGGGGGGTGCCCGGGATATTTGGGGCAGGGGGTAAAATAATTTCGTAACTACTCAGCCTGCGAAGGCACCTTTTAAGAGCAAGACTGCCTGAGTAGTTGCAATATTTTTAAGTGCTTGACCAAGGAGGTGTAGGATGACATTTGGCGGGATTTTACTGTTATTGTTGATTGCGGCTGTGAGCGGTTCAATCGCCCAGGCATTGGTGGGCTACTCACATGGCGGGTGTATCGTCTCGATCGTGTTGGGTTTTATTGGGGCTTTAGTGGGTTACTGGATTGCAGATGCCCTGAATTTACCTTTGCTGTTCACGGTCAACATCCAAGGCCAGAATTTCCCGGTGATTTGGTCGATCATTGGCGGGGCATTATTTGTGGCGGTTCTAAGCCTGGTGAGCGGGAGAAGGCGTTAAACGCCTATTTACACCCATAGACATCTTACATGGAAAAGGGCGGTGTGGATAACGCACCGCCCTTTGAGTTCGTAATGGCAGGCGTCTATGTTAGCCCAGTTCACGTCACTTTATCTCCATGTCCAAGTTTGGTCATCACCAATCTCATTTAGCGTTTTGATTTTTGGTTTTCTTGATCAAAGATTGTTTTAAGTCCCACAGCTTTCTGGAAAGGGAGACGTGGTAAATATGGGGGTTCATAATCCGGCGCACGCCCGGATCGAGGTATTCGATGTCAGCATCCCTAACTTCGCGCATGTGTTCAATGGTTGGCCTTTCATAAACGACTTCTCCATTGAAGATAACTGGCTCAAGCAGCTTTTCGACATGGTCAATTTCGTCCTGGCCCAAGAAGCGGTGCTTGGTGGCCATGGTGGGATGCCGCAGCTCAAGGGGTGAATAGGCTGTCACATCCTCACCCTGCAGGGTGATCAGGTCTGCGGTGGCTTTGCCGCGGTTATCGTAAACCCGCCACACACGTTTGTTGCCCGGGTTAAGAGTTTTATCGGGGTTTTCAGAGATCTTTAAGGTGGGAATCCATTGATTATCCTGGCAGATTGCAACCAGTTTATACACGCCGTCTAAAGCTGAATTACCGGTTGAGGTGATCAGATGGGTGCCGACGCCATAGGCGAGCCGTTTTATGAGTTTGTCGGGGTCAACACCGTAACGCTCAGCTTCTTCCTGGATCTGGGTGATAATCTGCCAGATAACCAACTCATCCAGGTCATTGGAGAGGACAATCGTTACATCCGGGAAGCCAGCGTTGTTGAGCATTTTGGCTGCGAGGATGCTTAAATGCGCCAGGTCGCCAGAATCAAGCCGGATGCCGACCGGGCGATGACCTTTGCGACGTAGGTCTTCAAAGACCCGGATGGCATTGGGGACGCCGGATTGCAGGGTATCGATGGTGTCTACCAGCAGCAAGCAGTCATCTGGGTAGATCTCAGCATATGCTTGGAAGGCTGCTAGCTCGCCTTCGCCCAAGCCCATGAACACCTGCACCATACTGTGGGCGTGGGTGCCTTTGGGTGGGAAGCCAAAAATTTGGGATGCACCGACGTTCGACGAAAAGTCCGCACCGCCAATCAGGGCAGCGCGTGCGCCTGAAATTGCGCCCAGGCTTTGCGCCCGCCGCAGTCCAAATTCCATCAAAAGTTGACCCCGACAGCTGTGTTTGATACGGGCAGCTTTAGTGGCGATCAGGGTTTGGTAATTGGCGATATTCAGCAAGCCGGTTTCAATAATCTGGCCGACGGCCAGGGGTCCCTCGACGACATGGATCGGCACATTGGGATGCACGACCCTGCCCTCAGGCAAGGCGTACAGGTTGATGGCTTTAGCTGAAAAATCATTGCCAAGCCAGCCCAAAAAGTCATCTGCGAAGAGCTGCCCACCGACCGAGCTTCTCTGACTGCGCAGGTATTCCAGCTCTTCCTCACCAAACACGACCCGGTCCAGCCAATCGAGGACCGTTTCAAGCCCAGCATTGATGCAATAGCCAGCTTTATGAACCCCGTAATCCGGGTTGCTGCGGTAAAAGTGATCGAATTGGGCGTTGGTCTCATGCAAGCCCATGCGGTAATACAGCTGTGCCATGGTCAACTGGTACTGATCGGTCATCAAGGGACCGCTGGCGTGTTTAATGTGATCGAGTTTCATTTCGTATTCCTTTTGTTTTGGTTGGTCGAAACTGCTGAGGAAGTCGTTGCTCCTGAAAGGTGCCTTCGCGATCTGAGTCGTTACGATTGGTCAATCTAATCGGTCACCACCCGGATGCCGTTTTCTAATAATCGCCTGACAGAGCATGCCTTGACGACCTGGTGCAGCCGTTTGAGCTGGGATTCATCGAGTTTTCCCTCGAAGTCGACGTGCTCACGGATTACCTCTTCATATTTTGAATCGGGGTCACAATCGTCGCAGTCATCGATAAATATGCGTTCATAAGAAGCATCGACGGTGATTCCCCTGAGTGGGATGTCGTGGTTGCTGGCATAGCTGTTGACCACAATGGCTGTACAGGCGGCAACGCTGGCCAGCAGCATGCCGTAAGGGGTTAAATTATGCAGATGCATCACGGGCTCAACTTCATTCGATGTCTCATCGTTCGGGTCCGCAGCTCTGAAATCGGTTCGAAAGCTCTTATCCTGGTAAACGACGACTCTTTCTGACATGGCATGATCCTTTCAATCGTGGTTTTTCAACCTTAATTATAGGGGATGAAACCAGGTATCCCAAAATGGTTACGGGTTTTCATCAATCACGGCAAAGACATGCACCAGGCCGTCCTGTCTTCCCACCACAACCAGGGATCCATCGGGTGAGACGGCCATATCCACGGGTAAGTTGGTCCCCTGGCTGGGAGGCGAGAATGGCAGATAACCTAAACTGGCTCCGGTGGCGGTAGACCAAAATTCTAAGCCATCTGAGGATGCGACGATCAATACCGCACCATCGGGGGTGAACGCCAGTGTACGGCCGTCATCACCGGTCCCAGGCGGAAATGTCTGGGCTCTCCGGATGGGATCGGGGCCGCTCACCGGGACCAGCCAGGTGCTTGACCCGGTGATCCCCAAAAAATGCCCATCGCGTGGTAGGGCGACATCTACCAGGCGTGCGTTGGCTGAGGCAAAAAGATCTGTGAAGTCTGATCCTGTGATTTGGTAAACCGAATTTTGGTTTCCCAGCAGGTATTGGTCCCCGGTAAGGATGCATTGTTCGAGTGAAATCATCTGGAAGGGGTCCGACCCGCCCGGGTTCAGGTTTTGGCGGCGAAAGCGGCCGTCAAGGTCCCAAATGCTGATCCTGCAATCCCGGCTGCCTGAGTGGAGGGTCCTCCCGTCCTGTGAAAACACCAGGCCGGTCACCGCAGCTAAATGGCCGCCAACAAGATCAAAATACTGACCCGCATCAAGTTCATAGATGCGCACGGTGCCATCGAGGAGACCGGCAGCCAAAAAACGGCCATCCGGTGAAAAACGCAGTGCAGAAGCGCTGCCGTCCAAAACACCCAGCAGCTCGCCGTTCAACGGGCTGTAGACCCGGACCCAACCGTCCGTGTATCCAACTGCCAGGATGCTGCCATTGGGCGAAAAACGAACCTCGGTCAGCTGGCTGGGATGTTGATGGAGGGGGAATAAGAGCTTCCCATCGATGATAGACCGTTTTTCGATCGAACCATCCATCCGGAGGCCGAAGAAATAGTCGGTATTTGGAGAGAAGGCGACCTCTGTAAAGTGGACGTTAATGTCCCAAACCAGTGACCCATCAATGGTCTGACGGAATTCGGAGCGGAGATCATTGCGTGACACCAAGAACATGGCATTATCCGGGGTCAGCACGACCGTTTCAATTGGTGGGAGGGTTGGTTCCTGGGGGCATGTCCAGGAGAATCCCCCACGTGTATTCCGACAGGTCGTCGGGGCATCAAAACACGGATCCGCCAGCTGCACGGGGTACTGATCGAGGTAATAGGAGATGTCCTCCTCAAGCAAGTTCCAATGTAAAATGGATGTGCCGTTGTTAATCAGGATGAAATCCCCGGTGGAAGAAGGCGCGATTTCACCTTGGAAGAGGGGAATGCTTTCCCAATAGGCACGCGGCAGGGAAGATGGCAGGTCAAGCAAGCGTGTTTCTTCTGAAAAACCGATAAACTGGAGGGTTAAGTGATCTTGATTAATGATTCCGACTAGGTCAGCCGGGGGGTTGACGTACGTGACCAGGCCGCGATCGATCACCAACGCACTCACTCCTCGCCAGGATGCGGTTGTCCAGCGGTTGATGTAAAGGTTGTCATTTGTCTCAGTCAGGTAGGTGAGGTAGGCACCGCCCCCCGAGAAAAGCACCGTCACCTGGTGGGGACGGTTGAAGGGCACGCTGCTGGCCGTGAGCCGGGTGACCAGTGAAAAACGTTCGAGTTCGTAAATATCGATAATACCCTGCGACTGACCCAAAGCGATAGAAAGGTTATCGGGTGAGAATCCGATGGATTGGACGGGGAAGGGGGTTGGAAGGGTTGTAATGTATCCAAAATTCAGGCTGTCATACAGGAACGCGCCGATTCCGGTGCCCACGGCAAGGGTATTACCATCTGGAGAGAGGACAATTGTATTGGCGCGGCCGTTTCCCCAGGCAGCAAGAACACCCAAGCGGTCGATGTTTTCTGGCAGGATGCTCTCGTTGAACAGTGGGATGGGGGTCAAAGACAGTCCCCGATCATCCCATTGCATCGTCTCGGTTGGTACCATTGTAGCTGTCAGGGTAGGTTTGGGTGTGGATGTCTGGGTGCGGGTCGGGCTGACGGTGTCTGAAGGTGTCAGACCCAGCGTTTTGCTAGGTGTTTGGGTGGTCGTTGTGATTTCTGCTGGTTCAGAGGTCTTTTTGCTACAGGATGCCAGCAGTAAGCTGCTGACCAGCAACCCAATGATGAGACTGGATAAATTTCTCTTCATACCTGTGCCTGCCTTTGATCGCTTTGGATGACCAGGGGTTTCGTATCCTGGCCCTGGTATTGTGTGCCATCCGGAAAGACGATCTGTGTGTGAATGCCGTCTCTTCGCACCCATAGACCCTGCCAACGCACTTCAATCGGCCAGGGAAATGGGTTGCAGCCCCAAATCGCAACCCGGTCTGGACGAATGAGTTTGATCCCTGCGATTTTCAGGAATAGACTTAAGGGGGCCAGCCCTGTGATGGCATTAGCCTGGCCTTGCGGGAAACCACCGGCGAGGTCGTGCGCAGGGAAAAAGCCTTTGAAATCTTGTAAACCATGAAGAATGGCCTTCATCAGGTTGGAAAAACCTGCCGCAGCTTCTTGCTGCAGCCCTTCCCGGGTCAGACCATCGATGATGAGGGTGTTCCAGAGAACGTTCACTTGCTCTCGTAATCCCACGGGTAGGGGATGCTCACCAGCCCAGGTTTCAGGGATGCCAAAAACATAGCCAGGTTTTTGCCAATCGATATGCGTATTAATTAGCGCTGTACTTTGTTCTTTGGTCAGTCCTCCCGACCATAGGGGAAGAAAACAGGAGATGTCGGGTTGAGAATAATCTGCGGTCTCGATCAGAAAACGGTCTTCTTGATTAAAACCTTCGAAGGACAGCGATATTAACTCGGAAAACAGGTGATGGGTCGTGAGGTGGGCCTGACCGGCAACCCAACGCAATTCGGGTGCCCGAAATTGTTCTTTGATTTGTCCTCCCTCATGATCGCGGCCTTCAATGTAAACCACACAGGCTCGTGTGCGTTCATCTGCCGTGGTCAGGTGAACCTGGAGCCTTAGGGGCTGGACAAAGTGTTTTTGGATGGAAAGTTGCGGCTGAACGCGCCCGGGATAATAGATCTCACGTGAGGGTGAACGCCGTGATTGCAGGTCACGATAGGTGAACAGTTTTTGTTCATCATCCCATAAGGCAAGGATCTCATCCTGATATTTTTTCCGAATTTTTCCGTAACGAAGACGAGCAGATCGATCGCCTAATATTTGGGCAATCTTTTGGAGGGCCTGGGCTTCCCTGTGCAGCATGGCAGCCAAAGCAGGGCTGAGTGTGGACCGGATATCAAGCCCTTTGCCGGTCGCATCCCAAATATCATAATTAAAAAGTCCCGTTTCAAGCTGGAGTTGGGCAGGGTTTTCCCAGTGTGGCGGACAGGTAGGGTCAGAATCGCGTTTGGCCAGCCAACCGGAATCAAAGAAACGCTGCAGCACAGGGAAAGCCTGCCGTAAAAATTCATCATCCTGGTTGATTTCAAACAGCGCTAGGCAGAGCGTGGCGAGCAAAGGGGCTTCGTTAATTGGACTGCCGGTGAATCCTCGATGAACGCGGGATGCCAGCATACCTTGGTCATCCACCCGGTGGATGAATTGCCCAACCAGTTGTGAGAGATGTGCCTGATGTGCCGGGAGGATCACCTGTGCCAGGTGAAGGATATCCAGCAAGGTGAGGTTGTCTAAGGCCTCAATTTCGGGACGGAAGAGCATTGGTTTATCGGGCAGGCGCGTCCTGATAAAGGTGGGCTTCCCCCCTTCAGCGTCTGGATTGACAAGGTGGGTGAGGGCGTTAGCCTGGGCCAAGTAAAAGGCAGTATCCCAATCTTTCTCACCAGTGGTGATGTGGATCGTGTGCCCGGCATGAGATTTGATCTGTATTTGCGCGTCCTTGTACCAGGTTGGGGATGCCCATTGCCTGGCTGACTTCAACGAAGCTGCTTGGCTGGTTTTGGAAACGAGTGCCCAGTGCAAATCCACAGGTTTTCCAGGTTCGATGGTTACTTCAGCACACAATGCAGGGTAAGGATTACTGGTCCCTGAAGGGCCACCGCTCATAAATAGCACCGGAAAGAGCTCATCGGTTTCTCCGGCGAGGATCTGGTTGCCGCCAACCCGTTCCGGGTGGGTCGGGCTGCCTTTACCCATTGGGATTAGGATGGCTGCCAGCTCACAGTCCAGGGTGATTGACGTTTGGGCCGAATTGCTGATATTGATCGTGCCAACCAGGGCATCCGGTTCTGGTATAAAGCAGGATAGTTGAACATCGATACCATGGATGAAGCTGTAGCTAACTTCGAGGGTGCCAGGTGTATAGCCGGTTACTGTTGGCAGCACGGAAAAATGGTCTGGTTTGGTCAACCGTTGGTGATCGACGACAATATTGGGAAATAAGCGCATCGACCTTGCCCGTAAATGATAGGTGGTCTGCAAGTAGAAGGCCGCTATGTCTGAAGAATCCAAACATAATGCCCAGATTTGGTCATTTTCCGCTGTGAAGGCAAGAAAATCGCCATCAGGTGCCAGGATAAAGGCTTGGGGTCCATCTCGGTTGACAGCAAGGGGTTGCATATCTCAATTTTACCAATGATTAGGGCTGGGTGACCCAATTTCCTCTTCCCGGTATTTAGAAACTGTGAAAGTGGGGGAACATTTAAATGACCCACAGCGTCTATATCTCAAGGATGAATTGTGCTAGAATAAGGCCATGTCTGACAAAAACGAACACGACACAAATAACATGGATCAACAGCCAGAAGAACCCCGTTCTGAAGAAGTCTCGAACCAGGGCTCCTTGGAAGATGAAGACACCCAAGAAATCAAAATTGGTTCAGACAGGGTGGATGAGCGCTCAGATGAGTCAGCGATAACCGAGGATCAAGCTGAGCCGCCTTCTGAATGGGTGGCTGAACTCGATGCTGATGATAAATCCGAATTGGACGAATCCAAACCTGAGACGCCTGAGGTAGGCGAACCTGAACTGGAAGAATGGGCATCGGAGGAACTCGGCGACGAGGATCTTGATCTGGTAGATCCAGGCTTGGACGAACTCGATGAGGAAGAATTGCGCCAACCACCGGAAGAACCTGATGCCGCTGATGGTTGGTGGGCGGGAGCCCCGTTTACGCCCATCGATGATCTCGATGACGAAGATACCCAGCCGATCAATCTGGGACCGGAAAGTGATGCCGAAACCCGGGCTATCCCCACCGGCATGGCGATGGACCCCAGTGCGGATACGCGAGTCACTCCGGTGCAACCTACAAGGGATGACGAAAAAGCAACGCGTGCGATTCCCGTGGATCGCGGGTTTGATCCACGGGGGGCAACCCGCGTGACGCCTGCTGACCAAGGACCTCAACGCAGTTCGGATGACATACCGACCATTCCCCCGCCGCACGTTCCGAACGATTGGACGCCGCAAAGAGCTACACTGCCCAGGCATGTCAGTGAAGTCGATGCACAGGCCACACGGGTGACCCCGGCGGCTTACCAAGGTGCTAACCGCACCCCAACCCAGGCTCGGACGCCGCAGCCCAGCCCAAAGCCAGGCCGTCGCCCTACGGAGACAGCCCGTCCGCAAAAGCCAGTTAAGAAGAAATCATTTGGGGCGCGATTACTCAGATTTTTCTTAATCCTGTTTACCCTGTTGATCTTGGCGGCGATCATCGCTGGATCTTATGGGATTTACCAATATTTCCGGATCAAATCCACGCTGCCCAACGTCAACGAATTGCGAGATCGCGCGGCACAATTTGAAACCACGCGCATCCTAGACCGTAATGGAAACGTGTTGTATGAGATCCTGGATCCCAACGCTGGGCGGCGAACCTACGTCCCGCTGGATGAAATTTCACCTTATTTGATCGCAGCGACGATTGCCACCGAGGATAAGGATTTTTATACCCACCCTGGCTTTGATTTATTGGCCGTGACCCGGGCGTTATGGCAAAACTATACCGCAGGTGAAATCCGCTCAGGTGCTTCAACGATCACTCAGCAGTTAGCCCGTGCCTTGCTGCTCGATCCAATGGAACGTTACGACCAATCTTACGAACGCAAAGCGCGCGAAATCGTTTTAGCTTACGAAATCACACGCTTGTATTCGAAGGAAGAGATTCTCGAGCTGTATCTGAATGAGAACTATTACGGCAATATGGCTTATGGCGTTCAGGCGGCGTCTGAAACGTATTTCAACACGAATGCAGGTTCGCTGAATTTATTCCAATCTTCTTTTTTGGCAGGGCTACCCCAGGCACCTTCAGTTTACGACATTTATAATAACCGGGAAGCCACATTGTACCGACAGCGGTCTGTGCTGGTCTTGATGTATGAAGCAAGCCGTGAGCGCAACTGCATTGAGATCGGTTCTGGCCGGCCACCGGTGTGTGTGGCTTATGAGGACGCGACAAAGGCCGGGATTGACCTGGAAAATTATGTATTTCCCGAGATTACTTTCAGCATGCGCTACCCCCATTGGGTGGTTTATGTCCGTTCTTTATTAGAGCAGGAATTTGATCCTCAAACCATCTACCGCAGCGGCTTCACGGTCCACACGACGTTGGACCCCAGCTTGCAAAATGAGGCGGAACGTATCGTAGCAGCCCAAGTGGCTGCCCTGGCTGATAATAACGCCAGGAATGGCGCCCTAATTGCGATGGATCCTAACACCGGCGAAATTTTGGCGATGGTGGGGTCAGCAGATTTTCATAACGATGCCATATCCGGCCAGGTGAATATGACCTTATCCCAAACACGTCAACCCGGATCGGCCATTAAACCCCTGACCTATGTCGCTGCATTTGAAATGGGGTGGACCCCCGCAACATTGATCTGGGATGTGCCCACTGAGTTTCCACCTTCAACGGATCCCTTTGACACCAGCCCGGTGTATAAACCGGTGAATTATGATAGAAGGTTCCACGGGCCAGTTACGGTCCGATCGGCTTTAGCCAATTCGTATAACATACCGGCCGTCAAAGCCCTGGAGTTTGTGGGTGTCTACGATGATCCCAATACCTCGGTGGAGGAAGGCCTGATCTCCTTTGCCCGCCGGCTGGGTATCACTAGCCTGACGCGCAACGAATATGGCCTGTCGTTGACCCTGGGTGGAGGCGAAGTCAGCCTGATGGAGTTAACATCCGCCTTTGCGACCTTCGCCAATGAAGGGCGCATGATGCCAATGGTGGCGATCTCAAAGATTGTGGATCATACGGGCAACGTGGTGTATGAGTTTGAACCCCCGATTGGCTCCCAGGTTGTCAGGGTAGAGCATGCTTATTTGATCTCCGACATCCTGGCGGACAAGAATGCCCGTATCCCGATGTTTGGCACCAACCCGGTGATCAACCTGCCCTTTCAAGCTGCTGTCAAGACCGGTACGACCAACGATTTTCGTGATAACTGGACTGTTGGCTACACGCCTGACGTGGTGGTCGGCACCTGGGTGGGAAATGCCGACTATACCCCGATGGTCAACACCACCGGGTTAACCGGTGCGGGACCGATATGGGCGCAATTTATGACGTTTGCCATCAATGAAATGATGGGCGGTACGCCATCGCCCTTTGTCCGACCTCCCGGCATTGTTGACCGGGTGGTGTGCAGCGTCTCGGGTACCGAGCCTTCTGAATGGTGCCCGCAGCAGCGCAGTGAGATCTTCGCTGCAGACCAGCCCCCAAAACCGAAGACTGAAGACCTTTGGAAGCAGGTCGTGATCGATACCTGGACGGGCTTGGCATTTTCGGATGCCTGCAGCGATTTTGTCGATGAAGTATTTGCTGCCAATGTGACGGATCCCTGGGCTCGGCGCTGGTTGAGGGACGAATCTGAAGGTCAATCATGGGTTAATAACCTGGGCTTTACGACACCACTGGTGTTTGTGCCAGAGCGCGCTTGCCGGGCTGATGACCCCCGCCCGGTGATCACCCTGACAGGGCTCACGGACGGGCAGACAATTTCAACCAGCCCATTCGAAATTCAAGGGATGATCACTGCCACCCAAAACTTTGATTATTTCCGCATCGAATGGGGTGAAGGTGCAGAACCTTCCTCCTGGGAGGTGCTGGTCGATAATGAACGCGATCCGCAAGAGACCCCCGGTCTTCTGCACGAATGGGACTTGGAAGAAATCGAACCGGGTGTGATTACGTTGAGGATCTACATCCATAGCACCGAAGATACCTATGCCGAGAAGTTGTTCCGGTTGAATATCCAGGTGCCGACGCCCACGCCGACTTCGTCTCCAACGCCAACAGAAACGCCGACCATCACCGTCACACCAACCCCTACGGAGACCCTGACCCCGACACCGACTGAAACACCAACCCCCACCCCAACGGAGACGCCTGCGGGACCGTAGCCGCAGGTAAGAGATTCATCTAGCATCGGATTAAGCGGTGTTTTTTACAGCAGGGCTAACTGGGTGGCACGGTACTCTGGCGGGTCAGCGTGAATTAGATCTTTGAACAACTCGCGGGAAAGAAGCGGGTTGACTTCAAAATCCCGCACCAGGCGGTACTTGACCACGAGGAAATCGTGATCCAATCTCCCTTTCAGGATGGGGTCGCGTTGTCGTTTAAAAGCGAGCAGGTTGGCTCGGCTCCCTGGGATGATCAAGATGTTGCTGTGAGCTGGGGGCGCTTTGACGTTCAGGTAGGGGGAGAGGATGGCGGAAGTGAGGATATGAAACCGGTAAGCGGGGGTGGAGTCATGTTCATCATACCAGTTGATGGTATTTTTCCCTGACACATGGAACCCCAACTGCTGGGCAATCAGATCCAATGATTTTTCGATGGCTTGTTTATCGGCTTCTCGTGCAGCGGGGTGCTCTGCCTCTCGCAGTGACCATTGATGTAATTGAGGTTCCACCAATTCAGCATAAGAGGAGAGGCAGTTGAGGATTAGCTCATCCTGCGGGGTAAAGATCCCCGGGAGGGCTTGGTAAGCCACGCTTTTAACACTTTCAGCAGTGGTTGTAACGGCTTTAACCAGGTGTCCGTAAATATGTTCTTCCAGGTGATCCATCAGGGTCACCCTGACTTTACCAGAGTCCACCAGCCACCATTCGCCTGCTTCGAGGGATGCTTGCCCTCCGACGACCCGGGTGAGAGAATGGGGTTCCTGGAAGAGGGTTTCAACCCATTTTTGGGTTTCAGAAGATGCTTGGTTGACATTAAGCAGGAAACGATCGATCGCCAGGCTGTTTTCAGCTGCCATGCCGGTGATGGCTGCTGCGTGTACCTGCTGATAAGAGGCTGGTTCCCCCTTTTTCTGTAAATAAGCAAGGGCAGCGTCCCTGGCAATGGATAAGGCCCTATCTGGCTGCGGCTTGGAGGGAGGCTGCTTCAGGGGCAGCCAGGTGCATTGGGCGAGCTGATCGTCCAACGATTGGGCAAAGGATTCCAGTTTGAAGGCTTTGGCATCCGCTGCCAGCAACGTCGCCAGCAAGAGCATGGGTTCATTTTCAGCGACCAACCCCCAAAACTTGAGATTGGCCTGGCTGAGCGGGTGGACCGCGTCAAACACGCCCATTAATGCATGACTGTGCCAGTTCCAGTCGTAGCGTTGGCGAGCAAGCACCTGGCGGATGGGACCAACGGCTTCCTGACCCCAAATCCAGCCTGTCCATAAGGCGGAAAGGGTCCAGAAGGCCTGGTTCGGCCGGGGGATGGCGGCGATCACAGCAGAGAAAAACCCGGGTTCTGGTGGTGGGTCAAGCTCCCGAATGCGTCCATTGTACAGGTAAATACCGGAAGGTTGATCTGGTCTGCCCTGCCAGTGTGTAAGGGAGATGGGCACTTGTAGAACCTGCCAAGCAGAGACCGCCTGTTCCATCACCTTCCACAGGTTGCGCTCCTGGTAGACGGCGGGGACAAGCACCTGGCGGGGACGGTTGCGGGGGGAGGGATGGGCCCATAAGGTATTGCCGCGATCGGCTGCCGATAAAATCAGTGCGATCAGCAATTCGCGTCGACGGGGTGATTGTTCGAGCCCTTCGAGTTTATTAATGATTGTCTGCAGGATAATCAGCGGCCGTGTGGGGTAGGCATTGAGGGCGTTTTCAACTTGGGAACGCAAGGCATCATCCCGTTCTGCGATGCGGTTAAGGGCACGTGCTAGGTGCAAGCTTTTAGGGGGTAAGGGGGTTAAGCCTTCCAGCGCTGCAGCGGTTAGCGGTTGTTCACCGCTTGCGGCGCAGAAGGCGCATTCCACCTTGGCGGCATATGGCTGGTTGGCATCTTTTTTCCAGAGGAAGGCATCTGCTTCGATCTGCTGGTTACAGTTGGCACACCGGACGTGATACAAACCCCGGATATAGGGTTCCATGCGTTCATCACCTTTGCTGGCGATGGCTAAATCCTGCAATGCGGCAGTCAGTTCATCTTCTTGTGGGGCACTGGCGAGTACTTGCAGCAGAAAGGCGTGGATCGGATTATTGACGGTGACCAGCACCGGGTAACCCGCTGCGGCAATTTCGATCACAAGCAATGGATTGAAGCCAAAGGGCTCTAATACCCAATCACCGGGGTTTAAGTTCTCACGGCACCAAACCTGTGCCATCCCTGGTGGGATCGGCGGCAAAAATCGCCCGAGCGGCAGCTCAGGTGGCCGTGCATTGCCGGGGATATAGGGAACATTCACTCAAACCTTCCTTTGTATGACTGGAAAGCAGCAGCGATGTGTTTCTCGATGTTGTTAAAGACGTTCATCTGAAATCAGGTCATTCAACTTTTTTGAACAGCCTGACATCGTAAGGGGCTAACGAGATCAACCCGTGATTGGGTTCATCTTCTCCAAATAAAGATACCCAGGTGCCTTCCGGGATGTCGTAGATCAGTTCACGGCTGCTGAAATTCAACACGACCAGCACCTGGTCATCCTGGTAGGTGCGTAAAAATGCCAGGAAGTGACGCGGGTCTTTGACCAACGGGATGAAATCCCCGCGTTGCAAGACAGGTTCCTCTTTTCGGACCTGTATGATGTGTTTACAGAAAATCAGCAGTGATTCTGGATCGGTGATTTGCTGATCGACATTACGCTTAGGGTAATTGGCATGCACTGGCAGCCAGGGTTCTGCGGACGAAAAGCCTGCATGGATTTGATCGTTCCAGTGCATAGGTGCCCGGCAGCCATCGCGGCCAGTAAAGAGCGGCCAGTAGGTTTTGCCAACCCGGTCTTTGACCTCCGAAATATTTCGTATAGGTATATCTCGTAAACCGATCTCCTCGCCGTAATACATAAAGGGGGTGCCTTTAAACGTCAGCAGCATGGCCGCAGCGACCTTGGCCCGTCGGTCATCCTCACCGAGGCAATAACGCGAAGCAGCACGGCGCATATCATGGTTGCTGAGAAAGTTGTTTGGCCAGGCGCTATCGCCGAGCGACTGGTACCAGCGCAGGGCAGATTGCAGAAACCGCTTGGGGTGCCAGCGGTTTTGTGCAAAATCAAAGTTGAATGCGGCGTTTAGCTTGCCATCTCCGCAATATTGGGCGGTTTGCTGCGGGTCGGCCAAAAAGGTTTCACCCACCACAAAGGTATCTTTGCGCTTGTCCATCATGGTGCGGATTTCTTCTAATAATGGGAACATCTCGGGTTGAGAGACATCGTAGATGTGTTTTTGGCGGTCGAAAGCACGGATTCCGAACTGGCTAGGGTTATCTTTGAATTCTGGGTCTTTGAAATAAGCGTTAAACACATCCAGGCGAAATCCATCCACGCCTTTTTTGAGCCAGAAGTGGAATACATCCAGCATGGCCGCACGCACATCCGGGTTACGCCAATTGAGATCAGGTTGTTCTTTATGGAACATGTGGTAATAATATTGCCCTAAATCGGGGTCAAGTTCCCAGGCTGGGCCGCCAAACCAAGATTCCCAGTTATTGGGTGGTTCCCCATTGGGTTTAGGGTCCTGCCACAGGTACCAATCGTGGTAGGGATTATTCTGTGATTTTTTTGCTTCAAGGAACCATGGGTGCTGGTCAGAGGTGTGGTTCAACACCAGGTCGAGGATGATGTGGATATTGCGTTTCTTAGCGCCTTTGACCAGGGCTTCGAAATCCTGCATGGTGCCGAATTTTGGGTCAATCTCGCAATAGTCCGCCACATCATAGCCAAAATCGACATCGGGTGAGGGGTAAATGGGCGACAGCCAGATGGCGTCCACACCGAGGGCCTGCAGGTAATCCAGTTTGCTGATGATGCCCGGCAGGTCGCCAATGCCATCATCGTTGGAATCCGCAAATGAGCGGGGATAGATCTGATAGATGATACCGTCACGCCACCAGAGAAAGTCTTTTTTCATTCCATATTTTCCTTTGAAAGGGTGTGTATTTACTGATTATAATCGTTGTTTTAGTAATAATCTCTGATTCCTTAGTATCAAAATGTCCAACTCAAATAAGCTTTCTTAATATATCTCCCTTGCACCGGTTTTTTATTTGTGCTAGAATAACATATGAGTTGATAAGCTTCGGCTTATTTTTCATACCCTTGTCGTCGAAAAGTGGGTGCCCCCCACTTTTCTGTGTAATAAGCACGTTAGTTATTTGGAGTAAGTGGAACGATGAAAAGTGAATTTGCGCTCGCATTTAATGAGGTTGTTGAAGAAAAACAGCTCAGCAGGGATGTGATCCTTGAGGCGTTAGAATCTGCGCTGGTTTCTGCCTATCGCAGGGCGGTCAATGCCTCAAATGCCCAGCATGTGGAAGCAAAAGTCAATATGGACACCGGTGAGGTGGAGATCTTTGCAGAGAAGGAAGTTGTTGAGGATGTCCAGGATGAACGCACCGAGGTGTTGTTGAGCGATGCTCGGGTGGTTGAACCAGAAGCTGAACTGGGTGATATGGTGGTTATGGAAACCACACCGGAGAATTTTGGCCGGGTGGCGGCACAAACCGCGCGCCAGGTAATCCAGCAGCGCATCCGCGAAGCAGAGCGTGAAATTCAATATGAATACTTTGAAAAACAAGTTGGTGAGATTGTCAGCGGTACTGTGCAGGCGGTCACACCACGAGCAGCGACCATCAGTTTGGACAAGAAAGCTGAAGGGCAGATGCAGCGCAAGGATATGATCCCGCGCGAACGCTTACGGGTGCATGATCGCATCCGCTGCTTGATCTATGAAGTTAAAGAATCCAACCGCGGACCGCAAATTTTGCTTTCCAGGGCTCACCGCGACTTCTTGCGCCGCTTGCTGGAAAACGAGGTACCTGAAATTTACCATGGTGTGGTGGAGATCCGCTCAATTGCCCGCGAGCCAGGTCAACGGGCTAAAGTTGCCGTATCGGCTACCCAGCAAGGTATTGATCCGGTAGGGGCGTGTGTCGGCGTGCGCGGCGTCCGCATCCAGGCCATTGTGCGCGAGCTCAGCGATGAGAAGATTGATGTCATTGAATGGAGCAAGGACTCAGCAGCCTTTATTGCCAAGGCGATCAGCCCAGCACGGGTGGTCGGCGTTTACCTTACAGAAGATGATGAAGAGGGCAAGACTGCCACTGTGGTCGTCCCAGAAGATCAACTATCATTGGCAATAGGCCGTGATGGTCAAAACGCCCGGCTGGCTGCCAAACTAACGGGCTGGCGGATTGATATCAAGAGCCAGGTTGAGGGTGCGACGGATGCCCTGCAGAAGCTGCGGGAAGATCCTGCTTATGCGGGAATGGCGGAACGTGAAGCAGAAGCGATGGAAAAGGTCGCCATCATGCTTGACAAGAAAGCCGAAGGTCGACCGCTCCCGCCAGAAGATTATGATTTGATGGCGAAATTCATTAACCGGGTTGAAAAACGGGTTGAAGAAAAACGTCGCGAAGAGAGCCTGGAAGAGAAACGCCGCTACGAAGAGGCGTTGGCTACCGTCCCGAAATTGACGTTTGAGATTCCCATCCTGGATGTTGATTTGAAACAGCACATCTTGTTCATCTTACAAGAGGCTGAAATTGACTCCTTGGGTGACCTTGTACTGCAAATGCGGATGGATCCTGACCGGATTTTATCGCTGAATGGGGTCGGCCCAAAATCCTTTGAAGAAATCCAACAACTCACGGATGGTCTGAGAGTCATCCCTGGTGAAACTGTACCTGAAGAAGAGATACCGGTTGAGCCTGCACTCGAAGAAGAAGTGGTGATCGAAGCTGCAGAAGCTGAAGAGCAGCCCGATGCCGTAGAGGTTGAGGTTGAAGAGGTTGAAGAGGCTGAGCTTTCGCCAGAAATGCCTAAAGAGCCTGAACCCGTCGCAGAATCCAAACCCGAAGCACCTGCGGTTGCTGAAGAAGAAGAACAGGTAGACGAGTTTGACAAAATCTTTTCTTATGACGCTTCCAAGTACGGTTATTTTGAACCAGAAAAGCGCGTGGTTGATGAAAGTGAACCAGAAGAGGTCAAACCGACGAAAAAGAAGAAACGCAAAAAGCGGCGACCCGCTCCCGATGAAACTGACGATTGGGATAATTGGTAAACCGCAACAATGAGCAGCGATTAGATGGTCAAGAAAACAAAGCGTCGCAGCAAACATATTCCACAACGGACGTGTGTGGGCTGTCGAGAAGTCTTACCCAAGCGATCGTTGATCAGGATTGTAAACGGCCCTGAGGGCATCCAGGTTGATTTGACCGGGAAAGCCCACGGCAGGGGGGCATATTTACATGATGATCGATCTTGTTGGGACCGCGGCATCAAAGGCGGCCTTGACCATGCCTTGAAAACCAGGCTGACGGATCAGGAAAAAGTGGCGCTAATGTCATTTATTGAGAGCCATCTTCCTGATGATCGCCCAGCCCAAGAGGGGCCAGAGGACAAATCATGATGAATTAAGATCATCTGATCGCTCCTCAGCAGTAAAATAATCATTTAGGGTCTGCAGGTAAACCACCCTTCCTGCAGGCAGGGGAATTATAACGGAGGTGTTGTATGAGCGATAGTGAACTTAATAAAATCATCTTACCTTACAGTATCAGTGTGCGAGACCTGGCTGAAAAGATGGAGACCAGCCCGATTGAGGTCATCAAAGTTTTGATGGCCAATGGCGTCATGGCCAGCATTAACCAAAATGTTGACTTTGACACGGCTGCGGTTGTTGCCAGTGAGTTAGGGTTCGAGCCTGAGCTGGAGCAAATTGAAGAAGAGAAACCGGAAGATGCCGGTGAAGTTCCATTATGGCGGCGGGTGATCGCCAAGGAGGCTGATAAAGATTTACAGCCTAGGCCGCCAGTCGTGACAATGTTGGGTCATGTTGACCACGGAAAAACCTCCCTGCTGGATGTGATCCGTCAATCCAACGTGGCGGGCGGAGAAGAAGGCGGCATCACCCAGCATATCGGGGCTTACCAGGCGGAACATCAGGGCAGGAAGATCACCTTTTTGGATACACCCGGTCATGCTGCCTTTACATCCATGCGGGCGCGCGGCGCGCAGGGCGCCGATATTGTCATCCTGGTCGTCGCTGCAGACGATGGGGTGATGCCCCAGACCCGTGAAGCGGCGAACCACGCCAAAGCAGCCCAGGTGCCAATTGTGGTGGCATTGAACAAAATGGATCTACCTTCTGCCAACCCCGAACTTGTCAAGAAGCAATTGTCTGAAATTGGCCTGGTGCCTGATGAGTGGGATGGGGATACGATTGTGGTGCCGGTCTCGGCGACCAAGAAGCAGGGTTTAGATGACCTGATGGAAGCGATCCTGTTGGTGGCTGACAATAAAGAAATTAAAGCCAACCCCAAAGGTGAGGTTTTGGGGACGGTGGTTGAGGGTGAAGTGGACCGTTCCCGCGGCGTGATGGCGACCTTGCTGCTGCAAAATGGCACCATAAATGTTGGTGATACAATCCTGGCAGGCAAAGCGCACGGCCGGATCAAGGCGATGTTCGATTTTCGGGGCAATCGCATACAAAAAGCTGGGCCAGCCACACCGATCATGGTGATGGGGCTGAATGATGTGCCTAAAGCGGGTGACCTTTTCAGGGTGGTTGAATCTGAAAAAGAAGCCCGAGCGATTGTTTCTGAGATGGAACTTGCCGGAAAGGTGAGGAGTATTGCGCCAAAGGTATCCCTTGAGGAGCTTTATGCACAATTGCAAGCCGGTGAAGTTAAAGAGTTAAGGCTGATTATCAAGGCGGATGTGCAAGGTTCACTGGAACCAATCGTCAATTCTTTAAACGAACTAGCTGAAAAGCAATCAGAAGTTTCGATCTTAATCCTGCACCAGGAGACGGGCAACATTTCTGAAAGCGATGTGATGCTGGCTGCTGCCTCTGATGCGATCGTGCTTGGTTTTGCTGTTGAAGCGGATAACGCTGCTGAACGGCTGGCTGAAAAAGAAGGCGTATCCATCCGCTCTTATACCATCATTTACCGCCTGATTGAGGATATCGAGAAAGCGCTCAAAGGTATGTTGAAACCCGAGCTGGTCGAACGGAACATTGGCCGCGCCCGGGTGCTGGCGACCTTCAGCGTTTCTCGGTTTAAAGTCGCTGCCGGCTGCCGTGTGGTGGATGGGGAAATCCGCCGCAATGGGCATATCCGGGTGGTGCGGCACGACCAGGTGATTTTTGATGGCGAAATCGGCTCGCTCAAGCGTGAGAAAGATGATGTGCGTGAAGTGCGGGAAGGTTTCGAGTGCGGGATCGCGCTCAAGCAATTCCATGAATTTGAGGTCGGGGACACGCTCGAATGTTATGTGATCGAGCAGGAATCACGGTAGGAAAACATAAGAAAGAGGATAGTATGCCTTCGGAAATTCGAATGAAAAGGATCCAGGATCAAATTAAACGGGTCCTGACAGAAATTTTAGAAACCAAAGTTAATGACCCCCGCTTGGACACCGTGTATATTACGGATGTGTCTGTTGATCGTGAATTGGATTATGCCAATATCTATATTCACGCTTTGGGCGGTCAGAGTTTGGCTGAGGGAATTCTCGATGGTCTGGAAAAGGCCAGCGGTTTTATCCGTTACACCCTTGGCCAGGAAGTGCAATTACGTGCAATGCCGAAATTGCGTTTCTATTGGGATGAAACGCCAGATCGAGCTGATCGGATCGAGTCCATCTTGGAAGAAATCCGGAAAGAACGTGAAGCGCGTGGCGTTGATGGGGAAGACCTGACCGAAGAAACCGCAGAGGAGATGGATGACGAAGACAATTGATCAGCGGGTTGCGGAACAGATCAAAAACAGTCAAACATTCCTGGTCGTTTCCCACATCAGGCCTGATGCGGATGCCGGTGGATCGGTGTTGGGGTTGGGTTTAGCTCTGAAGAGCGCGGGTAAAACGGTTCAACTGGTGCTGGCTGATGGCGGCGAAAAATTTCATTATTTGCCAGGGTGGCAACAGATCGTCTCTGCGCCAACCAGGCCAGCGGATATGATCATTATCGTTGACTGTTCTGGAACCGACCGGGTGGGCGATGTGCTCGATAATTACGGTAAGCCGCACCTGGTCGTTGACCATCACAAGACCAACCTGGCCTTTGGTGAGATTAACGTGGTAGAACCCGAACAGGTAGCCACAGCTGCCATCTTGTTTGACCACATACCCTCGTGGGGCCTGACGATTAATGCGGATATCGCCACCTGCCTGCTGGCCGGGATCGTCGGGGATACGATTGGCTTCAGAACGCCTAATGTGGATGCAGAGCTGATGCGCAAAGCAGCCGCGTTGATGGACCTAGGCGGGGACCTGCCAAGAATTTACAATGAAGAGTTGGTGTTGCGTTCCTTTATCGCCACCCGTTATTGGGGGGCGGGACTCACCCGTTTGGAATCCAACCAGGGATTGGTTTGGACCAGTTTAACCCTTGCTGATCGGGAAGAAATCGGTTATCCTAGTGACGATGATGCTGACCTGGTGAACGTCTTATCCGCGGTACGAGAAGCCAAGATCGCATTAATTTTTGTTGAACAACCCAACAATTCAGTAAAAGTTAGTTGGAGAACAGGACCTGAATTTGATGTCTCGGGGATTGCATACCAGTTTGGTGGTGGGGGGCATGCAGCCGCAGCGGGGGCGGACATTGAGGGCACATTGGCGGATGTGAAACGCCGTGTGCTTCAAGAAACACGAAAATTATTAGAAAGCAGCTCACACTAAGAAGGAGTATAATTACCCAATCCCTTGGGGAGTTAGGAACAATACTATGATGGAACAAGAATTTAATTTAAAAGATGCAATCTCAGGGGTGTTGGTGGTTGACAAGCCTGTGGGCATGACTTCCCATCAAGTTGTCCAGGTGGTGCGAGAGGGGACCGGGATACGCCGGGCAGGGCATACTGGCACTTTGGACCCACGCGCCTCAGGTGTGCTGGTGGTGCTGGTCGGCCCCGCAGTGCGATTGAGCGAATATGTATCCGCTTCGGATAAACGCTACCAGGCGATCATCCGCCTGGGTGAGACGACCGATACCTATGATGGCGATGGCGAGGTCCTGAGCCGCTCGGCGGTGGACATCACCGCGGAAGAAATCGAAAGTACCTTAACCCAATTTGAGGGCACGATTGAACAAATGCCCCCAGCCTATTCAGCAAAAAGAATCCATGGGCAAAAAGCCTATGAGCTGGCGCGTGACGGTGAAGAGTTCGAACTGGAACCCAAAGAAATTGATGTTTACCATCTCGAATTGCTTGAGTGGGACCCACCCGAGGCGATTGTGGATGTGTTCTGCTCTTCTGGCACCTATGTGCGCTCCCTGGCGAGTGACCTGGGTGAGGTGTTAGGGTGCGGCGGTCATTTGGTTGGCCTGCGCAGAACGAAGAGCGGCGAATTTGCCTTACGCGATGCAGTCCCGCTGCGAAAGCTTGAGGAAGCCTTCGATTATGGGGATTGGTACAAGTACCTGATCCCAGCAGCAGAAGCCCTGGGTGACTGGCCATCACGGGAGTTGAGCTTTGAAGAGGTCGATTTGGTGCGGCATGGTCATCGTGTGCCGGTTGAGGTCCCGCCTGAGAACCCCGATCACTGGGTCAGGGCGATCAGTCAGCAAGGCGAATTGGTGGCGTTGATGGAGTACTTGCCGGAAGAAAAAGAATGGCAGCCCCGGAAAGTCTTCTTTACGTAGCCAGCCTGATTCAAACCATTTTGAGTTAATAAATCGCCCTTTCTTCAATTCTTGAGGGAGGGGTGCTTTTATGATCGAGAGCCCTAGTACCTGATGGATAACACCTTCCAACCTGATATAAACATTATCGACTTCAATCGGTTAGAAGCACTGCCCTATCAGGATGCATGCATCACGATTGGGAACTTTGATGGCGTTCACCTGGGACACCAGGCGATCATCACCCGGATGGTGCGAAAAGCGCAAAGGCAAAACCGACCAGTGCTGGTGGTGACCTTCTATCCCAACCCGTTTGTGTATTTTAATCACCCGGAACTGCCCTTTTATCTTTCAACACCGGGTGAAAAAGAACGGTTGCTGGTGTCCCTGGGTGTGGAACGGGTGATCACCCTGCGCTTTGACCGTGAATTTGCCAACCTGACGGCAGAAGCCTTCCTCGCTGAATTGAAGCAAAAGCTGGGATTGGGGGTGCTGGTCGTTGGCGAGGATTTCGCCCTGGGGAAAGGTCGCCAGGGGACGATCCCGGTGCTCAAGGATATCGGGCGTCAGCATTCATTTTCGGTCGAGGTCATCTCCCGTATCGAGACGGCCGGTAAGGAAGTCTCATCGACCCTGGTGCGGCAGGCGCTGGATGTTGGCCAAGCGGACCAGGTGGCTGAACTGTTGGGACGCCCTTACCAGGTGGCTGGGGTGGTGACCCACGGCTCAGATCGGGGGAGTAAGATCGGTCTGCCCACCGCGAATATCTCGCCCTGGGCGCAGAAAAAGCTGCCCGCTGTTGGCGTATATGCGACCCTGGTACACCTCTGGGACCAGGTTTACCAGGGGATCACCAATATCGGTGTCCGGCCGACCTTTGAAGACCAGGCACAGGTGAATGTAGAAACCCATATCCTGGATTTTGATGGTAACATCTATGGGGAAAAAATGAACTTGGCTTTCATCGAAAAGCTGAGAGACGAGCAAAAATTTAGCGGTGTTGAAGCGTTTTTGGCTCAAATTGAGCGCGATAAAGCTACAGCACGAAGGATCTTTCAGCATGTCAAAACCTAGACGGATTTACCTGCTCAGCCCAAAAGCTTATAGCCCGGAGACGATCGCAGTCGCCTTTGCCAAGACCTCGCGCTCGCCGAAACCCTTTGATGAAATTGCCGCCGAGTTGAACGATGAAAGCTCGGCGCGTTTTCATGAAAAATGGGTGGTGGGGTATGGGCACGCTTCAGTGGCTGAGCATGCAGTGCTGCACCTGGCGCTGGAAAACGTCTCGCGGCTGGCGATTGAATCGATCGAGGGCAACCGGCTGGCGTCTTATACCGAAAAATCGACCCGCTACCAGCAATGGGACCCGGATGCTTTTTATGTGCCCGATGAGCTGGCCGGGCACCCCCTTGAGGGCAACTTTATTGGCACCTGCCGGCAATTATTTGACACCTATCAGCGGGGCATCCCAAAAGTGAAGGCCTGGCTAGCTGAAAAGATGCCTCAAGATGCGGATGAATCGGATGCAGCCTTTGAACGCCGGCTGGCGCCGGCTGCTGTGGATATCTGCCGATTCCTGTTGCCGGCAGCATCCCTGGCCAATGTCGGGGTGACGATCAATGCCCGGGCGCTGGAGTACGCCATCTGCAAGCTGCTCAGTTCCCCACTGGAGGAAGTGCGAGCCATTGGTGAAGGGCTGCGCGCCGTTGGGCAGTTAGAAACCCCAACCCTGATTAAATATGCCGCCTGTAACCCTTATTTGCAAGCTGTGGAAGCGAAAATGGCACAGCACAGCCAATCGGTTTCGGGTGGGGATGATGGGGTGGGCTTTCGCCTCCTGGGCTGGGATGCCGACGGCGAGGACCGCATTTTGGCTGCAGCCTTGTTCCGCTTTGGGGGGGCGGTCGATTACCAGCGCTGTTACCAGCATGTGGCAGGCCTGTCGCCGGAGCAAAAAGCGGCCTTGGCAGCTGACCTGATGGCCGAGCGGGGGAAATACGATCAACCCCTGCGGGAATTTGAATATGCCCAGATGATGTTTGAAGCGGTGATGGACCAGGGCGCCTATTTTGAATTCAAACGGCACCGCATGATGACGCAGACGGTCCAGCCTTTGTCGGCTGACCTGGGTTTTGCCCTGCCAATCGGCATCACCGCTGCCGGCTGTGAAGGCGATTACCAGTCTGCCATGCGCCGGGCTGCTGAACTATATGACCGGATCCACGAATGGAACCCGGCAGTTGCCAGTTACATCGTCCCAAACGGCTTTAACCGGCGGGTTTTGTTCACAATCAATTTACGGCAGGCCTTCCACCTGTGCCGCCTGCGTGGGGCCAGCAACGCCCATTTTTCCATCCAACGGGTGGCCCAGCAGATCGCTGAAGCGGTGGACCAGGTTTACCCGGTGTTGGGGAAATACCTCGACCTGCCACAAGACGTTTCCTGGCGTTCGATTGAAGCGGACTATTTTAGCCAGATTGCAACACGATAAACTCGTGATCGTTTTGATGCTGGATTGCCCTTTAATCTACGAAATTCATCCATTAATTTCTTTGATCGAGGTGTGCTGATGGGATTATCAAAACTCGTGATTGGCGCATTTTGGAACCCAAAGGAACAGCGATTCCGGGCATTTTGGCGTTTGGGTTTGCACACCCTTTTGGTGATCCTGCTGACCTCGGCCTTTACCGTTGGGTTGATGTTATTGGCGGTCCTGTTAGATTTGGCCTCTGGGGCAAACCTGGCGGATATCATTATGGGCGCGAGCCCGATCGCATTGGTGGAAGCAACCTGGGTGACGCAGGTGATCGTCCCTTTGGCGGCCTTGATGGGGGTGTTGTCGGCCACCTTCCTTACAGGCCGCTGGTTTGACCACCGGCGGTTTGAACGTTTTGGCATCCGTCTTACTAAGGCCTGGTGGGCCGATTTTGCCTTTGGCCTGGTCCTGGGTGCGGTTTTGATGGGGTTGGTCTTCCTGGTGGGCTGGCTGACCGGAAGCCTGCGGGTGACTGGCTATTACGAGGTGTACAACCCTGACACCCGTTTCTTCTCGGGTTTGGTCATGAGTTTGGTGTTCTTCATCTGTGTGGGCATCTATGAGGAGTTGCTGTCGCGCGGCTATCACCTGGTTAACCTGGCGGAAGGGCTCAACCATCCGCTGTTGGGTCAGCGCGGGGCTTTGATCTTGGCCTTTCTGATTTCTTCGCTGGCCTTTGGCCTGCTGCACCTGGGCAACCCCAATGCCACCTGGGTCAGTACCCTCAACATTGCTTTTGCGGGGGTCTTTCTCGGTTTGGGGATGGTCTTGACGGGCAGCCTGGCGATCCCGATCGGGTTGCATATCACCTGGAATTTCTTCCAGGGGAATGTGTTTGGATTCCCGGTCAGTGGGATTCAAACCGGCGCGACGGTGATTGCCACCGAGGCCATAGGCCCGACCTGGCTGACGGGGGGCAGCTTTGGACCAGAAGCCGGCACCCTAGGGTTAGGCGCGATGCTGGTCGGAAGCGTGCTGACCGTATTGTGGGTGCGTCGGAAGGGAAAATTGGCGCTGGCTGAGGACCTGGCGGTCTACGAACCGCGCACGAGGCGATTGGATCAACAAACGGGATTTGACACCCCCAATTTGGATGTTGATTGATGTGAGAGGGGATTGATTGACAAGGTTGGTCCGGGGTGAGAAATGCCTTCCGAGGTTCATAAAATCAAGACCAAAATCGAATGTTAAGGGGTGATACTTACCATTTCACAAAAGAAGGCGCGTTTTTAATATATAATTATCCGTAGGCAACCATCCTGTTGACATAAAATCGGAGCGCATGGTGAGTCTTCAAAATGCTTTCACCCCTCACATCTGGCCTTCGATCATTGGCATATTGGTGATGATCGGGCTGGCCGTGTATAGCATCAGGAATCGGGGTGTACCGGGGGCGATTCCCTTTACTTTCGCCTGCTTGTTTGGCATTCTGTGGTCGCTGGCCCTTGTGCTTGAGGCTTGGGCGGTAGACCTTGAGGTAATGATCTTCTGGCGCAAATTCGAAGTCATGTGGCAATTACCTTCGGCCACAGCCATCACCTGCTTCTTGTTAGAGTATGCCAGGCCTAAACGTTGGCTGACCCGGCGCAACCTGGTCCTGCTTTCGATTCTTCCACTGCTGGGGATCCTCTTGATCCTCACCAACGATTTTCATCACCTGTTCTGGACAAGTTTTGAATTTGATGGTGCGTTGGTGGCGAATCTCGGTCCCATCGCCCAAGTTTTTTTGGCCTACGTTTACCTGTTGAGCTTTCTTAATATTGTCATTTTAATCTGGCTGTTTATCCGTTCTCAAGAAAATCGATTGCCTGTTGCGATCATTGTGGTCGGGCAGATCATCCTTCGGTATCTTTATTTTTCTGATGTAACCGGTCATGCTCGTTTCAATTTTCCCCAAACGGCGGTTGGATTGGCACTCATAACGCTGGTCTATGCGGTGGTCTTGTTCCGCTTTCGGTTTTTGGGTCCGATGACCTTAGCCCGCCAGGCTGTGATCGAGCAGATCCCGATCGGGATGCTGGTGTTGGACCATCAATCGCAGATCAACAGCCTGAACCCGATTGCCGAACATTTGCTGGGGGTTTCCGCTAAGAAAGCTAACAACAAGCTCATCTGGGATGTGCTGGATGTTTATCCACATGACCCGATGAATGCGGATCAGGACCTTCAACTTGATTACAGCCGTGCTACCGATGGCAGTGTGCGTGACTACCAGCTGGACATCATTCAACTCAAAGATTGGCGCTGCGATCACGTCGGCCAGCTGTTGCTGGTAACAGATGTGACCGAGGAGCGCAAAGCCCAGGCCAAGCTCCTCCAGCAGGGGCGTGTGCTGGCCACCCTGCAAGAGCGCGATCTGCTAGCGAGCGAGCTGCACGATGACCTGGCGCAGGTGCTGGCCTTTATCGACACCCAGGGACAAACCATCCAACGATTGCTCAAGCGGGGTGACCTGGAAACAGCAGACCGCTACCTGGAACGTTTGGTGGAGGCAGCCCGGGGGGGAGAAGTGGACTTACGCGATACGATCCACGCCATGCGGCAGACCTTAACCGAACATGGGCTGATCGGCACTTTGGAACAGCATCTTAAGCAGTTTGAACAATCCTACGGGATCCGCACGGAACTGGCTAGGTCTGATGGGTTTGACGACCTGGTTTTGGACGAGATGGTTGAGGTGCAGATGCTGCGAATTTTGCAGGAGGCGTTAACCAATATTCGCAAACATGCCGGTGCTGACCAGGTTTCGCTGAAGTTTGACGTAAACGATCATTTGCTGTGTGTCTCTATTGTGGATAATGGGCGCGGCTTTGACGTGCCTGATGGTGAGATTGGCCGAGAAAAGCATTTTGGCTTGCAGATGATGCGGGAGAGGGCAGCGGCGATTGGTGGAAAAATCCGATTTACGTCTTCGCGGGGGATCGGGACGGAGATCAAGGTATGTGTGCCCCTTGATGGAAATAGGGTGATCGGATGAACCCTTTAGCGGACTTGCGGGTGATGCTGGTGGATGACCATAACCTGTTTTTGGAGGGGTTGACCAACCTGCTGGCTTCGGAGGGCATCCCGGTCGTGGGGACAGCGCATGATGGTTTTAAGGCGTTGACCCTGGCCCGTCAGCTCAAGCCCGATGTGATCCTGATGGATATCCACATGCCCAGGTGTGACGGGGTCTCCGCCACCCGCTTAATCAAGGCCGAAATGCCGGAAATTAAAATTGTGATGCTGACCACATCTGAAGACGAGGCGGACCTGTTTGAGGCTGTGCGAGGTGGTGCCTTGGGCTACTTGCTGAAGAGTTTGGAGGCTGACGCGTTCTTCGCGTATCTGCGGGACCTGCAGTCAGGCCATGCGCCTTTTTCGCCGGGGCTGGCGGAGAAGATCCTCAAAGCTTTTGCGGAGCAGCCCACCCGGCCGGTGGGCCAGGGTCTACCTGAGGGCCCGGAAGCGGGTGATGCCCGGTGTGCCCAGCAGTTGACCCCGCGCCAGATGCAGATTCTGACCCTGGTCGGTCAGGGGCAGACCTACCGTGAAGTGGCGGTCACGTTGAGCATCACTGAGCGCACGGTCAAATACCATATGGGTGAGATCCTGGACTGCCTGCACCTGGAGAACCGCGCCCAGGTGATCGCCTACGCCGAGCGGATGAGGTTGACGCGGCCGGGGGAATAGGGTGTGGCTGGTGGTTGATAGTTGTTAGTCGGTAATTACCCATTTTGTATTGCGAGGAACCTCGACAGAGGTGACGAAGCAACCTCAGCCAGTGTTGTGCTCTGATGATGGTACTGTTGGCAACTGGACCAATCTTTCAAACCAACTACTCATCGTAGCGACGTTGCATGCAACGTCGCCACGGTATAAATTACCAATCATCTCCCACTTTTAGTTCATGGTCGATTGGCGGGAATTGTGTGTCCTTTTGATGTGTTGGCGAATTGACCCATTGTTTTGATGCCCCCCAACCCACCCTACGCCAACCTTCGTCCTTGCGAGGAACCTCGACAGAGGTGACGAAGCAATCTCAGGGGTGGAGGAGGTGGGGAATAATTCATTGGCATCCATTCACCAAAAGCTAAATCTCAAATTGCTCATTTCCATGATGCATTTCAGTTGGTACTGCGCTCGGTGTAAAGAAAGGTGATGCTGCGCTCATTACAATGCCAAGGTATTTTTTGACCATTCACTATTCACCGTGTACCATTCACTATCACTGAGATTGCTTCTTCGCTGCGCTCATCGCAATGACACCCATTTTGTCGTGGCGAGGAACCTCGACAGAGGTGACGAAGCAATCCCAGTGGTGGACGAGGTGGGGAATAATTCGTTGGCATTCGTTCACAGAAAGCTGTATCTCAAATTGCTCATTTCCACGATGCATTTCAGTTGGTACTGCGCTCGGTGTAAAGAAAGGTGATGCTGCGCTCATTACAATGCCAAGGTATTTTTTGACCATTCACTATTCACCGTGTACCATTCACTATCACTGAGATTGCTTCGTCGCTGCGCTTCTCGCAATACCCTAACGGGCACACGTGACAGAAGGTGGTGCGCTCCTCGCAATACCTTAACGGGCACGCGTGACAAAATGGTGGGGGGGCGGGGAAAGCGCTTCATTTTGATGTGTTGGTGAAACCATGCTTATTATGATGCCCGCCCCCCCTCCCCGCACAAGCTGGATGGGTATTCGTTCCGAAAAAAAACGAACCGAAACGAATAAAAGGTTGCCTTAGCGTTCATCGATCCCCAACTCTTCTGCAAACTCGTGAATGGTCCCGCTTCAGCCCCTTACGCTGCGCAACAGGGGTTCCGCTATGCTCTAGGGAGGCTGCGCACTGAGTTGTCCCATTTCGCTGCGCTTTCGCCCCCTGGCGGTGGTTTCTGCCGACATGATCAAAGCTCCTTTCGTGGTATGTGCGCGTGAGGACAGAACATGTGTTCTGGTTTAATGAGAGGATAACATAAAGCACGCGGGTTTTCAATCCGTTAAAAGCGGCAAAAAGAGGCGTTTTTCTGCCACAAGCGGCAGCCCAGGGAGAAAGTCGGTAGAGGGTAGGCGGTAGAGGGTCGTCGGTAGTTGGTAGCTGATAGTTGAAAGGTCCCACTCAGCTTCGCTTCAGCCCCTTCGCTGCGCGTCAGGGGTTCCGCTGCGCTACAGGGAGGCTTCGCACTGAATGGTGAATAGTCACGCTTCAGCCCCTTACGCTGCGCGACAGGGGTTCCGTTATGCTCCAGGGAGGCTGCGCACTGATTTGTCGCATAATTATCGACACAGAGGGATACCCTAACGGGCACGCGTGACAAAAAATTTGTGGGTTGGCGGGGAATGCGCTTCATTTTTATGTGTTGGTGAAACCACGATTGTGGTGATGCCCGCGAACCCAAATTCCTAATACCTGATTCCTAATACCTCATTACTATTCACTATTCACTTTTCACTGCTCACCAAATCAAGACTGTACTTTTTTTTCGCCCAGACTGTACTTAAGGACATTGCCTTGGGGGGTAATAACCTTGTATGCTGTTACTATCCACAGAAAAGAGGCACGGGATGGCCGTTAAAAAATGTGTATTGGTTTACGGTCGGTGTTTGAATTTAGCCGGCGTGGCCGCCTGCCTTAAGTTGGACGCGGGCCTGGATGTCCACCTGGCTGACCCCTACCAGTGCAGCGCCAAGGAGGTGCTGGAGGCCTTTAACCCCGAGACGATCATCTACGACCTGACCGACCCGCCCGCCGACCTGGACCTGGCCCTGCTGGGTGACCGGCCCGGCACCCAGCTGATCGGCGTGGACCCCTCCAGCGATGACGTGCTGGTGCTGACGGGCAAGCGCAGCCGGGCCGTGACGATGGGCGAACTGACCG
>JAHYJN010000029.1 GCA_019428905.1 Candidatus Brevefilum sp.
CCTCGCAGGGAGAAGGGCTAGGGATGAGGGTGTTTACATAACTTACTTTAAGTCAATCCTGATGTTATTGACCGAATTAGGCTTAACCAATGAAAGTCGGCCAATGATTACGAGTGATAGACCCCCTCACCTAACCTCTCCCCGGCGGGGAGAGGGATTTCTTCTTATCTTCGCAGGGAGAAGTGGGGAGGCTACAGTATGAAGATCGTTGATCCTGCGATAATGGTTGACTTTGCGATTGCCCTAGGCTGCCTGCACAGTTAAGGAAAAAGTAAATGGGTTCTGGTAAAATTGAGCGGAAATGACGTTGATGGAAGGCAGCATCGATGAAGAAATCGAAAAAACAGACCCTGATTGTGTTGACCTGGCTTTCGGTAATCCTGTGCGGGTGCCCCGGTGGGGTGTTGTTGATGATGGGATTGGTGAGCATGGTATCTGTTGTGGGGGGGCTGCCATTGCCCGCTATTTTCTTTGGTAACCAAGATCCGGGTTTTTTACGCGGGGGCTGGCTGCTGTGTTTAAGCGCACCCCTGCTGTTGGTTCCCATTGTTTTGGTGGTTGTTTCAGTGATCAACCGGCCAAAGAAGGTCGAGATCCAACCGATTGAGCCAACTGGTGCCTCTACAGACGACCCAATTCCGCCCACGGGATAAAAGAAGCCAATTGATTCGATCTAGAAGAAAAAGCAAAATCCTGGGCTGTAGCTCATGCCCAGGATTTTTTTATTTCTGTGTAAGTCGACCCTTATTTTTCAGACTCGGTTGATTTGCCATCCCCAATGCCACGCGGCACCCATTTTTCCTTTCGATCCCTCAGCCGGTGGACTTCACCACCGCGTAGATGCAGTTGATCAAACCCTTCAGGCTTGAGGAACATGGCCTCCCCATCCAATAATCCCGCGATGCCGCTCTGACCCGGTTCAAGGATTTCGCCTTTATAGGGTGCCACCAAAGATGGGTCAATCGGTTCGTATCCCACTGGTTCTTCATAGGTGGTGATATAACCCTCATAGTTGCGCAGGACGACCTTGTGGTCGGAATAGCTGAGGATGTAATTGGGGGTAAGGGGGATCTTTCCGCCGCCGCCTGGCGCGTCCACGACAAAGGTGGGAACGGCAAAACCGGAGGTGTGGCCGCGCAAGGCTTCGATGATTTCGATGCCCTTACCAATCGGGGTCCGGAAATGACCGGCACCTTGGACAAGATCGCATTGGTAAAGGTAGTAGGGACGCACCCGGATGCGGACCAGGTCGTGAACCAGTTTGCGCTGGATGTGCGGGTCGTCGTTCACACCCGCTAACAGCACCGCCTGGTTGCCTAGGGGGATGCCAGCCCGGGTCAGTTTATCACAGGCTGCTGCCAGCTCTGCAGTGATCTCATTGGGGTGATTGACGTGGATATTGATCCATAGGGGGTGGAACTTTTGCAGCAACTCGCACAAATCATCTGTGATGCGTTGGGGGATAAACACCGGCACACGAGAGCCAATACGGACGATCTCGATATGCGGGATTTCACGTAACGCGGTCAGCAACCGCTCAAGAACCTTGGGCGCCAGGGTGAGGGGGTCACCGCCGGAGAGGAGCACATCCCGTACTTGGGGTGTTTGGCGCAGGTAATCAAGTTGGGCTTCGAAGTCTTTGGATGAAAAAGATTGAGTCGGGTCACCCACGATGCGAGAACGGGTACAGTAACGGCAGTAACTGGCGCATTGCGTGGTGACGAGCATCAGCACCCGGTCGGGGTAACGGTGAACCAAACCTGGCACAGGCGAGTGGGCATCCTCCGCTAAGGAATCTTCCATTTCACCGGTGAAGGGCAGGATCTCCCCGGCTGTTGGCAGGATTTGTTTGCGGATGGGATCAAGGGGATTATCCGGGTCCATTAACGAGGCAAAATAAGGGGTGATATCCACCCGGAACAGGTCATGTTGGTTGAGCGCCTGGCGTTCGCTGTCTGTCAGGGTGAGGATTTGTTCAAAATCCTCGATGGAATTCAACCGGTGGCTGAGCTGCCAGCGCCAATCTTCCCACTTCTCGTCGGGAATGTCAGCAAAGATCGGTGCCCGTTTTGATGGAAATGATTGCATGTATTACTCCTTCCGTTTGAATATTTCGTTGATGACAGTGCTGATTGATTTCTGCCCTCTATTTACGCCAGGCATGGGTATGAAGACCTGGTTGAGACTTCCTGTTTGGTGTCGGTTGCTTGGCCTGGGCATTTGTGATGTCACTCATTGAACATAGCACCTACGCTGCGGCCTCGATTGGCTCGTAGGATGACCTCGGCCAGCAAATTACTGATGGAAAGTACCACCAAGCGATCACCAAAGAAGGCTCTTTTCTCTGGTGAGATGGGGATGGTGTTGGTGGTGATGTATTGTTTGACGGGCAGTTCGGCTAATCGCTGGGGTCCATCCTGAGAAAGGACGGGATGGATGAAGACCATGTAAATATCACGGGCATGGTGTTGCTTGAGGATTTCAACCGCGTGGACCATGGAACCGCCGGTGTTGACTTCATCATCCACTAAAATCACATCGCGGTCTTTGACATCGCCAATCACGGTCATGGAGACGGGATTGTTGATATCCGACGTGCGCATCTTCTCGATAAATGCTAGCCCGGTATGCAGGAGTTGGGCATAGACGCGGCCTTTCTTAGCAAAACCAAGGTCGGCGGTAACCACAACCGGGTTATGCAGGTTGGGAGCAATTTCAAGCAGGTAACTTTTCAAGATGTGAAAGCCGCGCAAAACATCACCGGGGATGGAAAAGAATCCCTGGATTTGACCGGCGTGAAGGTCAAAGGTCATGTAGCGGTCTGCGCCGGCAACCTGGATCATGTCTGCTACAAGGCGGGCGGTGATGGGCACGCGCGGCTGGTCTTTCTTGTCTGAACGTCCATAACACAGGTAGGGAACAACCGCCGTGATGCGCCCTGCCGAATCAAGTTTGAGGGTCTGGATCATGATCAGCAGCTCCATCAGGTTCTCGTGGACCGGCGCCGTCGTGGATTGGATCACATAGCAATCCTGCCCTCGCACACTGTTATGCAACCTGACGAACAAATTCTCATTGGGGTATTGTAAGACATCCCGCCCACATAAGGTCAGGCCGAGGTAGTCGGCAATTTCGTTTGACAGCTCCGGCGAAGCTGTGCCAGCAAACAACTTGATTTTCCCATAGAGCAGATCGTGCTGCATGTTAGGTTTGGTCATTTACCTTCAATCCTTTTATCTATTTCTGTTGATTGACTGAATTCGCATTTTGCCACTCATCTTTGAGCACACTCATCAGGTGAACATCATAATATTGACCGTGTTGGAAGTGCGCTTGGCGAAATTTTCCTTCGTAAAAAAAGCCTGCTTTCTCATATGCCCGAATCCCGCGTTTATTTTTTGCGTACACCTGCAGCCAAACCCGGTGGAGATTCAGGGTGTTGAACCCGTGCTCAAGCAGCAAAAGCATGGATTCAGTCCCATAACCCTGGTTCCAGAAGGACTTTTCACCGATCATGATGCCCAGCTCGGCCGAGCGGTTGCGCCAGTCGAATTGGATGAATTGGCAGGTTCCAATAGCGTGCCATTCCCCAGGATGGTCACGGTCTTTGATGTCGATCACCAGGACGTGCTCATGGGGAGGACGCTGGAGCATGTTTTCATACCAGCGTTCCTCTTCGATGCGCGACATGGGCGAAACCAGCATTAGGTTCTCAGTGACATCAGGGTCATTGATCCAATTGATAAAACTGTCAATATCTGTTTTTTCAGCAGCCCGCAGGCGGATCCTTGTGCCAATCAGGTGGGGCATGGCGATGTGCCTTTCAGATCGTGGTTAGGGTGAAAGCCGGGTGGGACCACGGAAGATGAACACGGCTTCCCGGATATTTGAGAGATCCAGCAAGATCATCAGGAATCGGCTGAGTCCGAACCCAAAGCCGCCGTGGGGAGGTGTACCATAGCGGAAATAATTGAGGTAATTTTGGAGCATTTCCAGTGACAGACCTTTGGCCAACGCCTGGGATTTGAGGACCTCATAGCGGTGTTCTCGTTGGGCACCGGTGGCAACTTCCAAGCCCCTGCCCAGCAGGTCAAAACTGCGGGTGATGCCCGGTTCGTCGGGATGCAGCATATGGTAAAAGGGTCGGGCTTCGAACGGCCAATCCGTTATGAAAACATAATCATGACCTTGGGTCTCTTTGAAATACGCACCAATGGCCCGTTCTGCACCGGGGTCGAGGTCAAATTTTTTCTCCGGCGGCAGTTTATAGCCGATCTGTGTGAGCAACTTGTGGGCTTCGGCCATGGTGATGCGAGGAAAGGGGACGGTTGGGACTTCCAGGTGGAGACCCAGGGTAGATTCAATCGCGTCACCATGTTTTTCAATCACCCTGTGATGGGTAAAGGCCAACCAGCGTTCCATCAAGGCCATCACATCTTCGTGAGATTGGATCCAAGACATCTCCATATCGACACCGGTGAATTCGGTCATATGGCGGGAGGTGAACGAAGGGTCTGCCCGGAAGACAGGACCAAACTCAAACACCCGCTCGAACCCCGCTGCCATTGCCATTTGTTTATAAAATTGCGGTGATTGGGCCAGGTAAGCTGTGGTCTCGAAATACGGCAGGCTGAAAAGCTCTGCACCGCTCTCACTGGGCATGCCCATGATTTTTGGAGAATGGATCTCGATGAAATCATGATCGAGCCAATATTCCCGCATGGCCTGCTCGGCAGTGGTTTGGACCGAAAAAATCAGCTGGTTAATTTCTCGCCGTAAATCTAAATAGCGCCAATCAAGGCGAAAGTCCTGGTCTGGGAGGTATTCGCCGAATGGCTCAAAGGGCAAGGGGACTTCAGCGGGGTTTTCTACCCCAAGGTCTTCAAGCTGGATTTCGATCCCGCCTAATTTCACGATGTCGTTTTTTACAACCTGACCGGTGAGGGTCAGTGCGGATTCAGTGCCTAAGCCAGAGATGAGCTGTGCCAGCTCAAGGTTTCCTTTTTTAAAGTGGGCTACCTGGACCATCCCAGTCCGATCCCGGATGATTAAAAACTGCATGTTCTTTTGATCGCGCAGGGTGTGAAGCCAGCCCTGGATGGTAACTTGTTCACCAATGTGTTGATTCAAATCTTTAATATAGATGCGTTGCATGCGTTTTTCTCCTCATTTTTGTTCATCAATCCTGTCCCCTGGTTGAGGGGATCTGATTGTAATTTTACATTAATGTTTCAAGCGCCTCAATCGGGCTGTATTTCCTTTGAAGAAGGTCGGATAGAACTGATTCAAATTGCTGTTGATCGAGTTCCATGCGCCATTTGTGCACCAGCGTGTCCCTGATCAGGGCTTCTAGGTCACGGCGCAGCCTGGTCGCTTCTTTTTGCTGCCACAGGTTGCTGCTGTGAAGGTAATCAGCATGGCGCTGAATATCCGCCACCAATGCATCGATCCCTTTGCCTTCGGTAGCTGTGATGGTATGCATGGGCGGCAACCAGGCTTCGGCTGCTGGTTGTGTGCTTGACCCTGAGGCCTGTTTCGAATTGAAGGCATGTTTGCCTTTGGCAGATCGCAGACCGTTTTTCCCTTGAGCCATCTCAAGCATAACCCGTAAGGCGCGTGCAGTATTGTCAGCGCCCGGGCGGTCCGCCTTGTTGACAACGAGGATATCGGCAATCTCAAGGATACCAGCCTTGATGGCCTGGATATCGTCTCCCAATCCCGGCGCTTCAACGACGATCACGGTATGCGCCAAACTGGCGATATCAACTTCTGCCTGGCCTGCGCCAACCGTTTCGATGATGATCAGGTCAAAACCGGCGCTGTCCAAAACCGTAACAAAGGCTGCGGTGTTGTGCGCCAGGCCGCCCAGTGCCCCCCGGGATGCCATTGAACGGATGAAGATGCCTTTGTCACCGGATAAATCTCCCATGCGGATGCGGTCTCCAAGCAGCGCACCGCCGGTAAAGGGGCTGGTTGGGTCAACCGCGATGATGGCTACCTTGGGAGCTGGTTTGCTGTCTTCAGCGAGGCGAAAATGTTTGGCAAGCTGATTGACGAGGGTGCTCTTGCCGGTGCCAGGCGCGCCGGTTACACCGATCAGGTGGGCTGTGCCTGTAAACGGAAACAGGGCTGATTGCAGCTCACGGCTCTCGGGTGCGTTATTTTCAACAAGGGTCAGCGCACGAGAGAGGGCAAGTCGGTCTCCCTGGCGGATGGCGAGCGGGTCAACCTTGGGCATGGTTAATTGTCGGATGGGTGTAAAGCCTGGAAAATATCAGCAGCGACGGTCTGCGTATCGGTGCCAGGACCGTAGACGGCATACACGCCCAAAGCCAGCAGGTTCGGGATGTCCGTTTCGGGGATGATCCCGCCGACAAAAACCTTAACATCCTGCATGCCAGATTGATGCAGCTTATCGATCACAGCCGGAACAAGGGCGTTGTGCGCCCCAGAAAGGATCGAAAGCCCGACCACATCCACATCTTCTTGTAAGGCCGCTTCCGCAATCATCTCGGGCGTCTGGCGTAATCCGGTATAGATCACCTCCATACCCGCGTCCCGTAACGCACGGGCGATTACTTTAGCGCCCCGATCATGTCCGTCCAGACCGGGTTTGGCGATCAGCACTCGAATTTTTTTGTCTGCCATTCAAATCTCCGTAGGTTTGGATCCAAAATAGATTATACCGCGTTCATCTATTCATTAGCTGTTAAAACACGATCAGTTACCGATGAAGACTTGCCTTCGCTGGCAAGATTCACTAAAATTAAGTTTTGAACGTAACTACGCCGCATGTGAAGGAACGCCCTTCAACAGCAGGGTTGCCTGAGGCGTTACTTACGAGCGAAAAATTCAAGCTGGAAGACTTATGGCAAAAGAAAAACAGCGCCGACCGCGATTGATCTCCCTCCTAACAGTTTTTTTGTTATTACAAGCCCCTGTGTTGATCTTCCTGGGTTTAAATTTGCTGACTGATCGTTGGTCTTTCCTGTCATCATGGCCTGTGTTTTGGGCGGAACTGCAAGCAGCTTTTAAGCTGGTCGTTGAAACACCTGGTGAGTTGGCCCAGGATGAGATGCTGATTTATGACCTGGTTGCGTTTTTAGTTTTAGTGAGCGCTGCGAGTGTGTCGTTGCTGGCAGGATTAATCTTTCCGCAGGGAAGAGCAGTCGCATGGATTTTTGGTTTGTTGGCCCAAATTGGCACGTTGACCAGCGGGATTGTGCTGTACTTCATCTATCGTCCCCCTCATGCCTTCTGGCTGCTTGGCATGGGCGTGATCATGGTGCTGTACTTAAATTATAAAAATGTCCGCCAGTGGTTCTTGCAACCCGAAGAAGATAACGAGCTAGATTATGCCTGAGCTGGACCAAGTAACCCTCTTGAGGCGCTTTGAGCCAATTTTGAGATTCACCCAGGGCGAGCGATTCTCTCCATACAACGTCGATGATTATGTAAAAAAATCCTCTTTGTGGGTGAAAAAACCGAAATTCCCACCTGAGGAGTTGATTTCAGAGACGGATTTAACCCTGGACAAGCTGGGATCCAAAAACTTGGAAGGGGCGAAATATGTTTATTACCTGCAATTTATTTCCCCGGTAAATTTGGCAGAAATGGCTGAATTTCGGTTGAATGAACTGCGGGAGGCATTGAAAAAGCGAGAATTTCACCCGACACGCAGCCGGCTGTCTAGAGTTGGCTATCTTGCCAGGATGGTCGATGCCGCTTACTCACTGATGTTATTGCTCAGGGGGCGGGTTCCGGGCGATGCGATGGCTGCAGCGGTGATTACTTTCAACAAGATGCTGGTAGATAACCCCTGCTATCAATACTATGGTCGGGTAATCCAACAGAGCGGTTGGATCATCCTGCAATACTGGTATTTTTATCCCTTCAACAACTGGCGCTCTGGTTTCTATGGTGCCAATGACCATGAAGCGGATTGGGAAATGGTTAATATTTATTGCTATCAAGATGAGCAGGGTGAAGTGAAGCCATCCTGGGTAGCGTATGCCAGCCACAATTACACAGGTGATGACCTGCGGCGCCATTGGGATGACCCAGAACTGGAAAAGTCGGGTGAACACCCTGTGGTGTATGTCGGCGGTGGATCGCACGCCAGTTATTATCAACGTGGCGAATACCTGACCGAACTGGGATTGGCTTTTTTACAACCACTGGTCAAATTTAAGAAACGATTTGATTTACTATTTGGGAAAGATTTCGAGAAAAAAGAAGATTCAGAAGAAGGCTTCGGTGAACAGGGGCAGGTGTTTACGATTCCCTTTGTGGATTATGCTTTGGGTGATGGACTTTCGATAGGTCACGGATGTGAAACATCCTGGGAGCCACCAGTGGTGATTGGGCCAGCAGATGATTGGGTGTTGAATTTTCGTGGGTTATGGGGTTATTATGCGCAGGACCCGTTTTCGGGGGAAGATGCACCTGCCGGTCCCCGTTACAACCGGGATGGGACGGTGAGACAGGCCTGGTTTGACCCCTTGGGGTGGGCTGGGATGGAAAAAGTCCTCCCGCCGATCGATCAGCCAGAGATGCTGATCGCACGGAAAGCGGGCATTCAAGCAACCATTAACACTTTGCAGGCAGAGATTGCACAATTGCAGGAAGTGCACTACCAGCGTGGGTTTGATTTAGAAGCGATCCGCAACCTACCCCATCTGCAAGGCGAAGTTGATGTTCTCAACCGGAATCTTGAAAAAGAACGTCAGGCACTGGCAGACAAGCGCCGCCAATTAACGGTTGAGCAGACGAAGCTAGGAGCGATTAAGCGCTATGGTGCAGCTGTGACGGATGGCAGACCCCCCGTTTTACGCGCCCATATCAAGCATGCCCATCAACCGCAAGTCAAAAAATCGCTGCGCTTCAGCCACCTGGCTGAAATATGGGCAGCGATCAGTATTGGGTTGATGATGATTGCCGTCGTCGTATTGATCGTGTTTGCCCGGTCATTTTTGTTCTATGGGTTGGCGGGGTTGGTGTTGGCGTTGATCATCATCGAATCCGCATTCCGGCGCCGTTTGGCGGACCTGGTGCAGTGGATCGCCATCCTGCTGGCAATTGGCGGATTTTTAATCTTGATCTTCCAGTTTTTCTGGGTCATCGTCCTAGCTGGCGCAATGATCACCGGGTTTTACATGATCGTTTCGAACCTGCGCGAGTTGTTTGCCAGGCAATAAATCTAATGGATTGAGCATCCCCTGCATCATCAATCAGATGCAGGGGATATTTAATTAACCGCGATATTTTTCCGTCCCCGCAGCTGCTAAAATTTCGCCATAATAGATGCAGTGAAAATCACGATTAGGATAGTGCCTGTAAATGCTTTCATCGAGGAAATGGGCAGGATTGAGATCGTCAGCATAGATTTTGCGGCACTCGATGATGATCTCCGCTTCTTTGAAGGAAGGAGCGGCCACCTGGATGGAAGCTTCGGGGGTCAGGCCCGAGTCAGCAATTTTGTCGCCATCTCGACCGGAACGGGAGCCTAATAAATTCAGGGCGTCATGGAATTTTTCAGGGAAGGCCGATAGGGTAAAGGTCTCATATTTTTCCATAAACTGGTAGGTGTAGCGCGAATGGCGCACTGCGACGAAGGCGAACGGTTTGCTCCACATGGTGCCAAGCGCACCCCAGCCAATGGTCATGGCGTTAAAGTCGCCCGAGTGAAAATCACCCGCAGCTAATAAGACCCATTGGTGATGGAACAAGTTGTGGGGTTGGATGTGAAGTTTAGTTATATCAATGGTTTGTCTTTGCATGAATACTCCTTTGGTTATGTTCCTTATGATGATACCATCATTATCTTCTTGTCTTTTTCTTACGGCGTCAACGACTGGGTTGGTTATTTTACTTTACCTAAGCAAGGTTGAAAGAGATACTTTTCCAGATTCATGAGCGCAGGTTGTTTTCCAGGAGAAAGCTGATGATCGAGTATAATCGATCCTATGATGGCTAACCCAACCAATCGCATCACCGATGGTGAGATACATCCAGAAGATCAATTTGACCGCGCCTTACGTCCAACGAACTTGGGGGAATTGATCGGCCAGACGCAAATTAAAGAGAATTTAGCAATCCTGATCGAAGCGGCTAAATTACGCTCAGAGCCTTTGGATCATGTCCTGTTTTACGGACCACCCGGGCTGGGGAAGACCACGCTAGCGCATATTTTAGCCAATGAAATGGGCGTCAACATCAAGGTGACCTCCGGCCCAGCCATCGAGCGGGCGGGGGACCTGGCAGCCATCCTGACCAACCTGCGTGAAAGCGATATTCTGTTTATCGATGAAATCCACCGTTTAGGCCGGGCTGTCGAAGAGGTACTCTATCCCGCCATGGAGGATTTTTCGCTCGATATTGTGATCGGAAAGGGGCCGGCAGCCCGTTCTATCCGTTTAAAGCTGCCGCACTTCACGGTGGTCGGGGCGACCACCCGCCTGGCGCTGGTCACATCCCCGTTACGAGCCCGCTTCGGTGCGACCTACCGTTTGGATTATTATGATATCGATGCCCTGGTCGAAATCGTCCAGCGCGGCGCCGGCCTGCTGCAGATTGAATATGATGCCCAGGGGGTATATGAGATCGCCACGCGGTCCCGGGGAACGCCGCGGGTGGCCTTGCGCATGCTGCGGCGTGTGCGGGATTTTGCCCAGGTGCGGGCAGAGGGCCGGATCACCGGCTTGGTCTCAGAAGCGGCGTTAGATCTACTGAATATTGATGGGTTGGGTTTGGATGACCTCGATCGACGGGTGCTGCTGTGTGTGATTGAGAAGTATGACGGCGGCCCTGTCGGGTTGAATACCATCGCGGCTTCGGTGAGTGAAGAGCCGGATACGATCATGGATGTGGTGGAGCCTTACCTGTTGCAGTTAGGCTACCTGGAACGCACACCGCAAGGGCGGCAAGCGACTCGCTCAGCTTATGAGCACTTGGGTTTGGGTTATTCTTCAAAAGACCCTCAACAAAAGTTGTTCTGAGGCGGTTCAAACGGAACATGCGCACCGCTGATTTTGATTACAACCTCCCCCTGGATCGGATTGCACAAACACCCGTCACGCCCCGACACATCTCGCGCCTGATGGTGATTAACCGCATGCAGGGTACGATCGAACATACCCACTTCTGGGAGATTGGCCGCTATCTTAACCCGGGGGATATCCTGGTGGTCAACGAAACGCGGGTGATCCCAGCCCGGATTTTTGCGAACAAGCAGCCTGGCGGGGGTAAGGTGGAACTGCTGTTGCTAGAAAAACAGGATCTCACCACTTGGACTGCTTTGGGCGGCGGGAAGGGGTTGAATCCCGGGCGAAAATTAACCATCGAAGGGGGACCAAATGCGGAAATCATCCAGGTTCTGGACGGACCCAAACGCAGGGTGCGCTTTGATGTACCCATTGAACCGTTTTTTGGGCAGGTTGGCCATGTGCCCCTGCCGCCGTATATCCACACCCACCTTGATGATCCGGAACGCTACCAGACCGTTTATGCAAAAACCCCCGGGTCATCTGCTGCCCCGACGGCGGGGCTGCACTTTACGCCGCAGTTGATCCAAAAATTGGCAGACCAGGGCATTCAATTTGCCAAACTGACCCTGCATGTCGGTTTGGACACCTTTGCGCCCGTGACCGAAGCAGACCCCCGCGAGCACAAAATCCACACCGAATGGTGTGATCTCGACCGTCAAACCGCTGATCAAATCAACGCGGTCAGAAATGCGGGTGGGCGGGTGGTGGCTGTGGGGACGACCAGCGTTCGAACCCTGGAAACCGCAGCGCGGGAGATCCTACGCGAGGGTGTAGTCACGCCATTCTCCGGCCCAACAGATTTATTTATCCTGCCCGGCTATGGTTTTAAGGCGGTGGATGTGATGATCACCAATTTTCACCTGCCGAAATCGACTTTATTGATGCTGGTCAGCGCCTTTGCCGGCCGTGACCTGATCTTTAAAGCCTATCAAATTGCGATTGAAGAGGGTTATCGCTTTTATTCGTTTGGCGACGCGATGTTGATTTTATAAGTCATTTTTGGTGTGATAGTTGCATCTTTTTCTAAAACACCGTTAATATTTTATAATTTTCTTATAAAAAATAGTTACAATCAGCCTCATAAAATGATATAATTCAAATGTTCTATACCGACGATTGTCACCAACATTAATAAGGACATGTAAGATTATGATGCGATTTGATCGTTTTACCGAACGTGCCCAGGAAGCTGCCCAGCGCGCCGCTGAGATCATTCAACGTTACGGGCACAACCAGATTGATACCGAGCATATCCTGCTGGCGCTGATCGAACAGCCTCAGGGTGTGATTTCGCAAATGCTTGAGATTCTCAAAGTCGATGGGGAGAATTTTAAAGAACGCCTGGATTATATCCTGCGCACCAGCCCTAAAGCGAATATTTTTGGCGGCGGAGCGGGCCAGGTGTTCATTACACCCCGGGTGAAGCGGATTGTGGACCAGGCTAACCAGGAAGCCAACCGGTTAAAAGACGAGTATATTTCAACCGAGCACCTGTTCCTGGCGATTTTGACCGAACGTAATACACCGGCTTCCCGGCTGATGGAGGACCTGGCGATTACTCGCCAGCGGGTGTTGGATGCCGTTGATGAGCTGCGGGGCGGTCAGAAGGTCAATGACCCCAAAGCGGAGTCTCGTTACCGCACGCTGGAGAAGTATTCGCGAGACCTAACCCAGCTAGCCCGCGAGGGTAAGCTGGACCCGGTGATCGGGCGCGATATGGAAATCTTGCGATTGATCCAGATCTTATGTCGGCGGACGAAAAACAACCCGGTGTTGATTGGTGAAGCTGGTGTGGGTAAAACGGCAATTGTGGAGGGATTATCCCAAAAAGTTGCCACAAACGATGTACCTGAGATCCTGATGGGAAAGAAGGTGGTCTCCCTGGACCTGGGGGCGATGATCGCTGGCTCGCGCTTTCGCGGTGAGTTTGAAGAGCGGCTAAAAGCTGCAATTGAAGAGATTCAACGTTCTGAGGGCGAGATCATTTTGTTCATTGACGAACTGCATACAGTCGTTGGTGCAGGAGCTGCCCAGGGTGCAATGGATGCTTCCAGCATGCTTAAACCTGCACTGGCACGTGGCGAACTGCAATGCGTTGGCGCCACCACGTTGGATGAATATCACAAATACATTGAAAAAGATGCGGCCCTCGAACGACGGTTTGCACCGGTGTACGTCGAAGAGCCCTCGATTGAGGATACGATTGACATGCTGCGCGGCCTGCGAGATAGGTATGAAGCCCATCACAAGGTGACCTTCTCGGATGAGGCATTGGTCCAGGCGGCCAAGCTATCCGCCCGATATGTGACAGACCGCAGACTGCCTGACAAAGCGATTGACCTGGTGGATGAAGCCGCAGCCAAGCTGCGTGTGGCGCTCTACTCCCTACCTGATGATCTCAAAGAATTGAAGAGCGAAATCGACCGCCTATTGAAAGAAGAAGAGCAGGCTGGCGTTGAGCGCGATTATGAGCGCGCGGCACAAATGAAATCCGAACGGCTGCGGATTGAAGAAGAATTTAATCATAAGCGCGACCGTTGGGAACAGGATCATAAGCTGGATGAGGTGGTCGATGTCAACGATATCACCGAAGTCATCAACCAGTGGACCGGCATCCCCGTCTCGCAAATGCTTGAAGATGAAAAGGATAAGCTGCTGCAGATGGAAGACCGGCTGCACGAACGGCTGGTGGGGCAATCTGAGGCGGTGGAAGCGGTGGCTGATGCCATCCGCCGGGCCAGAAGCGGTCTGAAAGACCCCCGCCGCCCGATTGGGTCGTTTATATTCATCGGGCCTTCCGGTGTTGGTAAAACGGAACTGGCCAAAGCTTTAGCTGAGTTCATGTTTGACGATGAAGATGCGCTGGTGCGGATCGACATGAGCGAGTACCGCGAGCAGCATTCTGTTTCACGATTGTTTGGTGCCCCCCCCGGATACGTGGGTTATGAAGAAGGCGGCCAACTGACCGAAGCCGTCCGCCGCCGCCCGTATCGCGTGGTATTGTTTGATGAGGTTGAAAAAGCCCATCCCGAAGTCTGGAATGCGTTGCTGCAGATTTTAGATGACGGGCGTTTAACCGACGGACAGGGTCGGGTGGTTGATTTTCGCAACACCGTCTTGATCATGACCAGCAACCTCGGCACGGAATATGTGACCAAGAGCGGCACTTTGGGGTTCCTTAGCTCGGCAGATGAAGGCGATCAATCTAACCGGGAGAAAATTGAAAAAGCGCTCAAAGGCGCTTTCCGGCCGGAATTCTTGAACCGGATTGATGAGATCATCCTGTTCTCACCGCTTTCAAAAGAAAATATGCGTGAAATTGTGGGACTGCAAATGGAAGATATCCAGTCGCGATTGGAAGATCACGGCTTGCGGGTTGAGCTGACTGAAGAAGCAACACTGTGGTTAGCCAATGAGGGCTACGATTCAGCCTTTGGCGCACGGCCGTTGAAGCGAGCTTTGCAGAAACATGTGGAAAGCCCATTATCAGTAAGTTTGCTTTCCGGTGAATTTGAACATGGGGACACCGTTTTGGTTGATATTCAGGATGACAAGGTGGTATTCCGGAAGAAAGAATCGATTGACCTGCCCAAGATGGACCAGGCTGAAATAAAGGGCTAATCCATCAAAAGCAAACTTATGAAATAAAAACCTGGTAATGGCTGCCAGGTTTTTTTATTGGTCGTTGGGCTCTCTGGCGATCACGATCAAGGTGACATCATCTAAACGCGGGGATGACCCGCTGAAAGAAGCCACAGCTTCCAAGATTTGGTTGCGCAAAGTCTCAGCTGAAGTGGTAAATTCTGTCCTCAGGACTTCTAAAAAGCGTTCGGTTCCATAGAATTCGCCGTCTTCATTTTGTGCCTCAGTGATGCCGTCGGTGTACAGTACCAGCACCTCTCCCGGGTTGATCGGGAGCTGTCTTTCTTCCCAGGTATTGCCCTCAAAAATCCCGAGCAAAGTTCCCGTCTTTTCGAGTTGGGTGAGGGTCACATGGTCATCTTCTTTACTCAACAACACAGGCGGGTTATGCCCAGCGTTCACATAATTGAAGATTCCATCGGCAGGATTGAGGATGCCAAATACGGCGGTTAAGAAGATCCCGTGCTGGGTATCGGTCAGTATCCGTCGGTTGACTTGCTGGATGACATGTTCTGGGCAGAGCTGGTTTTCACCGGCATAAGTACGGATCAGCGTGCGGCTCAAGGCCATGTACAATGCTGCCCCTGCGCCTTTGTCGCCCACATCGGCGATGACGACCCCCAGTTGATCGTATTCCAAATCAAAGAAATCAAAAAAGTCACCCGAGGTTTCACGGGCTGGCAGCAACACGCCCGAGATATCATATCCGGGGATGCTGGGCGAGTGGGTTGGGATGAAGGTATGCTGCACACGGCCAGCCTGGGCTAATTCTTCGGTAATTATCCGGTGGGCTATGGCCTGGGCGCGTGAAACGTGTTTGACACGTCGTAATTTTTCAACGATCACATCGGGATAATATTCAACATCCATCTCACGGAATTCGGCCAGGGATTCACGGAAAAGGTTCTGGGCTTGATCGACATCTTCAGGTTCGTTGCGTTCAAGGTGAACATTTGCCATGTCAACCCAGACCCGGGCTCGCCACCAGCGCCCCTCCATTTTTTCTAGCTGTTGGTCTGCGTTGTTGAATAAGGTCAGGGCTTTTTTATAATTTTTCCGGCCTGCTTCCAGCCGCGCCTGAGCGAGGATCACCCGAACCCGATCCTGAGCCATCGGTAAGCTGCGATACGCGGTCTGAGCTTTATGCAGTGCCTGTTCTGCATTTGTAAAGTCACTTTTGATGGTGTAGATCTCGCTTAGCAAGCTAAATAAGGAAACTTCGGATGAAATTGACTGGTTTTCGGCTTGTTTTTGGGCTTCTTCAAGCATACTGAAGGAAATTTCCAGTTCACCGTTATTCGTATTTGGGTCGCCCAGCAATTGAGGCTCTAAAAAGGTCTCAGCCAGGGCACGGTGGGCTCCGAGGAAATGATCGAGATCGCCGGCTTGGCGGCTGCGGTCGATCAGGTCTGAAAAGGTTTCGATCGCCCGGGGAAAATCTCCTTTAAACCGGTTAAGCAAACCTTTGAGAAGGGTTATTGATAGTGCGCTTTCTGAAAGGTCTGTATCTTTTTGTCCTGCCGTTGGATGAACTTGGGTAAACCGTGATAAGGCATCATCAAAGTCTGCCAGCCAGAGGGAGGCCTTAATGATGGCTTGCTGAATCAAGGGTTCGTCAGAGATGCCGCCAATCCGGTTGCCAAGGAGAAGGGCGCGGGTGCGATAATCTCGCGCCCGGCGAACTTCTCCCAGGTTATCGATCACAGCCGCCAGGTTGATGTAGGCACGGGATGCGGGTCCGTAAAGATTGTTTGATTCGCTGATCTCGACGGCCTTTTGCAAAGCCTCTATCGCCTGTTGGGGTTTGATGGTGGGCAGGATGCCAATTGTGGCGAGGGCTTCTGCTTGTACATCGAATGCATCGAGGCGCTGCGCCATTTCCAGGGCTTGTTCGCTGAAGGAACGGGCTTTTTCAGGCTGGTCGTTAAACAAGTAGGCACGCCCGGTCTCATGGATCAGATAGGCAATGTCCGGGCTTTCTTCTGCACCTTCCACTGCTTTTAGCCCATCCAAACAAATTTCTAGGCTGTGTTTTGGGTCATATCCCCACCAGGCGGAGCGGGCAGACCAGGCATACACCCTGGCCAGGTGATCGATTTGGCCAGTTCTTTTCAGGTGTTGAATGGCATTCTTCCAGGCGGTGATCGCTCGCCGATGTTTGCCTTGTTGGGCTTGCGCTTCGCCTATGTCTGAATAGAGATGGGCTAGTCTTTCGGGCTCTTCTGTCAGTTTGACAGCCTGTGAAAAATAAGATTCTGCTTCAGCGGTCGCAAAGGCATCCATCGATACGTGGCCTGCGATATCCAGGTAGTGAAAGGCTTTTTGGGTATCGTTTGCTTGTTTGAAGTGGTGAGCCAGTTGCGAGGCTAACCGTTGTTCCCCTTCAGGATAGAGCATTTCTAATGCAAGCCCAACGCTCTTATGTAAAATTACGCGGTCTGCTTCAACAATCGAATGATATGCTGCATCATGCAGCATGATATGATGAAATTTATACGTTAAAGCCGGTTTGACCTCGGCGACCTTGATTATCCGAATGGATTCGAGGATGTTCAATTGTTCCAGGAGATCAACGCCAGGCGCATGTTCGTTCATTACGTGCTCGATGACTTTTTCTGGGAAATAACGACCAATGACACTGGCAATCCTTAGGGTCAAACGAGCTTCTTCGGGGAGACGGTCTATGCGGGCTGTGAGCAAACCTTGCAGGCTGTCTGGGATTTTGCCCACATCGATTTTCGGTGCAACAACGAACTGGTCTCCCTGTTTGACCAGAACACCATCGTTGATCAGCATACGTAACAGTTCTTCGATAAAGTAGGGATTCCCCTCTGATTGACCGATTACTGTTTCTCGAATGACTTGCGGGATGCCTCTTAGATTGATTAGCTGCTCAACCAGGGCTTGGCTTTCGCTCTCCTGGAGGTTGTCCAGCCTGATTTCGGTCAGACGCGGGCCAATCCTTTCCCGGACAGCTCGGACCAGGTTCCAGCCGATGGAATCGTGGTCCTGACGAGAAACCAGGCAGAACAGGATCGGTGAAGACGCTGTCAATGAGAGCAGTTCGGTCAACAGGTCGATTGACGAGGCATCTGCCCAATGAAGGTCTTCAAGGATGATGATCAGCGGCTGCTTACTTGCCAGGCAGCGGAAAAAGGTTTGCAGCGCCTGGAGATATTTTATGCGCAGTTCCTGGGCATGTAAGCGGTGAATTTGTGCTTCCTCTTCATCAGTAAGCCCTAATTCCAGCAGGTGGGCAAGGTAAAGCCCCAGGTCCTCCTCATCCGGACAGATTTCATCCCTGATGGTGACCTCTAAGATCTCCTTAACTCGGGCATCGGGTGTGGTGTGAGAGATATCCATCGCAGCGCGCAAGAGGTTTTTTAATAGGTGGTAAGCAAGTTCTTGTCCAAAGGCGAGTCCATGGGCTTCAATCCAGCGTATGGGCGAGGTTTGACGGATGGACCGTAACTGGCGCTTCCACTCCAGAATCAACCTTGATTTACCGATTCCTGGTTCACCCAGAACCAGGCCGGCGCGACCCAACCCGGCCAGTAAGGTCTCACTGAGTTCAAGCAGCAGGTCCAGTTCAGTTTGACGTCCCACCATGGCCGTGTTTTGTGAAATCGGCATCCTTTGGATACTTTCCCTGCGGTCAATGATTTGATCAACCAACCACAAGGTGTGGCCTTCATCAAGCTGGTCGCAAAAGTCGATATCCAATTGTGTACACTTGACGAAAGACCGGATGAAGCGGTATGTGTCTTCAAAAAGAATAATTTCACTGTGGGGAATGTTCGTGCAAATGGCAATATCCATACACTCAAGAGTCTGGTTCAGGGATTGAAAGTCGAATTTGAGGTTGGATTTAATATTACCGATCATGATGGGGCCTGTATTGAGCACCATGTTGACCTGGATTTGCACGCCGTATATTTCGAGCAGGTGTTTGTTATAAGCGAGGATATCCTCCATAACCAGCGATGCGGAGTGCACGGCACGCAGAGGATCATCTTCGTGGGTAATCGGCGCGCCAAAAAAGGCCAAAAGGGTTTTTTCCCAAAGTTTTGCAATCGCCCCTTCATACTGGAAGATGCGGTTTGCGATGCGATCCAACAATTCGTTGAGGACCTGGTTTCGTTCTATTTTTGGAACTTTTTCGTCAAATTCGTCAATATTGGCAATCGTGAGCATGATTGCGGTGACCGTTCGGCGTTCTTGCGCCAGGTAAGGGGCTGAGCGAACTTTGTTGACCAAGGCCGGGGGCGCGGAGGACGCCAGGCGGGAAAAGTAAAGATCTTCTCGTTGGGGGCTGACTGAAACGGGATGACCACATGTCGTGCACACATGGGTTCCAACGCGAAGTTCTGTTTGGCAAAATGTGCAGTTCATTGTATGCCCGATCGTGTAGCGTTAATATGGATAAAGTATATCATATTTGTTCACAAAAGCCAAATTCATCGCTTTCTCCCACGGCTAATTATAGAAGATTTTATTGAACCGGTGTGAAGGTTTGTGTGAAGGTTTGTTTATTAATCGCCAAACTTGCTTTATACTTGGAATATGGAAATCAGGCATGAAACGGTGATCGAAGTTTTATCACAAGCCCCATTGTTTGCGCAGTTAAGACCCTTTGAGCTGAAGCGGTTTGCCAGTTTATTTAATCCAGTTGTCTACCAGGATGGTGATCTGGTCTTTGATCTTGGTGATCATGCAGAGTCCATGTACGTCTTATATGAGGGGCAGGTGGAACTTTCAATCGACGAAAGTGAAGCGGCCTTACCTTTTGCGAGGCTGGGCAGCGGTGATTTTTTCGGTGAGGAAGCGTTGCTCTACGATGATCCCCGTTATTATTCGGCAGCGGCAGTGGGGATGACGGTTTTGCTGCGTTTGGATATTGAGAATTTTCTAATCATCCTCGGACATTTACCTCAAATTGAAAAACTGCTGGAAGTTTCAATTGACAGCCGGCGACTTTCAACCGCGGTCCCCTTGCCCTGGCTGCACGAGGATGAATATGTCCATGTGATGACCCGGCGGCACCCTGCGATCCTCTGGTCGAAAATCGCGTTGCCGATCCTGGCTGGGGTGGGTGTGGTGCTGTTATCGATACTGATGCAGTGGTTCTGGCTGCCTGAGCAGGCTTATGGTTGGATTGGCTTCGCTATTGGTTTGCCTGCCGCAGTAATATGGTTCACCTGGTCTTATATCGATTGGCGCAATGATTATTTTATTGTGACCAATAAGCGCGTGGTGTGGATTGAAAAGGTCGCGTTTATTTACGAGAGCCGCCAGGAAGCGCCGTTGCGGACCATTATGTCCGTGGGTATTCATCGCTCTCGGATTGGAACGGCTTTAGGTTTTGGCGATGTGGTGGTGACAACGTATGTCGGCACCATCCGTTTACGGGAGATTCCCAACACAGATATGACAGCCGAGCTGATCGAATCCTACTGGCACCGGTCGGATTCGATGAATCGCCGAGAAGAAGCCCAGATGATGGGGCGTAAGTTAGAGCAAAAATTAGACTTGCCGTTTAAGGATGAGGGTGACTTCAGCTATGATGATGAGTTGCCTGTTTTAGATGAAACACCTTCTGACACAAAGGAACCGGGCTTTTTGGCGTGGTTGTTTTCAGATTTTATCAGGTTACGGTTTGAGCAAGATGGTGCGATCACTTATCGCAAACACTGGTTTGTGCTGATCCGTTATCTATGGTTGCCGGTATTGTTGATGCTGAGCGCAATCGTGGCCGCTGTTTTACGCCTGGGTGGCATGCTGGCATTTATCCCGGTTACATCGGCAATGGTGTTTATCTTGCTGGCTATGTTCGCGATTTTCTTGTGGATGTTGTACGTGTATGTGGACTGGCGTAATGATATTTTCATGGTCACCTTAGACCAAATTGTTGACCTGGATCGGAAGCCCCTGGGTAAAGTCCGTCGGCGCTCTGCCCCGCTTGAAAACGTCCTCAGTATTGAATACGAGCGATTGGGGTTATGGGGTTACCTATTTAATTTCGGCACGGTGTATATCATTGTGGGTACGATGCGCTTATCCTTTGACCATGTGTATAACCCCTCGGAAGTGCAGGAAGATATCTTTTACCGGATGGGTGAGCGCCTGGAAAAGGTCAGGCAATTTGAAATTGACGCTGAACGCGAGCGCGTTTCTGAATGGATAGCAAGTTACCATCGTAAGACAGCAGGGCTACACCAGACCCGACCTCATCGATCTCGGAGAGATGATTGATCCGGTTGATGGTTTGACATAACAAAGGTTTTACATAACAAAGGTTTGACATAACAAAGGTTTGACATAACAAAGGTTTGACATAACAAAGGTTTGACATAACCTTCCAAAAGGACGACTTCCGGGTAAAATTTATCCGGAGTTAACAATATGACGATACAAACGATTTACACCTATGAAGAAGATGTCCTGCGCCAAAAAGCCCAACCGGTGGAGACATTTGACGAAGAATTACGATCCCTGGTGGATGACATGATCGAGACCATGCGGGTTGCACCAGGGGTGGGTCTGGCTGCGCCGCAAATTGGTGTATCAAAACAGGTGATCGTGGTTGAATTCGGCGACGAGGATGATGAAGCGGTGCCTGAGCAGTTATTTGTGGTGGTCAACCCGGAGATTGTGGGACAATCTAAAGATACTGTTGTCGGGATTGAGGGCTGCCTGTCGGTACCCGGCTTTGTGGGTGAGGTAGCGCGTGCCCAGGTGGTGACCGTACGCGGCCAGGATCAGCACGGGAAGAAGGTAAAAATTCGTGCGCAAGGCTGGCTCGCTCGTATTTTCCAGCATGAAATTGACCACGTCAACGGTGTGCTGTATACCGATCGCGCAGGACAGATCTGGAAGCCAGACCATGAAGAAACGGACACCATTTAGCCATCAATGTACTTAAAACATCTATCACTGACCAATTTTCGAAGTTTTTCCCGGTTGGATCTTGAAGTTCCCCGGGAAATCTTTCTTTTGGTAGGTGATAATGCCCAGGGAAAGACGACGCTGCTGGAAGCTGTGTATTTCCTCTCTACCTTTACTTCTTTTCATGCCAATATGGACCGGCAGTTGATCAGTTTCACTGCCCCACACAATGGGATTGCCGTGGGAAGGATCACAGGAGAATTCATCAAACAGGGCAGCACGCATCGGATTGAATGCCGTTTGATCCGTGAGCCGGTTGGGGTCAACGGCAGCCTGCGGTTTCGAAAAGAAGTTTTACTGGACGGGGTGAAGCGGAAAATCAGCGAGGTAATCGGCGCCTTCAACGCAGTTATCTTCCTGCCGCAAATGGCCCGGATCATCGAAGAAGGGCCTGCTGAAAGGCGGCGCTATTTGGATATGCTCATCTCCCAGGTCTCACCGCGGTATGTTGCCCATCTGAACGATTATGCTCAAACGCTGTCACAGCGCAATGCGCTCCTCAAGACGTTGGGGGAAAGGGGCGGTGATCCAGGACAACTGGCGGTGTGGGATGGGATGCTGGCTCGACACGGCGCGCATATTATGCGGGACCGCATTTTGGCGATCCGCGAAGTTGAAGCTGAAGCCAAGCGGGTTCATTATGACTTAACCAACGGGCGAGAGGTTTTACGACTGGATTACCAGCCTGCTTATGATCCATTAACCGCAGCAAATGGGCAAATGGCACTGCCCGTCACAACTGTGGCAGATCGCTCAGGATTTTCGGTTGAGGAAATTGAAGACGGCTTGATAGGAGCTTTACGAAAGCTGCAGCGTGAAGAGATCGCACGGGGCGTGACAACCATCGGCCCACACCGGGATGAACTGCGTTTTCTCAGCAACCAGGTTGACCTGGGCGACTATGGCTCACGGGGGCAGGGGAGGACGGCCCTGTTGGCGATGAAGCTGGCAGAAGTTACCTGGCTGCAGAAACGCACAGGTGAGTGGCCGGTCTTACTGCTGGATGAGATCATGTCAGAGCTGGATACCGGGCGCCGGGACGACCTGCTGGCAGCACTGTCAGCGTGTGACCAGGCTATTCTCACCTCAACGGACCTTTCGATGTTTGCCCCCGGCTTTGTCAAGTCACACCCAGTATGGCGTGTGGCAGCGGGTGTGGTTAAACAAGAAGAGCATGAACCGTAATTAAATCCCGAAGTGGAAAAATGAACTGGTAATAGGGATACAGAACAACAGCCCATCAGACTGTGATATCAAAAAATTTGGGGCTGAAATGATGACTGAAAAGGAGATTTTCGAATATGGATTTACAAACCATTGTTAACAAAAGCCGAAGTTATCGTCGATTTGATGAAAGTCACAAGATTGAAGGAGCGCTAATACGGGATTGGATTCGTTTAGCACAACATTCTCCTTCAGGCATGAATGCCCAGCCGTTGAAATTCTGGCTGAGCAACACACCCGAGATGAATGACTTGATTTTCCCACACTTGGGATGGGCCGGCGCCTTGAAGGATTGGGGTGGACCTGCTGAGGGCGAACGCCCCAGCGCCTATATCTTGATCTTAGGGGACACGGAGATCAGGGAGACATTCAACGTCGACCATGGGATTGCTGCCCAAAGCATCCTGTTGGGCGCAACTGAAGCGGGTTATGGCGGCTGTATGATTGGATCCGTTCGGCGAGAAGAAGTGCGAAAGGCATTGGGAATCCCTGAGCGATTTCAAATCTTACTGGCAATTGCCCTGGGCAAGCCTGCTGAACAAGTGGTGGTTGAACCGGTTGGCGAGGATGGCTCAGTTACCTATTACCGTGATCAAAACAGCGTCCACCATGTACCGAAGCGCCGTTTAGCTGAGCTGATCCTGCACGATGTTTAAGCATTAACCAATTAAAGGGATAACGCCACAGGTTTCAATGCGCCTGCAGCGTTTTTTATTTACCAGGTCTCAGTGACCTTATGCAAGCCGCGTGGGTTGTCGACGTCAAAGCCCCGGGTATTGGCTAAGTACATCGCAAACATTTGGGCTGGGATGATGGCTGTGATGGGGGAGAGCCACTCAGGAACGCCGCTGGGTAATACCAGGTTGTGGTCTGCCATGGCCAGCAGGTCTTGTTGATCGCTGAGCATGACCACTTCGGCATAGCGTTCCTTGACTTTGTCCACTGTGGCCTTCAATTCTGGCACCATCTTGCCGCTTGGGCCAACGATAAACACCGGGAAGCCACGCTCGACAAGTGCTACTGGCCCGTGGAGAAAATCAGCGCTGGAATAGGGCTCCGCGATGGTATAGGTGAGTTCCTTCATCTTGAGCGAAAACTCGAAGGCGGAAGCATAATTGAAACCGCGCCCAATCACTGTACATTTCGTCATGTAGCGATAGCGTTCAACGAGGTGACGGACGTGCTCTTCCAGGGCAAACACCTGCTCTACTCGTTGGGGGAGAGCTTGGAGATCCTGGCGATATGTTTGGGACGGATCCAATTCGGCTGAAAGAAGGGCCAAGGTAGTCAGTTGAGCGGTATAGGTTTTGGTCGCTGCCAGGGATAACTCTTCACCTGCGTTTAAATCCAGGACGATGTCAGCGATCGTGGCTAAATCAGAATTGGGCAGATTGGTGATGGCGGCTGTGAGCGCGCCCTGCTGCTTTCCTTCCGCCAGCACGGAGACGATATCCGGGCTTTTACCGCTCTGGCTGATCCCAACGACCAGGGTACCCGAAAGGTCAGGGGGTTGTTGGTAGATGGTGAATAAACTGGGCGTGGCGAGGGTGACCACCATGCGGTTGTGTGCGCCGAGCAGATATTGCGCATAGCGCCCGGCGTTGTCACTGGTGCCGCGTGCTGCGATAAAGATTTGTTTGATGGCATGTGATCGGATCTGGTCTGCAAGTTCTGTAACCGCTGTTTGTGGTTGGCTGACCAGCTCACGAATGACCTCAGGCTGCTGGTGTATTTCTTTAAATAAATGGGTGTTTTGAATCGGTCTCATCATTAGCCTTTCCTATGTGCGCCAACTTGCTATGGGAGATCAGTCATCGCTGAGGTGTTCCATGGCGAATTGGACCGCGTCTTGGGTGTTTAAGTTCTCCGTTTTTGAGAAGAGATCGCTTTCACCGATGGCGGGGTTATCCAAAAAAGAGAGAGCAAGGGCATGATCTGCTCCCATATCAATGGCACTTTGAATGGCTAATGGCGGGTTATGTTGCGGATCAAGGGAGAGGATATCCCCAAAGAAATTGACCACTTCGAAAGCGGCTTCGAAAGGACCGGCAGAAAGATGGACGCCATTGGAATTGATACCAACATCATCCTGGCCGTAAAGTTCTGGATGGGCAAATAACTGGCCCCGGATGGAATCTGGCTTGGCATTCTCAGGAAAGGTGTCGCCAACCAAATCAAATTTGAGATCATACCAGTCGGTATCCGTGTGGATCAGCATCAACAAGATGCGATGGTCCTCACGCGTGTAATGCGCCAATTGAGACGGGTGAAACCCGTTGACTAAAATGAATGGATCACCCTGGTAGGTGTCGGCGACCACGTAGAACCCGCTGCGCAATTTTTTAGCACCCTGGCTGAACCAAATGTCACTGAGGGCATCGACACTTACCTGGTAGGTTTGCTGAAATTCGTGCCCCCCAAGGATTTGATAAGTGCCGTCATCTTTGATGTTAAGGGTTTCGAACAGGTGAGCCCTGATTTCACCTGAGACCATCTGGGAGGCCATCCGCGAAAGCTGGTTGATAAACCCATAATGGCGGTTCATGATTTCGTGCTCTGCCAGCACATTCCCCGGAAGGATAACGGTGCCGTCTACTTTCACCTGGTATGCCGAAAACTTTTCTTCAATCAACATCAGGCTGTTGAGAATTCTGGTGGGATCATCAACTTCAAACAGCTCGGGTTTGATGAAGAAAACCAACTCGTTTTGCTGATCGGTTTGACCGATCTTTACCGGTTGGATAATGTGAGCCTCTTTGGCAGATAGGATTTTACGGATCAGATCTTCAGTGAACGTGTTTTTCATGGTCAGGGTTGCCTCGTTAGTTGGATTGGTTTTGATTTGATTATACCTAGATATTCCTTCCCTAAAAAAATGGGACTCTCCAAAAAATGAAGGGGGCAGTCCTATTATTAATTTTAGATTAATCAGCCGGGTTGTGGAGCGGTTATCCACACTTTATCGGTAGAGACGCCCCACCGGGACGTCTCTACGTGGTGCTATCGTTGTTTTTCGTCAAATCTGTTGCTTTTGTTATGCTTTTGGAACAGAAGCTGGCGAAAATTATGGGCTGTAGCAAATGGCGAAGGTGTCAAAGCTTCGTTCTGCGTTCGCCGCGTTAGATACAAAATTTACCCAGCCATTCTGAGCTTTCGAGGTATTGTACAGGGTCAGGTCATCGCTGATGGTAAAGCCGCCGCCGGTCACATGGCTGCCTGTGGGGCATAGTTGCTGGGCATTGGCTGTGCCGTTAGCAGGGGCTTTATTATCCGTGCTTTGTGCCTGAGAGGTGCTCCCCGATACGCCTGAAAGGCAAACAGCATACACATTGACCAACGGTGTTTCGCTGCTGGCATTGTCAACTGTTATTTGCCACCCATTTTCGGATTTTGATGATTGGAGGATTCGAACAGCGGTGTTATTACCCAAAACCCATCCGCCGCCTGTGACAACTGAACCAGAGGTGCAGGTAGTCGTCAGCTGGGTCGTGCCATTGGCGTTGATGTTTTCTTGTTTGAAGACCTGGTCGCTTGTGCCGTCAGAATTGAAAATGCAGGTGGCAGTTACAGTCAGAGTCCTTGCTGAACCAAGGGTATTGTTGGCGAAGATCCGCCAACCGTTGCCGTCTTTCATTGAATGCCAGACGCGGATACCAAGTTGGTGCAAGAATCCGCCTGAAACCACGATTGATCCCGCGGGGCATGTGACGGTGGTATTGGCTGTGGTGTTCGGCGGGATGTTGATTTGTTCACTGTATTGCTGAACATTAATCGGCGGTAAGGTGGGCGTCGCCGTGTGGGTTGGGGTGGATGTTGGCGTGGGTGTTGGAGTTAAGGTAATGGTGGGTGTCACTGTAAATGTCACTGTAAATGTCGCTGTTGGCGTATCCGTGGGGAGTTCAGGGACGTTGATTGTGATGGGCAGCTCAGGACCAAACTGGGTGCCATCTGGGGCTTGAATACGCCAGACGGCTGAATGTGGTCCGGGTGTCCCAGGTGCGACCATGTCGACGACGATATCCGCGTTGGCACCCGCCCTCACCAACGGCAAGGCTTTCGTAGAATTGGCACCCATTAGGTCGCCGCTGGTGTGGACCACCTGGTAGCCAGACCAATCGCAGGTGCCGTTATTGTTGACGCGCCAGATCTTGGTGAAATTAGCGTTGGCTGAAACAAAAGCGTTGATCGGGATTGTGACATGCTGGACGAATGTTGCGCTATTTGTGCAGCTTGCCTGGGCTGTTTGAGTTTGGGCTAATTCTTCGGCTGAAACAGTGGGTGTTGGTGTGGGGTCTGTATCGATATCTTGGATGGATGGGACCACCAGGAGGGTGGTGTTGACAGGGTCAGATGCATTCCCCTGGCGGTCGATGGCGATGACCGAGATGATGGCCTGGCCATCTGTAACAGGGATCCATGGTTGATCTGCAATAAACTCCAACGGTTGGCCCAGTGGGGGTTGATCGATATGTTCAAGCTCACCATTGACATATAATTCAACTTTGTCAATGCCCTGGGAAGACCTGGCCTGGGTGAGAATGCGGACCTCTTCATATTGGACGACGGCCGCGCCGTCTTCGTAGTTGGTGATTTCAGCCAATACCCAAGGGGTGTTCGGAAAATGACAGCCAGCCAGGATGATGGTTCCCACCATCAGCAGCGTTAGGATTTTGTTGATAGGCTTCATAATGACCTCATTGGTGTTGTGCAAGGTGAACCTGATGAGTGGTATCACAAGTTAATTCTAACCCACACTGGGAAATTTCTAAAAAAGGTTTGGTTGAACAGACGGCTTATCCTCTTTCCAAGCTTCTTTAATAGTGCCATCTTTGAGGATATGGAGTACCTTTGTGCCTGACTCCATGAGCGTCTGGGCGATGATATGCTGTCGGTGGCATTTGGCGGGGTCACCCTCAGCACACAGCAAGGTCAGGTTGCCGCGCATTGAGAGCTGCAGCAGGATCTGGATCCCCTGGTCATAGACATCTTGCGGGGTTGTGCCCTGTTGTTTTACAGCCTGCGAAAAGGGTAGTTTCTTTCCCCCTAATTTATGACCCAGGTAGGTGTAACTGATCTTGAAGGGGCGGAGTAACTCGGGTAAACGCGATTTATCGCTCCAGGGCGCGAATTTGCTGTATGGGATGCTGCGGACATCAACAATGTGAGTGATGTTGTTCGCCTGGATCAGCGTGATAAACTGCATGAAATTGAGACTGTTATGCCCGAGTGTGTATATCGTCTGAGCCATACTTAATTATATAGAAAATGAGACGGAAAAATCAATAAGGAGATTCGTTTACAGTTTCACCTGAAATAATGGGATGGCATGATAGGCAAGGTTGAGAACCCCCGGGTGGATTTTTAAATAAAAAATTCCTTGGTGAATAGTCACCAAGGATGATTAAAATTCAAAAGACCAGGTCAGCCTGTAAGCCGCATTCTGTCCGGTGGGAGACCCACCTGGATGGACATCTATCTAGGCTGACGGTTACCCGACAGCTCGTGCGGTCTACCCGGAGATGATTGGGAAGCGGGCCTTTCCCGTCCCATTGGGGACTTCTCTCCTGCTTGACCTTGCACCACGTGGGGGTTGCCTGGCCGGGGACATTGCTGCCCCCGCCGGTGGTCTCTTACACCACCTTTTCACCCTTACTCACCCAAAGGGGGAGCGGTATGTTTTCTGTGGCCCTGTTCCAAACGTTTACACGCTTCCGGGCGTTACCCGGCATGCTGCCCTGTGGTGTGCGGACTTTCCTCGGGTACGTCGTACCCGCGTCCATCCGGCCGACCTGGTCCATCTTGAATAGGTCCTTATTATACGATTAATTTGTCCGAATTGCTAATGACTCAGCCTGCGCATCAGCAGCAGGACTGCCAGGGCAGGTACCCGAAATGTATAGGAATGACGCTAATAAATTCGTATCATGAATCTCTCCAAAAAACTTGACTTAAATGGTCATATTAATGTATGCTAACAGGAACGAAAAATTTTAATGGAGGTGTAAATCATGAGTCCGGAATATTCACGTGATGCAATACAGGATGTGATCCAATCGGCGCAGCGCTTGAATGTGGAATTGAACGAGGAGGAAGCTCTCGAATGGCTGGAAGCCATTCGTATAGCTAAGAATAACGGTGACGACATTGCCTATTGCGAGCGGAATGGCGTGTTTGGTCAGTGCATTGTCATGCTGGATTTCAGCCCAGATCGATTGGATTATTTCCGCAAGATTGGGTCTCTGGTGGAGTTTTACGATCAGCCCGGCAGGGTCGAAACCGCGCTGGCCCTGTCTGGGTCGTCTGCGCAATCCAAAATTCAGCGCTTTCCCGGTGATGCGGATTACTTTGAGCGGGTGAATCTCATCGCACCGACCAAAGAGGAAGCCTGCCACATTTTGGCGGAAATCATGCGTGAAAAAGCGCTTTCTACGGTACAAGGACCGACTTACCATTTGATCGAAGTCAAGATGGGCTCATACCCAGCGGATTTTGTTAAGGGTAAACGGACTTATCACGCAGACAGCCCCATTTCGTGGGACCCGGACGAGATTGCGGCAGGGAAGAAGGTCGGTTTTGCACCCGATGGGCAGCCGCTGGAGATCACCTGGGAGGATGCTGCGCAAGACCCGGGTTGGTGTAAGCTGGATTGGGTGGTGGCAGACCCGATCCGTGGGTCGCTGGCCAACGCCAGTAACATGCTGGATGTGACCTGGGAAGCGCCAGATGGCTCGATTACGCCTTTGGATGGATATCTCGATCCTTACTTCCAGGAAATTTATCTGCAAGCTGAATCCGTGCCCATTTTTGAGAAATTAGCCCAACATGTCAGTGCAGATGCGATGGATGATTATGTTAAGGCGCTGGAAGGTGAAGTTCAAAAATACCTGACCAAGCAGGTTAATTATGGAAAAGCGGCTAAGCGGATGTATAATATCTTCCGTCTGACCGGGCGCTATCCTGAAGCGGTATTTTTACGCGAATTGTTTGACGAGCCGGCTTCTTTGCTGTATCAAATCTGGTCGCTGATCCGCACGGTGGATGATGCGATTGCCGCTAATGCGCCGTTTAAGACCGAACAGTTGATCCGGCAGGCAGAAGAACTGATGATGGAGGTGATCCGGGTGATGGAGGATGCACGTGAGGCGGAAATCGTCAGGCGCCTGCTGCGTTTTAGGGATGCGATCCATAATCTTGAGTCCTATGAAACGATGAGTGCGGAGGCGGAAGCTGCCCGGGATGAGGTGATCAACGTGGTCAACAACTTCTTTTATGAAAAGATGACGGCCATCCCTGAAATTAAGGATTATATAGCCTCATTTGTGGGTCAGGATTAGAAATCCGACTAGACAAAATTTTCGAGCTCAGGTAGAATTACACCTCGTTATCATTGAAAGAGAATCCAGAAAGATATTGGAGGTTGGACCTTGGCAAATATTAAATCACAAATCAAACGCAATCGTCAAAACTTAAAGCGACGAGAACTGAACCGTGTGTTCCGCGGTCGTGCCCGTACTGCCCTCAAGAAAGCCAGATTGGCAATCGAGAGCGGCAATATTGAGGAAGCTCGCGCAGCAACCCAGATTGCAACGAAGGCTTTAGATAAAGCCGCTGCAAAAGGCGTTTTTCATAAGAATAAGGCCGCACGCCAGAAAAGCCGCTTGGTGCAGCATTTAAACAATATGGAGTAGAGCGAAAGCCTAAGACGTTTTTTTGATAACACCAGATCTGCTGCGGGAGCTAACCATGCTCCCGCTTTGCGTTTATGAAGAGAGGATGCGATGAAAAGGAAGATTCTGCTAATCTTTGTGGCTCTGGTCCTGACTGCAGTGAGCTGCAGCCAACCCCAAAAAGCAAAGACCATCTCACAGACTGAATTGGAGACAGCAGAAGCCCTAATTGAAGAATCTGCAACAAGTGAACCCAGTGTAACAGTTGGCACAATCGTATCTACAACGCTTACGAATACGGACACTCCAATGGTGGTGGAGACCATTCCTGATCCATACGATGGTGCAGGCTTCTCACTGCCGGTGATTTATAACGACTTAACGACCGATCCCCCCAGTGTTGTTTTCTTGGAACCCTTGCACGGTAATGAGGTTCATCGGATAACCGTTCCTACCATGGTGGCTGGTGTGGCTGGTGCAGCTACATCGGGTGGTATTTTCTTTAGAGGTGAGGATTATGAGCATATTTATCACCTATTACTGGACGGTAGCATCGAACAATTGGACTTTTTAAACCCAGATGGTGGACCTTTTCAAGGTGTAGTATTACCATCTTCCGATGGAAAAAGGATCGCGCATGGTTTTGTTCGTACTGACAATAGCGGTGGCGGGTGGGTTCAACTCAGGGTGTTCAACACTGATGGATCTGATGAACAAATCGTGCTGGATGAATATGTCTCAGCCCGTCCGACGCGAATAACGCCGATAAAATGGTCAGTAGATGGGCAATTTTTGTACGTGATGAACGTGATTGAAAATGTTGGTGGTTACGGGGGAATGGATTTGAGCCGCGTGGAAATCGCTACTGGAAATTACGAAGAGATCTTTGCCAACGCTGATTGCTTATGCCTGACATCCATTTCTCCAAACGAGCGCTATGCTGCACGCGTGCTGGTGGGAGAGCCCTTAACCCTGGTGGTCAAAGATCTACTGATGGAAACTGAAGCAAGTGTTGTTCTGCCCCCAGATTATGATGAGGCATGGGATTTGGTTTGGTCACCAGATGAAAGCGAAATGTTGATCAGCGTTTGGGGATTTGAGTGGGTGACAAATAAGTTTGCGGTATTGGGGGTAGATATAAATGATATGACTGTCCGTACTTTGGTCTCTGATGACACCCAGATTCTGCAACCTAAAGCTTGGCATGTAAAAGAGACGATCTGGTTAAATGATGGTGAAGGCAACCTGTGGCGAATGGACGCAGACAGCCTGGAGATGGTGATGGTCGCATCGAAAGCCCCTGTTTATTCGCATAGTCGTTAGCTTCTTAATAGAAACTCAACAGATGCTTATTTATCCCTCACCAAGGTGTTATAATATGCCCTGTCAGAAAATGCCAGCAAAGAAAATGAGCGTGGATGTTTGAAAAAGAGAAATTAACCATTGAATCAAAAATTAGGGCTTACCTGCAAACTGAGGGTATTAAGAACGCCTCACTGGAGTTTCGCCAGATTCCCTTTAGCGGGGAATGGGGGATGGCAGTCCCCCTATTCCCAATCGCAGCCAGCGAAGCGCGTTCCGGGAAAAAGGTGATTGTCCCGCAACGAGCCCAAGCCTTGGCTGAAGGGATCATCGCATCTTTAGGGGATTCCTTGGGCGGTTTTTCGCACGCTGAAGCGGTGAACGGCTACCTCAACCTGTATTTCTCAACCGCTGACTATGCCCGGCGGGTGGTGGATACGGTACTGGACCAGGGGTCTGAATTTGGAAAGAATCCAGATCGTGATGAAACCGTAATGGTGGAATACTCACAGCCAAATACGCACAAGGCGTTTCATGTGGGGCACCTGCGTAATGTGATTTTGGGCGGCAGCATCTGTCGCATCCTTGAATTTGCCGGTTATGACGTGATCCGAGCCAATTACCTGGGGGATATTGGCCTGCATGTGATCAAATGGATGTGGAATTACCTTAAAAATCACCCTGGTGAAGAACCGGGGGAAGATCACACGCATTGGATGAATCAAATCTATGCAGAAGCCGACCGACTGTTTCAGGAACCCGAAAATGAGGCCGAAGTGCGGGAACTGTACGCCCGCTGGAATCAACGAGATCCCGAGATCCTGGCCTTGTGGAAAAAGACGCGCCAGTGGTCTTTGGAGGGATTTAACCAGATTTACAGCCAGCTGGACGAATCCTTTGATCGGATTTATTTTGAGAGCGAAGTTGAGGATCCGGGTGCGCACCTGGTGGAACAGCTGATCCAACAGGGGTTGGCAAAAGATGAACGGCCTGAGGGGCCGGTGTTCATTGACCTAGATGAAATTGTCGGGACGCAGGATGAATACCGAGTTTTGGTAGTCCTCCGCTCGGATGGGTCATCCCTGTATGCCACCAAGGACATTCCCTTGGCCATTCAGAAATTCAATGAATACGACCTGGCGAAATCGATTTACGTGATCGACGTCCGCCAATCGTTATATATGAAGCAAATTTTCAAAACAATGGCGTTATTGGGCTATGAGTGGGCAGACCGGCTTTATCACCTGGCTTATGAGTTGGTCAACCTACCAGGGAATGTGACCATGGCTTCCCGCGAGGGGACAGTGGTATTGTTTGATGACCTGGTTCGGGAGGCCACCCAACGGGCACGGGCGATCGTTGAGCAGAAGAACCCCGAATTGTCCGAGGAGATCAAAGACGAGATCGCCGAGGCGGTAGCCTTGGGTGCACTGAAGTACACCATGCTTTCGAGGGACAATACCAAGGTGGTCACATTCGATTGGGACGCCGCGCTGGATTTCAATGGACAGGCTGCGCCGTATATTCAATATGCGCATGTGCGGGCGGGCAGCATCCTGCGCAAGGCTGGGGAATTTTCACCCCCGGCGGTTGATTTCCCTGGTGACCTGGAAAAGGCCGAAGTAGACCTAATTGAATTGATGACACGCTTGCCGGCGGAGGTGCTGCGTGCAGCAGCTGAATACCGTCCTTTGGTGATTGCTAACCTGGCATTTGAGCTGGCAAAGGCCTTCAATGATTTTTATAACACCTGCCAGGTATTGAATACTGATCCTGATGTGCGGGCGTACCGCTTACGGCTGGTTGCTGCAGCGCAGCAGGTGATCGCGTCCAGCCTGGGTTTGCTGGGGATTAGGGCACCCAGCGTAATGTAATTATTTATCATATTTACCTAACCAACGATTGAAAAGGAGTTAAAGACACAATGGAAAAAATTCGAACGATTATTATGGGCGCGGCGGGACGTGATTTTCACAATTTCAACACATTCTTCCGCGGCAATGAGAGCTATGAAGTGGTCGCGTTCACGGCCACACAAATCCCGAACATTGATGACCGCAAATACCCGGCAGCGTTGGCTGGCGAGCTGTATCCAGAGGGCATACCGATCCTACCGGAAGCACAGCTTGAGTCATTGATTAAAAATGAAAAAATTGACCAGGTGATTTTTGCTTACAGCGATGTACCACATGAGTACGTGATGCATAAGGCGGCGATTGTTAATGCGGCCGGGGCAGATTTTCGCTTAATGGGCACCAAAGAAACCCAGATCAAATCCACCAAACCAGTAGTGGGCGTGTGTGCCGTCAGGACAGGCTCAGGGAAAAGCCAGACCACGCGGCGGGTATCGCTGATCCTGCGCGAGATGGGCTACACCGTGGCTGCCATCCGGCATCCCATGCCATACGGCGATCTTGTGAAACAAAAGGTGCAACGTTTTGCGGATTACAGCGACCTGGATAAGCATGAATGCACCATCGAAGAGCGTGAGGAATACGAACCCCACCTGGACAATGGCGTGATTGTCTATGCTGGTGTGGATTACGAAGCGATTTTGCGTGAAGCGGAGAAAGAGGTTGACATTGTGCTGTGGGATGGTGGGAATAACGACTTCTCGTTTTATGTCACGGATATGCTGATCGTGGTTGCCGACCCCCATCGGCCGGGGCATGAGCTGCGTTACTATCCTGGTGAAACGAATGTACGCATGGCAGATGTGTTTGTGATCAACAAGGTAGACACAGCCAATGCAGAGGACGTGATCACCGTCCGGGACAACCTGCATGCCCTCAATCCGGATGCGGTTGTGATCGAAGGTGCTTCGCCTTTGTTTGTGGATGACCCGCTAGCGATCCGAGGGAAACG